>NZ_JAAFZA010000047.1 GCF_015356865.1 Catenulispora pinisilvae
CACAGCTCTTGACTTTGATCTTGCCTGTGCCCTTGCCCGGACTTGCTGGAGTTGCAGAGGCCTGAGCTGCGGCGGGGTTGTGAACGCGGGAACCGGCAGCCGACAAACACACCCGCCGACCCGAACCCCGAACCAGCACACCTATAACCGAAGGCCGTAAAAGGCATTTGAAACCACAGCCCAATCGCAACCCGGCCCACAGCACCAGCCACCAGCACCAGCCCACAGCACCTCCCGCCCGACGACCGGCACATCGAATGTCACGTCGCGCACTACCTGACAGAGGCTGCCTGATATCGCACTAAACCCGTACCTCGGCCTAGCCAGCCCCGTGCGACACTGCGGTGGTGGCACTGGTGTGGGTGACGGGCAACGCGGGGGTCGGCAAGTCGACGGTCTGCACCCTGCTGAAAGACCGGGGCGAGCAGGCGATCGACGCCGACTGGGACGGCTACAACCAGTGGGTCGACCGGGTCACCGGGCAGGTCGTCGTCGACCCGCCGTATCCGTCGCCGCCCGGCTGGCTCGACGGTTTCGGGTGGCAGATCAGCCGGCCGAAGGTTGAGGCTCTCGCCGAGGAATCCCGGGGAACGGTCGCGTACCTTTTCGGCACCGTCGAGAACGAGGTGCGGGTATGGGACCTGTTCGACGTCGTGGTCTGCCTGGTGGTCGACGAACAGACGCTCCGGCACCGTCTGCTGACCCGCACGACGAACGCCTTCGGCAAACACCCGGAGGAGTTGGCGGCCGCGCTCGGGTACAACGAGAACATGGAGTCGACCTACCGGGGCTTCGGCGCGCTGGTCCTGGACGGCACCCGCCCGGTCGCCCAGATCGCCGACGCGGTCCTGGCCGCCGGGCGCGCAGCCCTCGATCGGCGTGCATAAGCCGCTGATGCCGTTGACCAGCCCAGGCCTGTGACCTCCGGGCGCTCGCCGAACCCTTGACACGGTATGAGTTACCGGTAACACTCACGTCTCACGGCCGAACGCGTCATGCCGGTCAAGCGCCTGATCCCGCCGGCCGCGCGGTGGCCTTCGACGTGTGCGCCGAGCGCCGGGCCGGGACGGCTCGATAAGCTGCGAGCACTGTACGAGGACGAGGAGAACCCCAGGTGACCAACGAGCGGGTGCGCACCGCCGAGCCGGCGCGCGGCGGCGGCCGGCCCGGGCTGCGCGACGTGGCCGAACTGGCCGGGGTCTCCCACCAGACGGTGTCCCGGGTGTTCAAGGACCACCCGCGGGTCAGCGCCGAGACCCGGGCCAAGGTGCTGGCCGCGGCCGCGCAGCTGGACTTCCGGCCCAACGCCATAGCGCGCGCCCTGGCCACCGGCTCCTCGCGGACCATCGGCGTGGTCAGCTTCGACACCACGCTGTTCGGCCCGGCCTCGATGGTCAGCGCGATCGAGGGCAGCGCCCGCGACGCCGACTACTTCGTCTCGGTGGTCGGCCTGGCCTCGCCCAGCCGGCGCTCGGTGGCCGAGGCCGCCGACCGGCTGCGCGGCCAGGGCGTGGACGGCATCATCCTGATCCCCGGCCACGTCCCGGCCGACCAGGTGGTCCGGCACCTGCCGCCGGTGCTGCCGGTGGTGGCGCTGGCCCCGGCCCAGACTGTGGCCTCGGCGGTGGTGGACCAGCACGACGGCCCGCTCGCGGCCGTCCGGCACCTGCTCGATCTGGGGCACACCACGGTCCACCACGCGGCCGGTCCCACGGACTGGCCCGAGGCCCGGGACCGGATGCGCGGCTGGCGCGACGCGCTGACCGCGGCCGGGGCGCCGGTCCCGGAGCCGGTCCCGGGCGACTGGAGCGCGGCCTCCGGCTACGAACGCGGCAAGGCGCTGGCCCTGGACCCGTCGGTGACCGCGGTGTTCGCCGCCAACGACCACATCGCCCTGGGTCTGCTGCTGGCCCTGCACGAGGCCGGCCGCCGGGTGCCCGAAGAGGTCAGCGTCATCGGCTTCGACGACATCCCGGAGGCGGCGTTCTTCAGCCCGCCGCTGACCACGGTGCGGCAGGACTTCGCCGCGCTCGGCCGGCGCAGTCTGGCGCTGCTGCTGGACCAGATCGGCGCGGTCGGCGCCCCCGCCGCGCCGGCCGGGGTGGTCATACCGACAGAGCTCGTCGTGCGCCGGAGTACCGCGCCACGGCGCACTTGAGCAGTATTTCAGCCAGCTTCATCCGACCAAACAACGCGGAGGGATCGCGTCGGGCCATGATTGTTACCGCTAACATCGATCGGTATGTGGTGGGTGTCGACTTCGGCACCCTGTCCGGACGCGCCGTCGTGGTCCGCGTCCGCGACGGCGCCGAACTGGGCAGCGCCGTCACGGACTACCGGCACGGCGTCATCGACCACTTGCTCCCGGACGGCACCGGCCCGCTGCCGCCGGACTGGGCGTTGCAGAACCCTGAGGACTGGCGCGAGGTACTGCGCGGCGCGGTCCCGGCCGCCCTGGCCGCGAGCGAGGTGGACCCGGCCGCCGTCATCGGCATCGCCATCGACTTCACCGCCTGCACCGTGCTGCCGACCCTGGCCGACGGCACGCCGCTGTGCGAACTCAGCGGCCTGACCGGCGAGCCGCACGCCTGGCCGAAGCTGTGGAAACACCACGCCGCCCAAGCCCAGGCCGACCGGATCAACGCCTTGGCCGTCGAACGCGGCGAGCCGTGGGCCCGGCGCTACGGCGGCAAGCAGTCCTCGGAATGGGAGTTCGCCAAGGCCCTGCAAGTGTTGGAGGAAGCCCCGGGGATCTACGAACGCTGCGAACGCTGGATCGAGGCCGCCGACTGGATCGTCTGGGAACTGACCGGCACCGAATCCCGCAACGCCTGCACCGCCGGGTACAAGGGCATCTTTCAAGAAGGCGGCTACCCGGCCGGCGACTTCCTGCACGCCTTGGACCCCCGCTTCGCCGACTTCGCAGCCACCCGCCTTGTCCACCCCGACGGCCTGGCCCCCCTCGGCTCCCGGGTCGGCGCCCTGACCGAACGGGCCGCCGAATGGACCGGCCTGCCCGCCGGCATCGCCGTGGCCGCGGGCAACGTCGACGCGCACGTGACCGCCCCGGCGGCGCGCGCCGTCGAGCCCGGCAAGCTGCTGGCGATCATGGGCACCTCGACCTGTCACGTCCTCAACAGCCCGGTCCTGGCCGACGTCCCGGGCATCTGCGGTGTCGTGGACGGCGGGATCACCGCCGGGTACTACGGCTACGAAGCCGGGCAGAGCGCCGTCGGCGACATCTTCGCCTGGTGGACCCAGCTCACCGGCCGCGGCCACGAGGAGCTGACCGCGGCCTGCGCCGACCAGCCGGTGGGCGGCCACGGCCTCGTCGCCCTGGATTGGATGGGCGGCAACCGCTCGATCCTGGTCGACCACGACCTGTCCGGTGTGATCATCGGCCTGACCCTGGCCACCCGGCCCGAGGAGGTCTATCGCGCGCTGCTGGAGGCCACCGCGTTCGGCACCCGGGTCATCGTCGAGGCCTTCGAGGCCGGGGGCGTCGGGGTCGCCGAGTTCGTCGTCGCCGGCGGTCTGAAACGCAACAGCTTCCTGATGCAGCTCTACGCCGACATCCTGCGCCGCCCGGTCTCCGTCGCGGTCTCCGACCAGGCCCCGGCGCTCGGCTCGGCGATCCACGCCGCCGTCGCCGCCGGCGCCTATCCGGATGTGCCGACCGCCGCCGAGGCGATGGGCGCCTGCGAGAGCGCCGCCTACGTTCCCGACCCGGCGCGCGCCGACGCCTACGACGCCCTGTTCGCCGAGTACCGCGCTTTGCACGATGCCTTCGGCGCCGCCGGGGGAGCCCTGCACCGCCTGCGCAAGATCCGCAACGCCGCCATAGCCCGCGCCGACCGCCCCGCCCAGAAAGGCCCCGTACAGTGAGCACCGACATAGCCCGGATCCGCCGCGAGGTCTGCGACCTGCATGCCGAGCTGGTCCGCTACCAGCTCGTGGTATGGACCGCGGGCAACGTCTCGGCCCGGGTCCCGGGCCGGGATCTGCTGGTCATCAAACCGTCCGGGGTCGCCTACGACGACCTGACCCCGGCCAACATGATCGTCTGCGACCTCGACGGCGCGGTCGTCGAAGGCGATCTGGCCCCGTCCTCGGACACCGCCGCGCACGCCTACGTCTACCGGCACATGCCCGAGGTCGGCGGCGTCGTGCACACCCACTCCACCTACGCCTCGGCCTGGGCGGCCCGCGGCGAGGCGGTGCCGTGTGTGCTGACCGCGATGGCCGACGAGTTCGGCGGCGAGATCCCGGTCGGGCCGTTCGCGCTGATCGGCGACGACTCGATCGGCCGGGGCATCGTGCAGACCCTGGCCGGCGGCAACTCCCCGGCGGTGCTGATGCGCAACCACGGCGTGTTCACCGTCGGCGACACCGCCAAGGCCGCGGTCAAGGCGGCGGTGATGACCGAGGACGTGGCGCGCACCGTCCACCTGGCCCGCGCGCACGGCCGTCCGCTGCCGATCGGGGAGCAGGACATCGCCTCGCTCCACGACCGCTATCAGAACGTTTACGGCCAGTCCTCGGACCGGTCCGCCACACCCTCCGCCGCACAGCCCGCCTCACAGGGAGACACAAAGGGATGACCGCCGAGATCTGGTTCCTCACCGGTTCGCAGGGCATGTACGGCGAGGACACGCTGCGGCAGGTCGCCGAGCAGTCGCGGGAGGTCGCCGCGCGGCTCGGCGCCGATGCCGCGATACCCGTGCCGGTCAGCTGGCGTCCGGTCCTCACCGACAGCGCGGCCATCCGGCGTGTGCTGCTGGCGGCCAACGCCGACGACAATTGCGTCGGCGTGATCGCCTGGATGCACACGTTCTCCCCGGCCAAGATGTGGATCGCCGGCCTGGACGCGCTGCGCAAACCGCTGCTGCACCTGCACACCCAGGCCAACCGCGCGCTGCCCTGGGCCACCATCGACATGGACTTCATGAACCTGAACCAGGCCGCGCACGGCGACCGCGAGTTCGGGTACGCGCAGACCCGGCTCGGCGTGCCGCGCAAGACCGTGTTCGGGCACGTCGCCGACCCCTCGGTCACCGCCCGCGTCGGCGACTGGGCCCGCGCCTGCCAGGCCGCCGACGCGCTGCGCACGATGCGCCTGGCCCGGTTCGGCGACAACATGCGGGACGTCGCGGTCACCGAGGGCGACAAGGTCGAGGCCGAGCTGACCTTCGGGGTGTCGGTGAACGGCTACGGCGCCGACGCGCTCGCCTCGGCGGTGCATGCCGCGCCGGACGACGCGGTGGACGCCCTCATCACCGAATACTCAGACCTCTACGACATCTCCCCGGAGCTCCGCCCCGCCGGGGACCGCCACGAATCCCTGCGTTACGGCGCCCGCATCGAGGCCGGTCTGCGGCAGTTCCTCACCGACGGCGGCTTCACCGCGTTCACCACCAACTTCGAAGACCTCGGCGCCCTGCGCCAACTGCCCGGCCTGGCGGTGCAGCGGCTGATGGCCGACGGCCACGGCTTCGGCGGCGAGGGCGACTGGAAGACCGCGGTGCTCCTCAGGGCCCTGAAAGCCGCCGCGACCGGACTGCCCGGCGGCACCTCCTTCATGGAGGACTACACCTACCACCTCGAAGACGGCCAAGGCCTGGTCCTGGGTGCCCACATGCTGGAGGTCTGCCCGTCGATAGCGGGGGAGCGGCCCAAGCTGGAGCTGCACCCGCTGTCCATCGGCGCCCGCGAAGACCCGGTCCGCCTGGTCTTCGACGCCGCCCCGGGACCGGCGTTCGTGGCCGGCCTGTCCGACCTCGGCGACCGGTTCCGCTTGGTGGCCAACGAGATCGACACGGTCGGGCCGCCCGAACCGCTGCCGAAGCTGCCGGTGGCGCGCGCCGTCTGGGCGCCGCGTCCGGATCTGCGTACGTCAGCGGAGTCCTGGCTCATCGCCGGAGCACCGCACCACACGGTCTACTCCTCGGCGCTGAGCACAGAGGTGCTGCGGGATCTGGCCGAGATCGTCGGGGTGGAGCTGCTCGTGATCGACGGTCAGACCCGGGTGCGGCAGTTCGAGAAGGAACTGCGGTGGGGTCAGGCCTACTACCGGCTCGCGCGGGGGTTCTGAACAACGAAGCGGCGAGCTATGCGCAGTATGAGACGCGCGGTGTGAGAAGCGCGGTGCCGCGCCGATCCCGGGATCCCAGGCGGCGCGGCACCACTTCCGGTTCAGCGGGTGCGGATCAGAACCCGCCGGTGCCGTTCGGCGTGCCCAGCCCGGTCGGCCCGTCGTAGCCGGGACCGGCCGTGCACAGGTACGTCGGCGTGCAGGTGCCGTTGGAGCCGCTGGTCACGTCGAACAGCGACGCGGTGTGCGCGTACGGGTAGGAGCCGTAGTTCGTCGTGCCGCTGTTCCCGGCCAGCGCGTAGACCGAGGCGATGATCGGCGAGGACGCGCTGGTCCCGCCGACCTGCACCCAGCCGTCGGCGCCGGTGGCCAGGCCCAGGGACAGCAGCAGGTCGCAGAACGCCCCGCCCCCGCAGCTGTTCGCGGTGTCGTAGACGGCGACCCCGGTGTTCGGGTCGGCGACCGCGGACACGTCCGCGACCGTCCGGTGTGCGCAGCCGGTGTCCTGCTGCCACGCCGGCTTCGGCTCCTGGGTCGAACAGCCGCTGCCGGCGCTGGACCAGGCGGTCTCAGTCCAGCCGCGGGCGTTGGACGCCGTGCTCAGGCTGGTGCCGCCGACCGCGGTGACGTAGGGCGAGGCGGCCGGCCAGCTGACGCCGTACCCGCTGTCGCCGCTGCTCGCGGTGATCGCGACTCCGGGGTGGTTGAAGTGCGGGTCGGCGGCCAGCGTGGAGCTGTCCTCGGCCGCGCCCCAACTGTTGGAGACCGACACCACGCCCGGCGCCTTGGCCGCGGTGTCCTCGGCGGCGGTCAGCGACGCGGTGTCCGCGCCGGCGGCCTCCACCAGCAGGATGTGGCAGCCGGGGCAGATCGCCGAGACCATGTCCAGGTCCAGGCTCTCCTCCTCGGCCCAGCCGTAGTCCGCGGCCGGCAGCGGCGAGGCCTGCCCGCTACCGTTCACCTTCTGGAAGCAGCCGCTGGCCGCGGTGCACGCCGGCAGCCCGTAGGCGCTGCGGTAGGCCGCGAGGTCGGAGGCGGCGTTGGGATCGTCGAGGGCGTCGACGATCGCGACGGTCCGACCGGCGCCGTTGGTGCCGCTGAGCTTGTAGGCGGATATCAGGTCGGCCGGTTTCAGCCCGGAGCTGGTCGGGCTGCCGGAGGTGGTCGGCGCGAGCCGCCCCCGCCCCAGGCAGTGGGCCTGGCCCGGCTCGGCCTTGGCACATCCGAAGGGGATGATCGGGGCCACGGCGGGCAGGGCGGCGCGAGTGGCGCTCGCGCGCGCGGCGCCGGTGTTCGCACTCGCCGGCGCGGTGAACGCCAGGACGAGCGCGAACGCCGCGCCGAGGGCGGCGAAGCGGGCGCCGTGGCGCCGCAGGAATCTCGCGACGGGCAGGGGAACGCGATCGTACATATTGCCTCCCGACGGTGAATGGGCGGGAACAACCGTCCCCAGGCGAATATGCGAGCCTTACCAAAGAGAGTCAATCCTCTTCGACCGCACCGATGATCCACATAGTGAAGCAAGGGACGGAGTGTTCGGCTGTGTCGCAGAATAATGAGGAAGAAGTCCTGGCGCGGATAGCCAAGGGGCTCGTCTACACCGAGACCGAGGCCGCCTTCCAAGCCCCGCAACGCCGCACCGACGAGATCTTCGAGTACAACCGCACCGCGCCCAGCGAGCCGGACAAACGCCGGGCGCTGCTGGAGGCGATCTTCGGCTCGGTCGGCGAGCGCACCGTGCTGCTGCCGCCGTTCGCCGCCGGGTTCGGCAGCAAGGTGCACATCGGCGACGACTTCTTCGGCAACGTGAACCTGACCTTCGTCGACGACGTGGAGATCCGGATCGGGGACGGCGTGATGATCGCGCCGAGCGTCACCTTGACCACCACCGGCCACCCGGTGCACCCGGCGCGCCGCGCCGACTTCGGCCGGTTCTCCGAGCCGATCGTGATCGAGGACAAGGTGTGGATCGGCAGCAACGCGGTGATCCTGCCGGGCGTCCGGATCGGCCACGGCTCGGTGATCGGGGCCGGCAGCGTCGTCAGCCGGGACGTCCCGCCGATGGTCGTCGCGGTCGGCACCCCGGCCCGGGTGCTGCGCGCCATCACCGACGAGGACCTCAAGAGCCGCACCGCCCAGGCTTGAGGTGGCCGGGGCGACCGGCATGGCCGAAAGCCGGCTCTTGATCTACTTTGGAGGGAATCTGGACGGGTGATCACACGTGGCCGTTACCTCCCGGCATGCCGACCGCGACACCGACACCGACACCGGCCCCGGCACTGGAGCCGAGCCGCGGTGGCCGTGGTCGGGGGCCGGTTTCGCCTTCGTCGGGCGCGAACGCGAGACCGGCCTGCTGCTCGCCGCCGTGCGGCACCCGCCGGCCGTGGTCCTGGTCGAGGGCGAGGCCGGGATCGGCAAGTCGCGGCTGGTGCACGAGGCGACGGCCCCGCTGGCCGCCGAGGGCGGCCGGGTCCTGACCGGGCTGTGCCACCCGCTGCGCGAACCGTTCCCCTACGGCCCGGTCATCGACGCGCTGCGCAAGGCCGGCGACTGGCTGCCGCCCAGCGCCGACCTCCCGCCCAGCACCGGGGTCCTGGCCCCGCTGCTGCCCGATCTGGCCTGGCGGCTTCCCGCCCCGCCCGCGCCGCCGGCCGACGCCCACGCCAAGCGCTTCCAGCAGGTCTTCGGCCTGCGCTCGTTCCTGGCCGCACTCGGCCCGGCGGTCCTGGTCATCGAGGACGCGCACTGGATCGACGAGGCCACCCGCGAACTGCTCCTGCTGCTCACCCGGGACATGCCCGAGCAACTGAGCCTGGTCCTGACCTACCGCGACGAAGACCTGCCGCCCGGCGGGTCGGTCCTGGGCTCGGCGTTCCGGCGGCAGCCCGGCGTCAGCGCGGTGGCGATCCACCTGGGCCCGCTGTCCGGACCGGACGTGCTGGCCCTGGCGCACGCCGCGCTCGGGACCCGGGTGACTCCGGAGCTGGGCAGGGTGCTCTACCAGCGCAGCGAGGGCTTGCCGCTGGCCGCCGAGGAGGACCTGATCACGCTGGCCGAGCGCGGTGAACGCGGTCCGGGCGGCGACCGGGGCGATCAGGGCGACCGGGATCAAGGCGGAGTCCCCGGCCAGGGCGCCGACCTGGCCGCCGATCTGGAACGCGCCGAAGTGCCGCGCGGGCTGAGCGAGGCGTTCACCGAACGCCTGAACGCGCTGTCGGCGCCGGCCCGGACCGTCGTGGAGACCGCCGCGGTCCTGGACGTCCCGGCCACCGAACAGCTCCTGGCCCAGGTCGCGGGCCTGGAACGGGACCTGGCCGCCCGCGGCCTCACCGAAGCGCTGCGCGCCGCGGTCCTGCAGGAGACCGACGCGAACCGCTACTTCTTCCGCCACGTCCTGGCCCAGCGCGTCGCCTACGAACAGATGCCCGGCCCGCTGCGCGGCCGCCTGCACTGGCAGGCGATCGCCGTCCTGGAGACCGAGTCCCCGCCGCCGCTGGTCCAGATCGCCCACCACGCCCTGATGCTCGGCGACCCCAAGGCCTGGCTGGACCGCGCCGAAGCCGCCGCCGACCAGGCGATCTCGCTCGGCGACTCCGGCACCGCCGCGGCGCTGCTGCACCGGATCCTGGAACAGCCGGGCATCTCCGGCGACCTGCGCTCCCGCGCCGCCCTGGCCCTGGCCGGCATCGCCGTGACCGGCGTCGACTACCGCACCGACGCCCGCGCGCTGCGCCGCATCCTGGCCGACCCCCGGCTGCCGGCCCGGGCTCGCGGGGAGATCCGGCTGTCGCTGGGGCTGCTCATGGTCGGCCACGCCGGCGACCGGGCCGGCTTCCAGCAGCTGGCGCGCGCCGCCGAGGAACTGGCCGACCAGCCCGACCGCGCCGCCCGGGCACTGATCGCGCTGGCCATGAACGAACGCGACGGCGGCGCGAAGCAGGCCTGGACCTGGGTGGAGCGCGCGGAAGCCCAGGCCGCGCTCAGCCCGGGCCCGGCCGTGCACGCCGCGGTGCAGGCCACCCGGCTCACCCTGCTGGCCCGGCAGGGCGATCCCGGCGTCTGGGCCCGCGCCGACCAGCTGCCGCGGTCCAGCGACGACGACGAGGAGATGCGGCAGACCATCCGCGCGCTGTACAACACCGGCGAGATCGCCGTCGAACTCGGCCACGACCGGCGCGGGGCCCGGCTGCTCAAAGAGAGCCGCGACCTGGCGCACCGCGTCAGCTTCCCGCACATGGAGTCCTACAGCCGGATCGCGCTGCTCCGGCTCGACGCGCTGGCCGGCGACTGGGCCGACATCGAGAACCGGTTCACCGCGCTGCGGGCCGAGTATCCGGACATCGCCATGGCCAAGACCGACGAGGCGCTGACGGTCGGCCTGCTGGCCGCCGCGCGCGGCGCCCGGGACCGGGCCGCCGAGCTGTTCACCGCCGCCGCGGCCTACGGCGAACTGGAGTCCCAGGTGACCGTCGAGCTGCGGGCCGCCGCCGGGCTCATCGCGGTCCGGCTGGCCGCGGCCGCCGGCGACGACGCCTGGGCGATCGCCACGCCGGCGCTCGCGACGCTGCGCCGGGCCGAGGCCTGGGCCCGGGGTACCGGCCTGGTGCCGGTCGCCGTCCAGGCGGCGCTGGCCCGCGGGCGGCGCGACGCCGCCGCGCAGCTGATCGCCGACGTCGAGGCCGGGCTGCGGGGGCGGGACGCGCCGGCCGCGACAGCGGAGCTGCACATGGCACGCGGCGTGCTGCTGCTGGCGACCGACCCGGCGGCGTCGGCGTGGGAGTTCGACACCGCCCGCCAGCTCTGGTCCGACATCGGACGTCCCTACGATCAGGCTCGCGTGGCCGAACAAGCCGGGACCGCGTGGAGCGCGGCCGGCGACCGCGAGGCGGCCACCGCCCGGCTGACCGAGGCGCTGGCCGGCTACGAACGGCTCGGCGCCGTCCACGACACCGCCCGCTGCCGGCACACCATGGCCGGGCTGGGCTTTTCCCGGCCCTCCGGACGCGGCCGGCGCGGCTACGGCGACCAGCTCTCGCCCCGGGAGCGGCAAGTCGCCGCCCTGGTGGCCCGCGGCGCGACCAACCACGACATCGCCGAAGCGTTGTTCCTCTCTCCGCGCACCGTCGAGCAGCACGTCGCGCGGGTTCTGCGGAAACTGGGAACTACCAGGGGTGATGTCGCAGAAGCTCTGCGTGATCGAGGCCGCCGACCCCTTGAATAAATTACGTATCCCTGCAAAATGGGATACTTATTGATCTAGACGAGAGGGCCCGCGAACCTCGTGGGTGGGGGCGTGTAACGCGAAACCCTCGTCGCTCTCACCACACCCGGTGCAGACGGCCGGCCACGCAGGAGGCCAGAAATGATCGCCATGAAGGACACCGAAGCCACGCGCCGAGGCGCTGTCCTTCCCGCCCAGCGCACGTGCGAGCACCAGCCGCCGTGCCCGACCGCCGAAGACTCCGACCGCGAGGCCGCCCACCTGGTGGTCAGCCACCCCGAGCAGGGATGGGGCCTGCTGTGCAACGGGGTGGTGCAGTTCGAGGACACCGGCGAACTGCTGCCCGACGGCCGGGCCGTCGCGCCGCACCGCACGAGCTGAGATCCGGGGGAGCAGTGGTGGGTTGCGAACTAGTGGTGTGTCTGACGGCGCCGCCGGCCGCGGTCTCCGGCTTCCTGGCCGGGCTGGCCGCGATGCGCCGCCGGGTCCTGCGCGCCACCGGCGAGGCCGCCCACGCCCGCTGGCTCGCCGACCACGACGCGCTCACCGGTCTGCCCAACCGCACCGCCGCCCGCCAGCACTACCTGCATGCCGCCCGGGCCGGCCGACCACCCGCGGCCGCCCTGCTGGACCTGGACGACTTCAAGACGGTCAACGACACCTGGGGCCATCAGGTCGGCGACACCCACCTGGTCACCGTCGGCGAACGCCTGGCGGCCGCCTGCCGGGACGTCGGCGCCCGCGCCTTCCGCCTCGGCGGCGACGAGTTCGTCCTGCTGCTGCCCTCGCCCGACCCGCGGGCCGTGCTGCGCGACGTCACCGCGATCGTCGGGGCCCTCGGCGCCCCGCAGTACCTGAAGCTCGACGAGATCCGCTCGGTCACGCTGGTGCCCAGCGCCTCGGCCGGCATAGCCGTGTCCGAACCCGGCGACACCTTCTCCGACGTGCTCCGGCGCGCGGACATCGCGTTGTATCACGCCAAGCGCTACGGCTGCTCTGTGCCGCGTCTGTACACCCCGGATCTGCGCCAGCCCTGGTCGCACCGGCACAAGACGGTCGAGGAGATGCACCCGGATCGGGTGCGGGTCTCGGGGCTGATCGCGGAGCAGGCCACCCGCTGACGGCGGGCCCGGCCGTGCTTGGCGGGCTGCTGCTGACCCCGCGTTCGGCCCCGCGTCGCCCTGTCAGCGGGGCGCGCTACGGTGAAGCCGCTCTCGTCCTATAGGTCAATAGGAGGCTTCGATCCGTGTCCTCGCCTACAATCCGCCTCTATCGACCCGAAGACCGGGACGCCCTTTACGACATCTGCATGCGCACCGGATACGCCGGAGGCGACGCGCGCGGCATCTACCGTGACCAGGAACTGCTGCCGGACGTCTTCGCCGCCCCCTACGCCACCCTCGAACCCGACCTCGCGTTCGTGCTCGACGACGGTGGCCGGGCGGTCGGCTACGTGCTGGGGACCAGTGACAGCGTGCGCTTCGCCCGCGAACTGCGCGACAAGTGGCTGCCGATCGTCGGCGCGCGGCATCCGCTGCCGGGCGGCGAGCCGGGCACGCTGGACGCGGTGATGACCGAGCTGCTGCACCACCCGGAGCTCAGGGTCGACCCGGACCTCGCCGACTACCCGGCGCACCTGCACATCGACCTGCTGCCCAGCCACCAAGGACAGGGGCATGGCAGGGCCCTGCTCAACACGCTGTTCGCGGCTCTGGACCAGGCCGGGGCGAAGCGGGTGCACTTGGTGATGTCGACCGCGAACACCGCGGCCCGGGCCTTCTACGACCGGATGGGCTTCCACGAGATCCCGACCGCCGATCCGGGGGAGTTGACGTTCCTGGGGCGCGCGACGGCCTGAGCCTGAGCCGTCCAGTCCCATCGGGCATTCCACCGGGCATTCGACCGGCATGCCATCGGGCATCCCACCGGGTCCCAGCACCGGATTCACGCAACCGTGATGATCCGGACCTGATCATGCAACAACCGACCGGCACAGTCGGGGCATGCGGACTTCTCGCCAGGAACCGGGCCGTGGCCGTCGTCGTCCGGAATGGAGTTGGCGCCGGGAGATCATCGAGCTGGCAGTACTCTTCCTCGCTATCGGCACTGCCGGACTGTTCACGGAGGTGCTGGGGCAACGGCACTACGGCTGGACGCTGCTGATCGCGCTCGGCGCGGCCTTGCTGGCGGCCTCGGTGCTGCAATGGTGGTGGCGCGTCTACGGACCGGGACGGCTGCGTGCGCACACGCCGTTCGTCTCGGTACGGCCGGCGGACGACGGCCTGGACGCGGCGTTGGGGGAGTGGCATGAGGACCTGAACCTGTGGCGGGTGCGCGCGGCGCTGGGCGACCGGCCCGGTTCGCTGGCGGCGGTGTGCGAACGGCTGGCCGGACTCGGCGCCAACATCGTGGGCCTGCAGGTCCATCCGCTCGGTACCGGAGTTCTGGACGAGTTCCTGCTCGACGTGCCGGCGACGATCGACGCCGAGGTACTGGCGTCAGCCATCGCCGCGGGCGGCGCGGACGTGTCGCTCGTCGACCGCGCGGCCCGGGACGACCTCACCGATGCGCCCGCCCGGGTACTCACCCTCGCCGCCCGCCTGGCCGCCGGGGACGCCGGCCTACCGGCCGCGCTTCACGACTTGTTCGGCCAGTGCGCCGTCACCTGGGACCCGCGCGAAGTACCGGAGGCGGCGTGTACCGGAACCCTGATCACGCTGTCCGACCCCGGCGGCGGAACCCTGCTGGTCACCCGCGAGACGCTGGACTTCACCCCCACCGAGTTCGCCCGGGCGCGCGCCCTGGTCGGGCTTTGTGGCGAACTGCGCCGGCGGCACTTGGCGGAGTAGGGGTTTCAGGGGCGGGCTGCCGGCGCTATTACCGCCGCCGCCCCATATTCCGCTCCAACGCCTCGACCGCCATCTTCGCGTCCTTCAATCCCACGCCGGTGGCCTGCCGGTAGACCTTGATCGCCTGGATCGTCTTGCCGGCCTGGATCAGCGCCGCGAGCTGCGGATCGGTCTCGATCGCCGAGCCCGGCGCCCATGCCGTCGGGCTGCCCGCACCCGCCGCGGTCAGCGGCGCGTACAGGTCCGAGCCCGGATCCCCGCCGAGGCCCAGCTGGGCCAATACCAGGTCGAGCTTCTCCTCGATCGCGGCCAGCCGCATTTCCACCGTTATCTGGTCCCCGGAATCCATGGCCCCAAGCTACACGTCGGCGACCTTCCCCGACATCCGGCCGACGCCCCGGATTGCGAACAGGTTGCCACCCCTTGACGCCCCGGATGTTTGCGCTAACAATCGTCAGCACGCCACAGCAAGGCGTCATCGCTCGACCACGGCGCGGCCTCCCCGGCGCGCCGCCGGGCCCCATCAGGGCCCTGCCACGGAACCGTCCACGCACCGTCGGCCCCGGGAAGGTGTGAAGCGTCATGCAGATACTCGCCGGCGACCGCGCCCCGGTCATGGCCGACGTCGCCCGGGTCGCGGGCGTCTCGCAGCAGACCGTGTCCCGGGTACTCAACGAGCGCCCCAATGTCCGGCCCGCCACCCGCGTCCGGGTGTTGGAGGCCATCAGGGAACTGGGTTACCGGCCGAACGCCGCGGCCCGCACCCTGGTCACGCGCCGCACCAACACCCTGGGCGTGATCAGCTTCAACACCACGCTCTACGGCCCGGCCTCCATGCTCTACGCCATCGAGCAGGCGGCCAAACAGCACGACTACTTCGTCACCGTCGCCGCCCTGGCCGCGATGGACCGGCGCTCGGTGTTCGAGGCCGTGGAACGGCTGCGCGACCAGGCCGTCGAGGGCATCATCGGGATCGCGCCGCAGACCGCCGCGGTCAAGATCCTGGCCGCCATGCCCGCCGGCGTCCCGCTGGTCGCGGTCGGCTGCGGCGTCCACGCCGCGCTGAGCGCGGTCGCCGTCGACAACGAGGCCGGGGCCGAACGCGCCACCTCCTACCTGCTCGACCTCGGCCACCGCACCGTCCACCACCTGGCCGGCCCGCGCACCTGGCTGGACGCCCAGGAACGCGAAGCCGGCTGGCGCCGCGCGCTCACCGCCCGCGGCGCCGCGACCCCCGAACCGTTCCCCGGCGGCGACTGGTCGGCCCGCACCGGCTACGAACTCGGCCGGCGGATCGTCGCCGACCAGAGCGTGACCGCGGTCTTCTGCGCCAACGACCACCTGGCCCTCGGCCTCATACGCGCCTTGCAAGCCGCCGGACGCCACGTCCCGGACCAGGTCAGCGTCATCGGCTTCGACGACATCCCGGACGCCGAGTTCTTCGGCCCGGCGCTGACCACGGTCCGCCAGGACTTCGACGAACTCGGCCGGCGCGCGCTGCTCGCCCTGATCCGTTCGATCGGTTCGACCGGTTCGACCGGTTCGACCGGCTCGACCGGCTCGACCGGCTCGACCGGCTCCGCCGGTTCCATCGGCTCGATCGGCTCGACTGGCCCGGCCGGCGCGACCGGTGGCGGCGCGCGCGGCTCGACCGCCCGGGCCGCGAACCCGGTCGCCGTCGTCAACCCGACCCTGGTGGTCCGCGCGTCCACGGCGCGTCCCAGGCACTGAAAGCACCCCTTCGAGAAAGGGTTCCCACTCGCCCCGAAGTGTTACCGCTAACACGCGCCAGCCAACTCCCCTCCGGAAAGGACCTGAACGACGATGAGCACCAGCAGACACCGCATCACCGCCGCCCTCGCGGCCACGCTCCTCGTGGCCTCGGCCGCGGCCTGCTCGAAGAACGCGTCAGGATCGTCCAGCTCGAACACCGGCTCTTCCGGCAACTCCGCCGGGTCCGGCTCCTCGACCCCGCCCGCCGCGCTGACCGGCACCGTCACCTTCAACCAGGACAACCTGGCCAAGCTCGACGTCGCCCTGAAGGGCGCGCTGGCCGGCAAGGCCCTGTCCGGCTTGAACATCGCGATGGTGGTGAACGTCGCCGCCGACTACTGGAAGGCCGGACAAGTCGGCTGGCAGAAGGCCTGCTCCGAGCTCGGCCTGTCCAGCTCCCACTGCACCTACTACGCGCCGCCGAACGGCAAGCTGACCGAGCAGAACTCCGAGATGGAGACCCTGCGCTCGCAAGGCGTCACCGGCTACGCGATCTCCGCGATCGACCCGACCTCGGCGGCCGGCACCATCCACACCGACGTCCAGCACGGCATCAGCGTCCTGGCCATCGACTCCCCGCTGCCGGGCACCGACGCCGCCTCCCTCTACCTCGGCACCCCGAACTACACCGCGGGCAAGCAGGCCGGCGAGGCGATGAAGGCGGTCCTGGGCGGCAAGGGCAAGGTCGCGGTCCTGGTGGGCTCGCTGACCGCCGCCAACGCCACCCAGCGCATCCAGGGCTTCGAGGACGGATTGCAGGGTTCGTCCATCACGGTCGTGCAGAAGGTCAACGACAACCTGTCGGCGGCCACCGCGACCTCCGACGCCGAGACCATCTTGGCCAACAACCCCGACGTCAACGGCCTCTACGGGGTCTACTCCTACGACGGCCCGGCGCTGGCCCAGGCGGTCCAGTCGGCGGGCAAGACCAGCAGCGTCCACATCGTCTCCGACGACACCGACGCCCAGACGCTCGGCTTCATCAAGTCCGGTGTCATCTCCGGCACGGTCGTGCAGATGCCGTATCAACAGGGCTACACCGGCGCCTACATCCTCGCCGCCGAGAAGGCCCTGGGCAAGGACGCCACGATGGCGATCATCAAGCCCTACCTGGAGTCCGACGGCTCCACGCTCAGCTCCGGCGTCGGCCTGGTCACCTCCTCCGACCTGGCCGCCTACCAGGCGCTTGAGGCGCAGCTCGGGATCAGCTGACGATGACGGTCCTCGACGACACGCCGGCTCCCGACGACCGGCCGCCGCCGGACGGCATCCCCGCCAGCGAAGTCGCTGCGCGCGACGTCACTGGGCGTGAAGCCCCTGCCAGCGCGGCTACTACGCGCGAGGTCCCCGCCGGCGAGGTCACCGCGCGGCTGCGGGACGTCCACAAGTCCTACGGCCCGGTCCGGGTCCTCGACCTCCCCGAACTCGACCTCCACGCCGGCCAGGTGGTCGGCGTGGTCGGCGAGAACGGCGCCGGCAAGTCCACCCTGATGGGAACGCTGGCCGGATCCGTACGCCGGGACGGCGGCGACATCTCGATCGGCGGCAAGCCGCTGGCGCCCGGCTCGACCGAGGCCGCCGCGGCCCTCGGAATCGCGCTGGTCTCCCAGGAGTTCCCGCTGGTCGGGCAGCTGTCCGTGGCCGAGAACCTGCTGCTGGGCCGACGTCCGCGCCGCTCCCGGCGACGCCTGCTGGTCGACCGGCCGGCGCTGCGCCGCGAGGCGGTGGAGATGCTGGCCGAGATCGGCCTGCCCGCCGGCGCGGTCCCGGTCGGCCGTCAGGTCCGCACGCTCCCGGTCCCGACCCGGCAGATGATCGAGATCGCCAAGGCCTGGGGCCGCCGGCCCCGGCTGCTGATCCTGGACGAGCCGACGTCCTCGCTCGGTCCGGTCGAGGGCGCGCACGTCCTGCGCCTGGCCCGGGAACTGGCCGCGCGCGGCGGCACGGTGCTGTTCATCGGGCACCGGCTCGACGAGGTCCGCGAGGTCAGCGACCGGATCCTGGTCCTGCGCAACGGCCGGCTGGTCGCGGATCTGACCCCTGAGGAGGCGAGCGAGGAGCGGCTGATCCGGGAGATGGTCGGCGGCGAGGTGGCCCATGCCCGGCCCAAGGCCGAACCGACCGGAGCCCCCGTGCTGCTTTCCCTGCGCGACCTGACCGCCGACGGCCTCGGCCCGGTCGACCTCGACCTGCACGCCGGCGAGATCGTCGGCGTGGCCGGGCTCATGGGCTCCGGTCGCAGCCGCCTGATCCACACGGTCGCCGGAGCGCAACCGGCCACCGGCGGCCGGATGACGATCGCCGGTTCCCGCTACCGGCCGCACGACCCCGGCGACGGCACGGCCGCGGGCATCGCGATGATCCCCGAGGACCGCAAGGAGCAGTCCCTGGTGGTGTTCGCGCCGATCCGGTCCAACGTCACCATCCCGATCCTGCGCCGCATCAGCACCCGCGGCCTGCTCGGGCCCAGGCGCGAGCGGGCCGAGGCCGAACGCATCACCGCCAGCGTCAACGTCCGCATGCGCAGCGTCGACCAGCCGATCGGCGCGCTGTCCGGCGGCAACCAGCAGCGGGCGATCTTCGGCCGGGCCTTCGCCACCGACCCGCGGCTGCTGCTGCTCGACGAGCCCACGCGCGGGGTGGACGTCGGGGCCAAGGCCGAGATCTACGAGCTCATCGACCGGGCCGCCGAGCGCGGCATGGCGGTCCTGGTCGCGTCCTCGGAGCTGGAGGAGCTGCTGTGGATCTGCCACCGCATCGCGGTGCTGAACCACGGCCGGCTGGTGGACCTGATCGACCGGGCCGAGGCCACCAAGGAACGCATCATGACGGCCGCGGCCGGCACCGCCCCGATCGTGGCGGTCCCGGGCGGCGGGCCGGAACCGGGGCCGGAACTAGGGCCGGAACAAGCGCCAGAACACGTGTCAGAACACGTGCCAGAACACGGAGACGCATCATGACGGCACAGAGCACCCTGACCTCCGAGGACGCGCCACCGCGCGGCGCACCCGCCGCCCTCACCCGCGTGCTCCGCAAGCTCGCCGAATCACCGGAGGCCGGCGTCATCATCGCCTGCGTCCTGGTGTTCGCGGTCATCGCGGCCAACGCCCCGACCTACACCTCGGTCGGCAACCTCCAGGTGATGGGGCGCGACCTGGCGCAGGTCGGGATCCTGGCGGTGGGGGAGTCGGTGGTCATCCTGACCGGCGGGATCGACCTGTCGGTCGGCGCGCTGGCCGGCCTCGCGGGCATCCTGACCGCCTGGTTCAACGTCAACCAGGGCCTGCCCGCGCCGCTGGCGGTCCTGCTGACCCTGCTGATCTGCGCCGGGGTCGGGTTCTGGCACGGAGTCATGGTGACCCGGCTGAACGTGCCGCCGTTCGTGATCACCCTGGTCACGTACACCGTCGCCCAGGGCCTGGCGCTGGCCATCACCACCGGCACGCCGATCAACGGGATCGCGCCGCTGTTCAGCAACCTGAGTCAGTACTACATCGGCCGGGTGCCGGTGCCCGCGCTGTTCTTCCTCGGTGCCGTGGTGATCGCCTGGTTCGCCTTGGAACGGACCTACGTGGGCCGCCAGATATACGCGGTCGGCGGCAACAAGGAGGCGGCGCGCCTGGCGGGCATCCCCGTCGCCCGGCGCGTCACCAGCGCCTACGTCGCCAGCGCGGTCCTGGCCGGCGTCGTCGGGGTACTGGTCATCGGCCGCATGAACGTCGCCGACCCCTCGGTCGGCAGCGGCTGGGAACTCACCGCCATCGCCGCGGCCGTGGTCGGAGGCGTGTCCCTGTTCGGCGGCGAGGGGCGCATGGTCGGCATCGCGGCCGGCGCGATCCTCCTGGAGTTCATCGCCAACGGCCTGCTCGCCCTGCACGTGAACACCTACTACCAGACCGTCGTGCAAGGCGCGGTGCTCGGCGCCGCGATCCTGCTCGACCGGCTGCGGGCCAGGTTCTTCGGACGGATCCGAAGATGAGGCGTGTGGCGGCGTCCATCGGAACGAGCCGACGTCAGCCTACGTTCGCAGGGGCGGCGCGACGAGGTGCCTGCGGCTCGGCCGCCGGCGCCTCGCCGACCGGCGCCTCGCCGACCGACGGCTCGGCGCGCAGCCCCCGAGCCAGACTCAACGTCACCAGCACCGACAACACCGCCATGGTCGTCATGGCCGCGGCCGGCGAGGACCACTGGGCGAGCACGCCGGCCACGACCGCTCCCACCCCCTGCATCGTCAGCATCCCCGAAGACTGCAACCCGAGGGCCTGCCCGCTGAGCTCGTGCGGAGTCAGGGCCATGAGACGCTCCTGCAACAGCAGGCTCGCCGCGTATCCGATCGACGCGAGCATCACGGCCACCGCCGCCACCGGTATCCCCGGGTGCAGCGCGAACACCAGGTACGGCACCGCGAGCAGCAGCCGCAGCGGAGCACCGAGCACCCGCCGCCACCGCGCGGGCAGGAACCGGCCGGTCGTGATGTCGCCGAGCAGCATCCCGAACGCGGCGCCGGCGAACAGCACACCGGCGTGGCGTGGCGACAGCGAGACGAACAACGATTCGCAGCCCACGATCAGCCCGTTCGGGACCCACAGGGCGAGGAACACGTAGCGGCGCGGCGCCGAGGCCCACAGGGCCGCGTTGTTCCGCCAGGTCTGGGCGACCGACGGACGCCCGGTCGCCCGCTGCGGCCGTCCGCTGAGCCCGAACCGGGCGACGACGGCCGCGGCCAGGTAGAGGCCCGCGCCGACCAGCAGCGTGGCCCGCGGCGACAGCGCGGCCAGCAGCGCGCCGCCGAGCCCGTAGCCGCAGATCTGCATCGTGCCGACCGCCATGTTCAACACCGAGCGGCCGATCAGATACCCCTGCTTCGGCACGATCTCGTTCAGCAGCCCGTAACGCACGCCGCCGCCGACCGAGGCCAGGACGCCGATCACGAACAAGATGCCGAACGACGCCGCGATCGGCAGCCCCGGAATCGCCTGCGCGGCGGTCGCGACCGCGAAGACCAGCGCCAGCCCGGACATCGCCGCGCGTGGCGGGATCAGGTCCGCGGCCGACATCAGCGCGGTCGCCCCGATCACCTGCGCCAGGCTCGGGCCGAACATGCTCAGCGCCGACAGTAGCGGGGAGCCGGTGGCGGCGTAGATGAGCGTGCTCAGCGCCAGGCCGCTGACCGTCTGGGCGGCGATCTGGGCCAGGCTGGTGAAGAACAGGGGCTGGAACTCGGGGGTCGCGAAGAGCTGTCGGTACGTCCGCATGCCCGTCAGTGTGGAAGCGCCCGGGCCACCGCCGGTACAGTTTCGCGTGGAGGCGAAACCATGGGCTGGTGGCTGGTCGACACCGACACGCTGGCGAGCGGCCGCTTCGTGGTCTCGCCGCTGTCCGAGGCCCACGCCTGCCTGCACACCCTCTACCGGGCGACCACCTCCCACCCGGCGGAGAAGGCCTGGTTCGACGAACACCGCGCCGCCTACCGCGCCATGGTGGAGGCCGACCCGCTGACCGGCCCGCTACTCGACGCGGCGATGGGCGCCCGCACCCACTGGATCGCGGACCTGCTGGCACCGGTGCCGATCGGCGACCGGACGTTCGAGCAGGAACTGGACATCGTCCGCGGCACCCCGCCGGCCGAGGCCCGCGAGCAACTGATCGTCTCCTCCGGCGGCCCGCTCCCGCCCGCACTCGACCGCCCCGACCTCGCCGCCCGCCTCGCCGACATCCTGGCCTGGGTCTGGACCCACACCGTCGCCCCGACCTGGGAACGCCGCCGCCGACTGATGGAAGCGGACATCGTCTCCCGCACCGCCCACCTCAGCCATGCGGGCTGGGCCGCGGCCCTGAACGACATGCGCCCCGGCATGCGCTGGCTCGGCGACGGCCGCCTGCAGATCAACCTCCACGACTTCCCACCCCGCCAAACCACCGGCGCCCGCCTCTACTTCGCGCCCGTGACCCCCGGCCGAGGCTGGGTCACCTGGGACACAACCCCCCGCTACGCGATCATCTACCCCTGCACCGGCGCCCTCGCCGACGTCGGCACCACCATCGCCCCCCAGCCGCTGGCCCGCCTGCTCGGCACGAACCGCGCGACGATCCTGCTGCTACTGACCGCGCCGAAGAGCACCACCCACCTGGTAACGCTGACCGGCCAGCCACTGGGCTCGGTCGGCCGGCATCTCAAGGTTCTGCTGGACGCGGACCTGGTCCGGCGCCGGCGCTCGGGCAGATCAGTGCTCTACTACCGGACGGCCGCCGGGGACGTGCTCGTGGAGAGCGCTTCGCGGGGGAGTCGGGAAGGCGATTACTGAGACGGGCGGGGGAAAACGGTCAGCGTTGTGCGGCAGCATCGCGCGGTCAGCGTGGTGCGGTCGGCATTGCGCGGTCAGCGTTGGCCGCGCGCGAAGGCCAGGCTCTCCGCGATGATCGAGACAACGGCGTCCAGCTCGTCGTCGGAACGAGGGCCGTAGACCATGAACTCGGTCCCGAAGTCGGCATACTGATGGGCCTCGGCCCAGCCGAGACGCCCCAGTTCCCGGCCGCGCTCCGGTGGAAGCACGAGGTGGACACTGGTGTCCTCGACGCCGTGCAGATGCACCGGCTCCAGACGCTTTCCGGGCGCCAGCGACGTCTCCGGGGCACGTTCCTCGTGCCGATCAGTCAGGAACACCGCTCTGGACGAGGCCGGTGAGACCTGGCTGTGGCCCTCGACGACATCGGGCAGGGCGAAGGTCCGCGCGACCAGACGGCCCCACAGGTCAGGACTCGATCGCTGGTCCAACTGGCGGTGCGGACCGTCGTCGGAGGTTGCCGGGCGCTCGCCCAGCCGCGGAGTGGACAGCATGGCAGCGAGCGTATTGGCCGACCTGAAGCCGGCACCACTGATTTCCACGGGATCGGCACCTGGCTCCAGGGCCGGATTAATCGGCCCGATCCATCAGCTCGACCTCCTCGAAGCCCACCTCGTGGTGCTCCCGGCACGTCACCGACACCTCCACGCTCGCCCCGCACCCGACGTGCGCCAGGTCCAGCGCCGTCGTCGACCCGGCCGCCGTCGAGGCCGCGGCGGCCGCGGCGCGCGACGTCACCGTGCTCGTCAACAACGCCGGGATCAGCGGCCCGCGGTCGCTGCTGGCCGAGGACATGGCCGCGATCCGTCAGACCTACGAGACGAATGTCTTCGCCCCGCTCGCGTTGGTCCGGGCCTTCGCCCCGCTCCTGGCGGCCAACGGCGGCGGCGCGGTCGTCGACATCCACTCGGTCATGAGCTGGCTGGCCTGGCCCGGGGCCTACAGCTCCAGCAAGGCCGCGTTCTGGGGCGTGACCAACTCCCTGCGCCTGGAGCTGGACGGCCAGGGCACGCAGGTCCTCGGCGCGCACTTCGCCTACGTCGACACCCCGATGATCGCCGAGCTGAAGGACGTCGACAAATCAGCACCCGACGACATCGTCCGCCGCGTCCTGGACGCGCTCGAAGCCGGGGCGAGCGAGGTCTTCGCCGACGAGGCCACCGAGTCGGTTCGGGCCGGACTGGCCGGTCTGACCACCGGCCGGCTCGGCTGGTCGGGGACCAGCTGATCGGGGAACGGCTGATCGAGGAACCGCTGATCGGGGAACCGCGATCAGGCCCTGGCCTTCGGTCGGGGTGTTCGTCCCGGTCATCGCCGTGTCTACGCCGGCGCCGGTTCGTCGCCGTCCGGCGGGCCGGCCGTACTCCTGCGCAGCCGCTGGGCGGCCACCGGCACCGCCACCCCGTGCAGCACCAGGCTCCCGACCAGCACGATCGTCATCGTGCTCAGCGCCAAGTCCGCGTCCTCGTCGCGGACGGCGTTGAAGGCGAGCAGGCCGAACACGATCGAGGTGGTGCCGCGCGGCCCGACCAGGCCGAGCAGCGTGCGGTCCAGCCACGACGCGGTGGTGCCCAGCATCGCGAGATACACCGGGACCATGCGCACGACCGTAAGCACCAGCACGCCGTAGAGGATCGCCGACCCCGGCACGCCGGTCCGGCACACCAGGACCGCGACCGCGCCGAACACGAACCACACGATCAGCGACGCGACGGTGCCCAGCGCCTCGACGGTGGCGAATTCGTGTTCGGAGATGCCGGTGGTCTCGGTGTTGTCCTTGTTGGTGGTGCCGGTCGCGGTGCCGCTGTCAGTTTTGGCCTGGGTGTCGGTGTGCGCGATGTCGGTGTCGTGCGAGCGGCGCAGCCCGGCCCGGCCCAGCTTGTAGGCGATGCCCGCGAGGAACGCCGCCACGAAGCCGTTCCCGCCCACGGCCACCGCGATCGAGTACGTCACGATCGGCAGCAGCAGCGCCGCGATCCCCACCGACTCCGCACTCGACCAGCGCACCCGCTCGGCCTGGCGCAGGGCCAGGCCGGTGACGGCACCGAACCCGACCCCGACCAGCACCGCGTAGGCCGCGGCCGGAAAGGCCTGCCGCAGCGCGGTGGTCGGCGCGCCGCCGTGCCCTGATTCACCGATCACCAGGATGCCGAAGGCGAACGCGGGGGAGAACAGACCGTCGTTGTAGCCGCTCTCGATCGCCAGGACGTGCCGCACCCACAGCGGCAGGTTTCGGTCCTTGAGCAGGTGCGGCGCGCTGGCGAAGTCCAGCGGCATCACCACGCAGGCGATGACGAACACCACCGCCCACGACGGCGTCGGCAGCAGCGGCAGCCCGACGAGGAACGCCGCCGCCACCATCATCGGCAGCGCCACGAACAGCAGCCGCAGCACCGTGCCCCGCTCGCCGGCCAGGAATCCGTCGCGGACCACGGTGGCGTCGACGAACAACAGCACGGCCAGGACCAGCTCGACGATCCGTTCCGCGATGTGGGTGTCCAGGTTCGAGGCGAACCCGTCCCCGAGGATCAGGCCCGCGACGATGCCGCCCGCCACCATGACCAACGGGCCGGAGATATGCCAGCGGGCCAGGCGACGGGCGGCGAAGGTCCAGGCCAGCAGCACGGCCAGGCTGGAGACGATCAGGGGCAACATACCGTGAGATTACTGATATACCGGGCGGATTCGGGCGCAGGTAAGGGAATGCGAGCGTGTCCTTAGCTCCAGCCCTACCTCTGGCCTTAACTCCGGCCTTAACTCTGGCCCCAACTCCGGCCTTAACCCTGCCCTGCCCCTGCCTCGCCCTGCGTCAGCGGCAGGGTTCGAACGTCTTGTCGTCCAGGTTGAGGTCGAACCGCACGCCGTTGAAGTCGTTCGTGTTGTCGGCGGAGCAGAACTTCGACGTCGCCAGGTTGTACTCGGCCTGGAACACCGGCTTTCCGGCGGCGACGTACTGGTCGTAGCCGTAGTCGCCGTTCTGCGCGGTGGTGCACTCCTTGTACTGGTTGCACTGCTCGTTCAGGGCGCCGTCGAAGTAGGGGAGGAGCTGCGGGATCTGCTCGTCGTCGTTCTTCTGCAGCACGCTCAGGCCCCGGGAGTGGGCGTCGTTGGCCAGGGTCGCGTTGAAGTAGAGCTGGTCGGCGGCGGTCAGCGGGAAGCCGGTGCTGTTGGTGTAGCCGTCGACGTTGTCCAGCTCGACCATGTCGAAGCCCTTCTGCCGGCACATGTCCAGCCGGGCGTCCATGATCGTGCGCAGCACGCTGTTCGACTTCTGGATCTCGCGGATGTCCAGCCACTTCTCGCCCGGCCAGCCGTTGCCGCTGCCCAGGACCGAGGACGGGAACTGTGAGGCGTCCGGGCGCCAGTTCTCGTAGGTGCCGGCGGACAGGTAGCAGACGGCCTTGATCCCGGCCGCGTGCAGCGCGGAGACGTTCGCGGCGGTGTTGTTGAAGCCGTCCACGTCGTACATCTGGACGTTGCGGTAGGGCGCGGTCGGCACCGTGGAGATGACCCAGTTCCAGGACGTCTGCACGTCCGGCTGCCAGCAGTCGGAACAGGAGACCGGGCTCGGCGGGGTCGGCGTGGCGCTCGCCGACCGTGTGGCCGTGGCCGCGGACGGCGCGGCGCCGGCCGACGGCGCCAGGACGGCGGTCGTGGCGGCGGCCAGGGCCAGGCCGGCGGCCGCCGACGCGAGGCGCTTGGCGGATGGAGTCAGGAACATGATTCCTCCTCGAGAAGTGGGGGCGTTCTCGTGTTTGCGCCGATTCTTAGCAGTGGCCATCTGGCAGCGTCGAGGAGAGCGCGGGAAACAAGCAGCGCCGGTGAGCGACTGGGCCGATTCGCTCAATCAGGTTGAGTTTTCGTTGACTCCGCCGGGTCCGGACCGCACGCTCTGGGCGGTATGAAGCCACAAGCCCTGGCCATCGCGGCCCTTTGCGCGCTCGGCCCGGCAGCCGTCATGCTGCCGGCGACCGCACACGCGGCCGGTACCTCCACTGTCTACGTCGCCGTCAACGGATCCGACTCCGCGACCGGCACCGAAGGCGCCCCGTTCGCCACGATCCAGCACGCGATCACCGCACTGTCCTCCGGCAGCGGTGCGGTCGTCGTGCGCGGCGGTACGTACGCGCAGCGGATCAGCCTGCACGGCGTCACCGACATCACCGTCACCGCTGCCCCCGGCGAGCACCCCGTCCTGGACGGGTCCAAGCTGGCCGTCCCGACCGGCGTCCGCTCCGCGATGGTCGACATCGCCGACAGCACCTCGGTCACCGTCCACGGCCTGGACATCACCGGCTACCGCACCAGCGACATCACCGCGATGCCGATCGGCGTCTACGTGCACGGCGGCGACACCGGCGTCACGGTCAGCGGCAACCACGTGCACGCCATGGGCAACGACAACGGCACGCTGGGCAGCATGGACATGAACGCGCACGGGATCGCCGCGTACGGCGACAACCCGAAGCGGTCCATCAGCACCCTGAGCATCGCCGACAACGAGGTGGACCACCTCGTTCTCGGGGCCAGCGAGTCGGTCGTGGTCAACGGCAACGTCGACGGCTGGCGCATCACCGGCAACCGGATCCACGACGACAACAACATCGGCATCGACGCCATCGGCTTCGAGCAGACCCTGCCGCCCGCCTACCGCTACACCGACCTCAACCGCGCCCGCAACGGCGTGATCAGCGGCAACACGGTCGAGAACATCAAGTCCGAGGGCAACCCGGCCTACTGGTCTTCCAGCGGCTGGTGCAACTGCGCCGACGGCCTCTACGTCGACGGCGGCACCCACATCGCCATCACCGGCAACACCGCGCACACCGACGACATCGGCATCGAGGTGGCCGCCGAGAACGCCCGCGGCGCCGCCGACCACGTGAACGTCGACCACAACACGGTCACCGACAGCCGCTACGTCGGCATCACCACCGGCGGCTACTGCGACGGCCAACAGGACTGTGGCGGCGTCCAGACCGGCACCTCATCGGCGAACACGTTCACCGACAACGTGCTGCGCGACAACAACACCGACCACGACGGCTCACCGGAGTTCCTGATCCAGTTCCACGAAAGCGGCAACACCATCACCGGCAACACGATCTGCGCCGCCGGCCCCGGCACGCTGCTGGTCGGCACCGTCGCCCGCTCGACGTCGGGCAAGGGCGACAAGGTCGACGACAACCGCTACTCGGCCGCCGCCGCGAGTGCCACCACGGCGCAGTGGGGCTGGCAGGGGAAGACGTACACCGGGTTCGCGGCCTACCGGGCGGCGACCGGGTTGGATGCGCACAGCGAGTTCAGCGCTAGCTGCTGAACAGGACGGTGAGTGGGACGGCAATGGTTGATCGGCCGCCAGCCTCGGAACCGGGGCTGGCGGCCGATCGCTGGTCAAGCGCCTGCTGAGCGCAAGAGCGCTGATCGCTGTGGCGATATCACCGCCGCGCCGGCTCGGCGATCCGCACCGCCACCCCCTGAGCCGCGATCGCCTGCAACTCCGCCGGGTCCGCGCTGGAGTCGGTCACCAGTTGGTCGATCGCGTCCAGGCCGACCACGTGCGCCAGGTGTGTGCGGCCGATCTTCGATCCGTCCGCGACCACCACGACGCGTTGTGCGCGGCCGATGATGACCGCGTTGGTGTGCGCCTCGACCTCGTCGTGGGTGGACAGGCCGCTGGCGGCGCTGATGCCGTCGATGCCGATGAAGGCGGTGTCGACGTTGAAGCGGCCCACGATGGTCTCGGCCCAGGGGCCGACCATCTCGTAGGAGTTGGAGCGGGCCACGCCGCCGGTGACCACCAGTTTCACCTTCGGGCGGTTGACCAGGATGCCGGCGATGTTCAGGGCGTTGGTGACCACCGTCAGCTCGGTGCGGGTCGCCAGCAGGCGGGCCACCTCGCTGGTGGTGGTGCCGCCGTTGACGGCGACCACGTGGCGGCCCGGGGCCAGGGCGCGCAGTGCCATGCGGGCGATGGCCTGTTTGGCGGCGCGGCCGTGGTTGTCGCGGTAGCGGACCGGGAGTTCGTAGGCGATGTCCCGGCCCACGGCGCCGCCGCGCGTGCGGACCAGCAGGTTCTGGTCGTCCAGCAGGGTCAGGTCGCGGCGGATGGTCGCCACCGAGACGCCGAGTTCGCGGGCGGCCGTGGCCACGTCCACGGTGCCGCCGTAGGCCAGCCGGTCCAGGATCGCCGTGACGCGGTC
The DNA here is from genome assembly GCF_015356865.1 of Catenulispora pinisilvae. GTDB lineage: Bacteria > Actinomycetota > Actinomycetes > Streptomycetales > Catenulisporaceae > Catenulispora > Catenulispora pinisilvae. Next base: position 28,482 of record NZ_JAAFZA010000047.1, read on the forward strand.
GGAGCGGTGCATGGCCGGTGCGTGCTTGTCCTGCACCGGCATGTGCGTGTTCTGCAATTGAGACTCAGTCATCGCCGGACCCGCTACTGCGACGAACGGGGTCCGGGACTGACTGACTGCCGGGGATGGATCAACGCTCGGGCATCGATGAGGCTCATGGTGAGCTCCACAGTGCTGGTGGGCACGACCCCGCCTCGGAAACCGCACGCGTCGTGCGCGGTCCTGGCGACTCGGTCCGGACTCGCGGCGGGCGCCGGCATACCGGATGGGCGTACCTCTGACGTCGCGTTTCCACTGCGACGCCCCCTGATGCTACGCGTGCCCCCGGACGCTGCCAAGCACTTGCCCAGGCCCGGATCCGCCCGGATCCGCGCGTCTTCGCGCACCGGTGGTGAGCGAAACCTGCGCGGATCTTGTGAGTTCGGTGTGCGCGGGCCTTGAATGACCCCCACCCCCATCTCCTTCTCCCTCGTCTTGGAGGTCTTCCCGTGCATCCAAGAAACGGCGCAAGAACGGCGGGCGCCGCCCTGCGCCCGGCCGCGGCGGCCCTCAGCGTCGCCGCGCTGGCGCTGACGTCCGCCTGCTCGTCGTCCTCCTCGTCCTCCGCCAAGGCACCGGCGGATCCGGCGAAGGCCGTCACCATCACCGTGTGGACCGGGCAGGACGTCGGCCCGGAGAAGCTGCTGGAGGGGCTGGCCAAGCAGTTCCACGACGCGCACCCGAACGTCACCATCGACATCTCGCCCGGCGCGCCGACCACCGACCAGCTGCTGCCCAAGCTGACCGCCGCCTTCACCAGCGGCACCTACCCGGACATCTCCTACAACTTCGGCAGCTGGGCCACCCAGATGCAGCTGTCCGGCCGCACCCTGGACATCACCGACAAGGTCAAGGACCCGGCGGTGAAGTGGGACGAGTTCCCGCCGGCCGCCCGCCAGACCGCCACCCCCAACGGGCACGTCATCGGCTTCCCGGCGGTCGTGGACAACCTGGCGCTGATGTACAACAAGAAGCTGTTCGCCGCCGCCGGGGTGGCCCCGCCGACCAACACCTGGACCTGGGACGACTTCCGGGCCGCGGCCAAGAAGCTCACCGACCCGGCCAAGAACGTGTACGGCACCGCCTACTCCGTCTCCGGCACCGAGGACACCACCTGGCACTTCTGGCCGCTGCTGTGGCAGAAGGGCGGCACGGTCGTGAACTCCGACGGCACCAAATCGGAGTTCGACTCCCCGGCCGGGGTGGCCGCGCTGACGTTCCTTCAGCAGATGGCCGTGGACGACAAGTCCGTGTACCTCTCGCAGGACGACCAGAAGTACGCCGACCTGTTCAAGTCCGGCCTGATCGGCATGATCATGAGCGGCCCGTGGCAGCTCTCGGACAACGTCGCCGCGAACCTGGACTACGGCGTCACCTACCTGCCGTCCTTCGACGGCACCGACCACCAGACCATCTCCGGCCCGGACATCTGGACCCTGTACGACCACCACGACGCCGACCGCGCCTACTGGTCCTACCAGTTCGCGCAGTGGCTGACCTCGGCCCAGGTCGACCCGAAGTTCAACCTGGCCACCGGCAACCTGCCGCTGCGCAGCAGCGAGTCCGACAGCCAGGAGTTCCAGGACTACGCCAAGCAGTACCCCGGCGCGCAGACCCTCTTCGACAACCTGAAGAACGCCACGACCGCCCGGCCCACGGTCCCCGGCTACGTCGGCCTGTCCCAGGCGGTCGGACAAGCGATCGCCAAGGTGCTGCAAGGCCAGGGTGATCCGCAATCGGCGCTGAAGGACGCGGCGAAGGCCGCCGACGTCGCGCTGGCTCAAGCGGATTGAGGGTCGCGCCGATGAAACACGGAATCCTGATCTCCGACCACGAGAAGTCCGGCGCCAACGTCGTCCGCCGGCGCGACCGACGCACCACGCCGGATGAGCCCGCCCCGGCGGCCAAACCCAAGTGGACCGCGCGCCGCCGCCGGGTCGTGGCCAACCTCACCGGCTGGTCCTTCGCCGCCCCGGCGACCCTGATCATCCTGGCCCTGACCCTGTTCCCGGCGGCCTGGGCGTTCCTGATCTCCCGCGAGCACTGGAACGGCCTGACCCCGGCCCGCCAGATCGGCTGGGACAACTACCGCCTGCTACTCAAGGACGCCGACTTCAAGTCGGCGGTGAACCACACGGTCCTGTTCACCGTCCTGTACGTCCCGGTCGTGCTGTGCCTGGGCATGTTCCTGGCGATCGCGCTGAACCGGAAGATCCGCTTCATCTCCTTCTACCGGACCGCGCTGTTCGTCCCGCTGGTGGTCTCGGCCGCGGCCACCGGCATCCTCGCCAACTTCGTGTTCGACCAGCAGTTCGGCTTGGCGAACAACCTGCTGCGGGTTCTGCACCTGCCGCGGCAGGGTTTCCTGGCCGACCGGCACGAGGTGATGTGGGTCATCGCCCTGATCTACCTGTGGACCGACCTGGCGTTCTCCGTCATCGTCTACCTCGCCGCGCTCCAGGACATCCCGACCGACTGCCTGGAGGCGGCCCGGATCGACGGCGCCAACCGCTGGCAGCAGTTCCGGCACGTGATCCTGCCCAGCCTGGCGCCGGTCACCGTGTTCGTCGGGGTCTGGGAGACGATCTCGGTCCTGCAGATCTTCGAGCTGGTGCTGACCACCACCCACGGCGGCCCGCTCGGGGCCAGCCAGACCATCGTGTACTTCATCTACAACCAGGCGTTCAACCTGTCTCGCTACGGATACGGGTCCGCCGTCGCCTACACGCTGTTCGGCGGCACCCTGATCATCACCCTCGGGCTGTTCGCGTACGCCCGGCGCAGCAAGATCGAGGCCTTCTGATGAGCCGGAAGTTCAGCCGCTGGCACCTGCTCCTGATGCCGCTGTCCCTGGTGTTCCTGCTGCCGCTGGCGCAGATGCTCCTGGCCTCGTTCACCTCCAACGCCGACATCAACCGCTTCCCGCCGCGCTTCATCCCGTCCGCGCTGCACATCAGCGGCTACGTGCGGTTGTTCCGGGACGCCCCGGTCGGGCGGTGGATGCTGAACTCGGCGATCGTCTCCGGCATCGCGATCGTCAGCCACCTGGTGCTGTGCTCGCTGGGCGGCTACGCCTACGCCCGGCTGTCCTTCCGGGGTCGGACCGTGGCCTTCGTGACACTGGTCGCCACGATCATGATCCCGACCCAGATGCTGATGATCCCGACCTACTTCATGTTCTCGCACCTGGGCCTGATCGACACCCTCGGCGCGGCCTTCGTGCCGTTCCTGACCTCGGCCTTCGGCGTGTTCCTGATGCGGCAGTTCTTCCTGTCGCTGCCCAAGGACCTGGAGGAGGCCGGCCGCATCGACGGCCTGACCACCTTCGGCGTCTTCTTCCGCATCGTGCTGCCGCTGGCCCGGCCGGCGCTGGCCACGCTGGCGGTGTTCACGCTGCTCAACTCCTGGAACGACCTGCTGTGGCCGCTGATCGCGATCAACGACCCGTCGAAGTTCACCATCCAGCTCGGCCTGGTCAACTTCCAGGGCGCGCACCACATCGACTGGCAGGAGCTGATGGCCTGCAACGTCGTGGCCACCGCGCCGCTGATCATCGGCTTCCTCATCGCCCAGCGGCAGTTCGTCCAGACGATGAGCATGTCCGGGCTCAAAGGCTGAACCAGCGAACAGACACCCGGTCCGAAACAGACCCCCTGCTCGAAACAGAAACCTTGCTCGAACGGAGTCCCAGTCCCATGCCTTCCTTCGTCACCGCCGAACTGGCCGACCAGCCGCGCAGCTGGCAGCGGGCCGCCGACCTGGCCCCGTCGGCGGCCGGCCTGCCCGAACCCGGCGAACGCGTCGCCGTCGTCGGCTGCGGCACCTCCTGGTTCATGGCCCAGGCCTACGCCGGCCTGCGCGAGGCCGCCGGGGCCGGGGAGACCGACGCCTTCACCGCCTCCGAACTGCCCGCCGGCCGCGCCTACGACCGGATACTGGCCCTGAGCCGGTCCGGCACCACCACCGAGATCCTGGACGTCCTGGCCGCCGCCACGGTGCCGACCACGCTGATCACCGGCGTGGCCGACTCCCCGGCGCCGGCGCTCGCCGACACGTCGGTCGTGCTGGACTTCGCCGACGAGCGCTCGGTGGTCCAGACCCGGTTCGCGACCACCACGCTGGCCTTGCTGCGTGCGCATCTCGGCGAAGACCTGTCCGGGGCCATCGCCGACGCTCAGCGGGCGGTCAGCGAACCGCTTCCGGCCGGGGTCGCCGAACGCGTCCAGTTCACGTTCCTGGGCGCGGGCTGGACCACCGGCCTGGCCGCCGAGGCCGCGCTGAAGATGCGTGAGGCGGCCCTGGCGTGGTCCGAGTCGTACCCGGCCATGGACTACCGGCACGGCCCGATCGCGATCACCGACGAGCAGTCGGCGGTCTGGATGTTCGGCGCCGCGCCCGAGGGCCTGGCCGAGCAGGTCGGCGTCACCGGCGGGCTGTGGGTCCAGCAGAACCTCGACCCGCTCGCCTCACTGATCCAGGCGCAGCGCCTGGCCCTGGAACTGGCCGCGGCCCGTGGCCTGGACCCGGACGCCCCGCGGCACCTGACCCGCTCGGTGATCCTGCGCCCGCACGACGCCGCCGCGGCCAAGGCCTCGTCGTCCCCGGCGACCTCCCCGGCTTCCTCCGTTTCCTCCCCGGCTCCCTCGTCCGCCGCCCGATCCTGAAAGAGAATCCCGCGTGTTCCGCATCGCCTTCGTCGGCGCCGGCTCAGTGGTCTTCACCCGGCAGCTGCTGCACGACATCCTTTCCTTCCCCGAGCTGTCCGGCGTGGCCATCGCGCTGCACGACATCGACCCCGAGCGCCTCCAGGTCGCCGCCGCCCTGGCCGACCGCGCCGCGCAGACCCTCGGCGCCAAGCCGACGGTCACCGCCACCACCGACCGCCGTGCCGCCCTGGCCGGCGCCGACGTCGTGGTCAACATGATCGCGGTCGGCGGCCACCCGGCCACCGTCACCGACTTCGAGATCCCGGCCGCCTCCGGCCTGCGGCAGACGATCGGCGACACCCTCGGCGTGGGCGGCATCTTCCGGGCTCTGCGCACCTTTCCGGTGCTGCGAGCCCTGGCGGCGGACATGGCCGAGGTCTGCCCGGACGCCTGGCTGCTCAACTACACCAACCCGATGGCCATGAACATCCAGTACCTGAGCCGGATCGCGCCGGGGCTGAAGGTCGCGGGCCTGTGCCACTCGGTGTACTGGACGGTGCGCGGGCTCTGCGAGATCATCGGCGTCCCGCACGAGGAGGTCGATGTCCTGTCCGCCGGCGTCAACCACCAGGCCTGGATCCTGCGCTGGCAGCACCAGGGGCGGGACTTGTACCCGGAGCTGGACGCCGCGATCGCGGCCCGGCCGGACCTGGCGCGCCGGGTGCGCGTCGACATGTACCGGCGGCTGGGCTACTACCCGACCGAGACCAGCGAGCACTCGTCCGAATACGTGCCCTGGTACCTCGGTCACGACAGCGAGATCGCCCGACTGCGGATCCCGGTCGGCGACTACGTGGCCATCAGCGCCGAGAACCTGGCCGAGTACGCGGCGCTGCGGGCCGCCGTGGCCGAGGGCGCCGCGCCGGCCGACGGGTGGGAGAGCGACGCCGCGGAGTACGCCCCGCAGGTCATCCACAGCCTGGTCACCGGCACCCAGCGCACGATCCAGGTGAACACGGCCAACACCGGCCTGATCACCAACCTGCCGCCGGGCGCGGCGGTCGAGGTCCCGGCCACCCTGGACCGGCTGGGCGTGCACCCGCACTATGTCGGGGACCTGCCGGTGCAGCTGGCGGCGCCGAACCGGCACTTCCTGAACGTGGTCGACCTGGTGGTCGCCGCGGCGGTGGAGGGCGACCCGCGGCACATCCGGCACGCGGCGATGGCCGACCCGGCGACGGCCGCGGCGCTGACGGTCGAGGAGATCTGGACGCTGTGCGACGCGATGGTCGAGGCACACCGCGAGGTGTTGCCGGAGCCGCTGCGGCGCAGTCCGTTGGCTGCGGGAGGTGCTCGGTGAGGGGGACTGATCTCGGGTCCGCGCGAGGACCGCGGTGACCACCTTCGACCTCCTCGTCGTCGGCGACGCGAACCCCGACGTCCTGCTCGCCGGCGCCCCGCCGGTCCCGCCCTACGGCCAGGCCGAGACCCTGGTGACGTCCGGCGCCCTGGCCCTCGGCGGGTCCGCGGCCATCGTCGCGCACGGTGCCGCGCGCCTGGGCCTGTCCACCGCGCTGGCCGCCGCCGTGGGCCGCGACGCCGCCGGTGACTTCGTCCTCGACGTGCTGACCTCGGCCGGCGTCGACATCGCGGCCGTCACCCGCCACCCCGACCTGCCCACCGCCCTGACCGTCTGCCTCGACGGCCCCGACGGCGACCGCGCCATCCTCACCGCCCCCGGCTGCCTGGCCGCCTTCGACCCGCGGCAGCTGCCTCCGGCCCGGCACATCCACGCCGCGTCCTACTTCCTCCAGCCAGCCCTGGCCGCCCGCCTGCCGGACCTGTTCCGCACCACCGATGCCACCTGCTCCATGGACACCAACCACGACCCGTCCGGCCACTGGCACCTGACCCCCGGTCTGCTCGAAGCCTGCGACTACGTCCTCCCCAACGAAGCCGAAGCCCTGGCCCTGACCGGCACCGCGACCGTGGACGAAGCGCTGGCCGGCTTCGTCAAAGCGGGGGTCGTCACACCGGTCGTCAAACGCGGTCGCGACGGAGCGACGGCCCGTAAGGGCACCGAGCTCCACAGCGCGCGCCTCACCCCGCTCGACCCGGTCGACACCGTCGGCGCCGGCGACAGCTTCGACGCCGGATTCCTGGCCGCGGTGCTGAACGGCGACGATCTGGACCGGGCGCTCGCGATCGGCTGCGCGTGCGGGGCGTTGTCCACGCGGGAGGTCGGCGGGACGGCCGCGCAGCCGTCGTGGGAGCAAGCGGTCGCCTACGCGGCGGACGCGGCGGACTCAGCGAACTCGACAGACGCGGCGAACCCGGCGGACTCGGCGATCACGCCCGGCGTTCCCTGAGTTCGCCGCAAATGTCTTGCTTCCAGTAGTGCCGCGCGACTTGATGAACCATTTCCTGCATAGCGTGTCGGTTCTCGCCTAGCGCACCGTAATCCCGTGTACATGGAGGAACAGAACCAGACCAACAGCGCCGTCGGAGCTCAAAGTCGCGTCGGAGCTCAAAGCCCCATCGGGTCCCGGAGCGTCTGCGCCGCGACCCGATGGAACGCGTCCGCCAGCACCGAGTCATCGTCGGCGTGCGTCACGGCCACCACCCGGCACGGCTCGATGCCGGTGACCGGAACCGTCACCACCTCGCTCCGTAAAGCGATGCGTCGATCCCCGGCCGGCAGAATCGCGACGGCGTCCCCGCTCGCGACCAGTTCGAGCTTGTCCTCGTAACCGTCCTCGGCGCTCGGCGGCACGATCGGCCCGGCCGCGCTCCGACTCACACCCCAGATCGTCGGCGTGTGTTCGCACGCGACCAGGTCTTCGTCGACGAGATCGGCGACGGCGATCGTGTCCTTGCCGGCCAGCCGATGCCCCGCCGGCAGCACCGCCACCCGCGGCTCGTCGTAGAGCACTGTCACGCGCAGCCGGTCAGCAGTCATCGGCCCTGGTGTTGGCCCTGGCATCGGTGCTGGCGCGGGTGTCGGCGCCGCTGCTGGCATCGGCAATGGCAAGCGGGTCACCAGCGCGTCCACCCGGCGCTCGGACAGCGCGTCCAGCTCGCGCCAGTCCAGATGCCGGGTGCGGATCAGGGCGCCGGGATGCAGCCGACGCAGCTCCCGGACCGCCGGGGTGATCACGAGGTCGCCCAGGTGCCCGATCACGATCGTGCCGGCGGGTGCGGTTCGAGCCGCAGACAGGCCGCGTTCCGCTGTGCGCAGCAGGGTTTGCGCGTAGGGCAGGAACTCCTGACCGGCCCGCGTCAGGCTGACACCCTGTGGCGTGCGGTCGAACAGGCGCGCGCCGACCTGGTGCTCCAGCCGCTGCATCTGCCGGCTCAGCGCGGGCTGGGCGACGTGCAGCGCGCCGGCCGCCTTGCCGAGCCCGCCGTGCTCGGCCACGACGGTGAAGTACCGCACCAGCCGCAGGTCCAGATCCACCCGACCAGCGTACGTCGGTCATGCCGGGGCCGCATGACCCCATCCTGAACAGGTCTTGGACGGTCCCCGGGGGCGTGCCGTTGACTCGAATCATGAACGAATACGCAGACAAGAACGTGGTCATCACCGGCGGCAGCAGCGGCTTCGGCCTGGCCACCGCGCAGCTGTTGGCGGCCGGGGGAGCGCGGGTGATGATCACCGGGCGGCGGCCCGAAGCACTCGCCGCCGCCCGGGAACAGCTCGGGGACAACGCGGTGACGGTGGCCGGGGACGTCGCCGACGGGAACGATCTCGACGTGCTCGCCGACCGGGCGAAGGCGGAGTTCGGGACGCTGGACGCGGTGTTCGTGAACGCCGGCATCACCCGGTTCGTGCCGTTCGAGGCGGCGACCGAGGCCGTGCATGACGAGTTGTTCGCGACGAACGTCAAGGGCGCGTACTTCACCGTGCAGAAGCTCGCGCCGCTGCTGCGCCCGGGCGGCGGCGTGGTGCTGACCACCTCGGTCGCGAACGTCAAGGGGCTGGAGATGATCAGCATCTATTCCGCCACCAAGGCCGCGGTGCGTTCCCTGACCCGCAGCATGGCCCGTGAGCTGCTGCCGCGGGGGATCCGGGTCAACGCCATCAGTCCCGGGCCGATCGCCACCGGCATCCTGGGCAAGGTGCTGCCGGAGGCGGCTCGGGCGGAGGTGGAGGAGCAGATGCGGGTGAACAACCCGATGCTGCGCTTCGGTGAGCCCATGGAGATCGCCAAGGCCTTCGCTTTCCTGGCCTTCGACGCCACGTACACGACCGGTGCTGAGCTCGTGGTGGATGGCGGCGCTTCGCAGCTGTGAGCACTTGCCGGCGGTGGGGCGGTCGCTGTCGCAGGCACCGCCGCCGCAGGCGCTCTCGTCGTCGCTGGTCAGTCGGCGAGGGTGGTGAGTGTGGCGAGCCAGTCTATGATCAGCTTGTTGACTTCGTCGGGCCGCTCCTGCTGGAGCCAATGGCCGACGCCGTCCAGGATGTGCGTCGCGCGCAGGGCGGGGAGCGTCGTGGGGAACGCCTCGATCGCCCCGGCCAGCCAGGTCATCGAGGCGTCCCTCGCGCCACCGATGAACAGCGACGGCTGCGGGATCGGCGCGCCGTCCACGGGGGCCAGGTCCTCCCAGTCGCGGTCCATCGCGCGGTAGCGGTTGAGCGCGCCGGTCGTGCCGGTGCGCTCGAACTCCGCGGCGTAGACGTCGAGGTCGGCTTCGGTCAGCCAAGACGGGATGCGGTCGGCGGGGAACCGGTCGCGGAGTCGGCCGCCGTCTCGGGGCACGAAGTACGGGGACGGCGCGTCGGGAGCGGGCATGGTGTCAGCGGACAGGGCGGCGTAGAAGCCGGCAAGCCAGCCACGGACGTCGGGTTCGATCTCCCCCTCGGCGCGGCCCGGCTCCTGGAAGTAGCTGACGTAGAACTCTTCATCACCGCCCATCTGCGCGAAGATCTCGCTCGGCCGCGGACCGCCGCGCGGGGCATAGGGGACGCTCAGCAACCCCACCGCACGGAACACGTCAGGCCGCAGCAGCGCGGTGTTCGCCGCGATGGTCGCACCCCAGTCGTGCCCGACCACGACCGCGCGGCGCTCGCCGAGCGCCGCCACCACCGCGGCGTTGTCCTCGACCAACTCGACCATGCGGTACGCCGCCGGGTCCGCAGGCTTCGACGACCGGCCGTAGCCGATGACGTCGAGCGCCACGGCCCGGTACCCGGCCTCGGCCAGCGCCGGCAACTGGCGTCGCCAGGAGTACCAGCCTTCTGGGAAGCCGTGGATCAGCAGGACGAGCGGCCCGGTGCCTTGCTCGACCAGGTGGATGCGCCGGCCCGCAGGTGTGGTGATGGTCCGGTGGCGCTGGGCTGGCTGGTCGGGGTGGTCGGGCTGGCCGTGTTCGTCGTGCTCGTCGTGGCGCGAGCTGGTCATCATGCTGCCTCCTGAACGACTCGGAACGCCGTGCTCCCCGTACCATGGCGATCATGCGCGCCCCGCCCGCGCCCCGCCAAACACCCTTGCCGTTCCGGCAAAGCCTCAGCTCCACCCCAGCCCCAGCCGACACCGCGCGATCGGAGCCCCATGACCGACCCGGAATTCACCGAGGCACTGGAGACGATCCTGCACGACCTGCGTGCCCAGCACGCGGTGCTGCCGAAGGTACGCGTGGACGCCGCGGATGAGACCATGCTCTACGCACCAGACGGCTCCGGCCAGGGCCTCATCTGGCTCGGCGGCCCCGGCCCGGACCCCCTGGCCAACCTCGCGGACCAGGTGCAGGAATGGGCGGTCGAAGCACTCTGGACGGCAGGCGAGCCGGCCGTCTGGCCCCACTGCCCGATCCACCCGAACACGCACCCGCTGACGGCTACGGTCGAGGCCGGCACCGCGGTATGGGCTTGCCGGACGAGCGGGGCGACGGTCGCGGCGATCGGGGAGTTGGGGAGCACGGAGCTGGCGCGCGGAGAGCTGCCGAACGGAGAGCTGCCGAGCGGAGAGCTGCCGAGCGGCATGCCGTCGATGCCGCCCCATCCCCGCCCTGCCCCGCGCCCGAAAACCACTCGCCGCCGCCACCGCCCGCGCGGATAATCGCCGGCCTGGCGCCGGTGATCCTCCACCGCCCCTGATCGCGGGCCACGGTGCCTAGAAGTGCTCGGGGAACTCCCGCGCCAGCGCCTCGCGGATGCGGGCGCGGACTGAGAGCGCCGGGTCTGGGCGCTCGAAGGTCTGGCCGGTCACCCGCTCAAAGAGCGCGATGTACTTGTCGCTGAACTCGATGACGGTGTCGTCCGGGATCGTCGGTATCGGCTCGGTGTAGGGGTCGCATTGGCTGGTGATCCAGAGCCGAAGGAACTCCTTGTCCAGGCTGTCCGGCTCCTCGCCGGCCGCGAACCGCTCCTCGTAGGAGTCCGCGATCCAGTAGCGGCTGGAGTCGGGGGTGTGGATCTCGTCGGCGATGACCACGGTCCCGTTCTCGTCGAGACCGAACTCGTACTTGGTGTCCACCAGGATCAGGCCCTTCTCCGCCGCGACCTGCTGGCCGCGGGCGAACAGCGCCAGGCTCTTGCGCGCCATCTCGTGCCACTGCTCGGTCGTGACGAGCTGGGTGCTGAGGATCTCGGCCTCGGTGGTCGGCGCGTCGTGACCGCCCTCTGCCGGCTTCGTCGTCGGTGTGATGATCGGCTCGGGGAGGGATTGGTTCTTCTTCATCCCCTCGGGGAAGCGGTGACCATAGAGCACTCGCTCGCCGCGGGCGTACATCGGCCACGGGCTGGTGTTGGTGGACCCGGTGAGGTAGGCGCGGACGACCATCTCCAGAGGCAACATGTCGAGGTCCTTCACCAGGACCACGTTGGGGTCGGGGTAGGACAGCACGTGGTTGGGGCACACGTCCGCGGTGACGTCGAACCAGTACCGCGCGGTCTGGGTGAGCACCTGGCCCTTGTGCGGGATATCGGCCAGAACGCGGTCGAACGCGGACTGCCGGTCGGTCGAGATCAGCAGCCGGCGTCGACCGGGCAACTGGTAGGCATCGCGTACCTTGTTGCGATAGAACCCGGGCACGCCATCGAACTCGGCATCGGTCAAGCAGTGAGCGATCATACGGGCGTGGTCGGTGGAGTCTGCCATCGGGCTGCCTTCGGGTAAGCGGTCTGTCGGTCTGTCGGTCCGTCGATCATGCTACTGACGCTTTCGGGTTGAAGTCGGGCTGGGAGTGCTGATGTCATAACGGAGTTGCCTGCACGCGCAAGATCGCGTTGGGTGTCCTGCGTGACCGAACTTCGCACCGAACGCCTCCTGCTGCGCCGCTGGCAGCAATCAGATCTCGAACCCTGGGCGGCGATGAACGCCGACCCGCTGGTCCGGGAGCACCTGGGCGAGGTGATGACACGGGAGCAGAGCGATGAGTCGGTCGCGCGCTTCCAGGAGGAGTTCGACGCGCGCGGCTACGGCTGGTTCGCGGTCGAGGTGGGCCAGACCGGCGAGTTCATCGGCTTCGCCGGTCTGGACGAGGTGGACGAGGAGATGCCGTTCGACGGTGTCGAGATCGGCTGGCGGCTGGCCCGGGCGGCCTGGGGCCACGGCTACGCCACCGAGGCCGCCCGGGCCGTCCTGGCGTTCGGCTTCGACGCCTTGGACTTGCCGGAGATCCTGGCGCTGACGACCGTCGGCAACGTTCGCTCCCAAGCGGTGATGCGGCGCCTCGGCATGACCCACGATCCGCGCGACGACTTCGACGACCCGACGGTGCCCGAGGGTCCGCTGCGCGCGGGTGTGGTCTACCGCATCAGAAAGCCTGCGGCGGCGGAGTAGAGGCAAGCCCCGCCGCTCAGACAATTTCCGCCCCTCAGACAAGCCCCGCCGCGAACGCGAGCGCCCGCGAAACCTGATGCGCCCCGCCGCCCTCGTGCCCGTTGTACGGATACACCTCGATCTCCTTCGGCCCGGCGTAGTGGTTGAACGAGGCGAAGACCGTTGAGGGCGGGCACACGTCGTCCATCAGCGCCACCGAGTACAGGGCCGGGGCGGTGGCGCGCGCCGCGAAGTTGACGCCGTCGACGTGGGCGATGGTGTCGAAGATCTGCTCCACCTTGTCGCGGTGGACCTTGCAGAACTCTGCGATCTCCTTGTACGGGTACCCGTCGGTGCTCTCCGTCGCGTGCCGGATGTGCTGCATGAACGGCACGTCGGTGAGGACGCCCGTCAGGTCGCCGACCAGTCCGGCGGCGGCCAGCGCGGTGCCGCCGCCCTGGCTGCCGCCGGCGACCAGGACGCGGGTCGGGTCCACGGCCGGGTGTGTTCGGGCCGCCTCGATCGCGCGGACGGCGTCGGTGTACAGGCGCCGGTAGTAGTACGTGTCGGGGTCCAGGACGCCGCGGGTGGTGAAGCCGGGGAACGAGGGGCCGGTCGGGCCGTCGTCCGGGGTGTCGCCGGTCTGCCAGGCGCCGCCCTGGCCGCGGGTGTCCATGATCAGGTGCGCGTAGCCGGCGCTGGACCACAGCAGGCGTTCGTGGGGGAGGCCTCGGCCGCCGCCGTAGCCGACGTACTCGACGATGGCCGGCAGGGGTCCGGTGGCGGTGGCGGGGCGGAGCAGCCAGCCCTTGACCGGCTGTCCGGCGAAGCCGCTGAAGGTGACGTCTTCGACCGCGATCGTGCTCAGGCCGGTGTCGACGGATTCGAAGCGGGCGTCGAGGGGGAATTCGCGGGCGGCGGCAAGGGTCGCGGTCCAGAACGCGTCGAAATCGGCGGGATCGGTGCGGTCCGGACGGTAGTCGCGGAGCTCTGTCAGGGGCATGTCGACGAAGGCCATGATCGAGAACCGTAGTGTCGAACGGTTTCGCTGTCATCGTCGCGGTTGTCGTGGACGTCGCTGTTCTCGCCGCGGGCCGTCGCCGGACCACCGCCGGACCACCGCCGGACCACCGCCGGACCACCGCCGGACCACCGCCGGACCACCGCCGGACCACCGCCGGACCACCGCCGGACCACCGCCGGACCACCGCCGGACCACCGCCGGACCATTGCCGACCATCGTCGCGACCCCCGTGCACGGCCTTTCGGCACGCTTTGGCCACTGTCCGCCCACTTGCCCGCCCACAAAGTTTCCTCCAGGTGTTGTTCTGCGCATCGCCCTGCCCCTACGATGACGAACCATCGAAGCGCTTCGACGATCACCACGAGGGCTGACGGCAAGGAAGCCGTGGTGTCGGCGCTGGACATCGAAGCGCTTCGCTCAGGAGCTCACGAGCGCGAGCCAAGCCCGAAGACCCAAGGGGGTCCTGTGAAGTTCACCGACGGCTACTGGATGATGCGGCCCGGCGTCCAGGCGGCGTATCCCGCCCGGGTGCTGGACGGCGACATCGGTCCGGACACGCTGGTCGTCCACGCCCCCTGCTACACCTTCCACGGCCGCGACGACCTGCTGCGCGGCCCGGCGCTGACGGTGGCCTTCGGCGCGCCGCTGCCGGACGTGCTGCGGGTCACCGTGACGCACTTCGCCGGCCAGGACCGCAAGCCGGATTTCGTGCTGGCCGAAGGCGACGGCGCCGCGCCGGTGATCACCGAGGACGACGCGGCGCTGACCTTCACCTCCGGCGCGCTGACCGCCCGGATCGGCAAGGGCCCGCGCTGGAGCCTGGACTTCCTGGCCGAGGGCCGGCGGCTGACCGGCAGCGGAACCAAGGCGATGGCCGCGATCGACACCCCCGACGGCGGCCACTACGTCCGCGAACAGCTGGACCTGGCGATCGACGCCTTCGTCTACGGCCTCGGCGAGCGCTTCGGCCCGCTGGTGAAGAACGGCCAGTCCGTGGACAGCTGGAACGCCGACGGCGGCACGGCCAGCGAGCAGGCGTACAAGAACGTCCCCTTCTTCCTCACCAACGCCGGCTACGGGGTCTTCGTCAACCACCCCGGCCGGGTGTCGTTCGAGCTGGCCTCCGAATCGGTGGCCCGGGCCCAGTTCAGCGTCGAGGGCCAGCAGTTGGAGTACTTCCTCATATACGGGCCCACACCGCGGGAGATCCTGCGCAAGTACACCGCGCTGACCGGTCGGCCGCCGCGGGTCCCGGCCTGGTCCTACGGCCTGTGGCTGTCGACGTCGTTCACCACCGACTACGACGAGGAGACCGTCGGCGCCTTCATCGACGAGATGGTGCGGCGCGATCTGCCGCTGTCGGTGTTCCACTTCGACACGTTCTGGATGCGCGAGTACAACTGGTGTGACTTCGAGTGGGACCGGCGCACGTTCCCGGACCCGCGCGGGATGCTGGCCCGGCTGAAGGCCCGCGGCCTGCGGATCTGCGTATGGATCAACCCTTACATAGCCCAGCGCTCGCCGTTGTTCGCCGAGGCCAGGGCCGCCGGGTATCTGCTGAAGCGGGCCAACGGCGACGTCTGGCAGTGGGACCTGTGGCAGCCGGGGCTGGCGGTCGTCGACTTCACGAACCCCGAGGCCCGCCAGTGGTACGCCGCCAAGCTGGACGCGCTGGTCGAGATGGGCGTCGACTGCTTCAAGTCGGACTTCGGCGAGCGCATCCCCACCGACGTGGTCTACGCCGACGGCTCCGACCCCGAGCGCGTGCACAACCTCTACGCCTACTACTACAACCAGACCGTTTTCGAGTTGCTGCGCAAGCGGCGCGGCGACGGCGAGGCGCTGGTGTTCGCCCGGTCGGCCACCGTCGGGTCGCAGCAGTTCCCGGTGCACTGGGGCGGGGACTGCGCCTCGACGTTCGAGGCGATGGCCGAGAGCCTGCGCGGCGGGCTGTCGCTGGGCCTGTCCGGCTTCGGCTTCTGGAGCCACGACATCGGCGGCTTCGAGGGCACGCCGGATCCGGCGGTGTTCAAGCGCTGGATCGCGTTCGGCCTGCTGTCCTCGCACAGCCGGCTGCACGGCCACGAGTCCTACCGGGTCCCGTGGCTGTTCGACGAGGAGGCCGTGGACGTCCTGCGGCACTTCACCAAGCTCAAGGCCCGGCTGATGCCCTACCTGCTCCAGAGCGCGGAGCAGGCGGTCGGCGACGGTCTGCCGGTGCTGCGGGCGATGGTGTTGGAGTTCCCCGATGATCCGGCCTGCACACACCTGGAGCGGCAGTACATGCTCGGCGACGACCTGCTGGTCGCTCCGGTGTTCACGGCTGAGGGAGACGTGCGGTACTACGTGCCGGAGGGCACGTGGACCCACCTGCTGACCGGTCAGAAGGTGGTCGGGCCGCGCTGGGCGGCCGAGCGGCACGGGTTCGACAGCGTCCCGCTGCTGGCCCGGCCCGGCTCGGTCATCGCGGTCGGCGCGCACGACGGCGGGCCCGAATACGACTACGCCGACGGCGTCACGCTGCACGTGTTCGAACTCCAGGACGGCGCCGAGGTCTCCACGGCGGTGCCGGCCGCGGACGGTTCGGTGTTGGCGACGTTCACCACGACCAGGACCGGCCGGACGATCCGCGTCACCTGCTCCGGCGGCGCGCGGAACTGGGGGGTTCAGGTGGCCGGGCTCGACGAGGTGCGGGCCGACGGCGACACCGTGGTGCTGACCCTGGAGGCATGAGGCTCGACAGGCGTGGGGCCCGACAGGCGTGGGGCCCGACAGGCGTGAGGCCCGACAAGTGTGAGGTCTGACAGGCGTGAGGTCAGACAGTCCGCAGGTGCATGTACATCCACTTCGATATACATCCGTTTCGATGGAGGGTTCCATGGCGAGTTCGAATACCTTCACCTTCACCCGCCGCCAGGTCTTCAAGACCTCCGTGGCCTTCGGCGGGGCGATAGCCGCCGCGCCGCTGTTGTCCGCCTGCGGTGCCGGCTCGACCGCGTCGAAGAGCAGCGGCGTCGTGGCCAAGGCGGCGGTGCAGGCGGTCCTGCCGACCTACAAGCCGAGCAACGCGGTGACGGCCGACATCCCCGGGGTCCCCGGGGCGAACGGCGCCGCCAGCGACCCGGCGTTCCTGACGTATCCGGCCAGCCCGCCGGCGTCGGTGACCGGTGCGGTCGGCTCCGGCGGCAGCTACCAGGCGGTCTCGCCGCTGTGGGGTTCGGTCCCGCCGGCGGGCAACAGCTACTACACGGCCCTGAACCAGGCCCTCGGCGCCACGCTGACCGACAACCCGGCGGACGGCACCACCTACGCCACGATGCTGGCCACCCGCTTCGCCTCCGGCAACATCCCGGACTGGCTGGCCGTGCCGGGCTGGAACGTCTCCTCGATCCAGAACTTCGCTGAGGGCGTCGACAAGTTCTTCAAGGACCTGACACCGTACCTGGCCGGAGACAAGATCCTCGACTACCCGAACCTGGCGGCCATCCCGACCGGCGGCTGGCAGGCCGGGGTGTGGAACGGCAAGCTCTACGGCATCCCGCTGTGGACCTCGGCCGCGGCCGTCCAAGGCGCGCTGTTCTACCGCGCGGACATCTTCAAGGCCGCCGGCATCGACCCCTCGACCGTCACCTCCGCCGATCAGCTCAAGGCGGTCGGCAAGCAGGTCAACGCCCCGTCGAAGGGCCAGTACGCCTTCGAGGACCTGACCAAGTACCTGTACCAGGTCTTCAACATCCCGCAGAACAACGGCAACACCGGATGGACCCGGGACAGCACCGGCAAGCTGGTCAACGGCTACGAGGTGCCGGAGTTCCTGGAGCTGCTGAACTTCGAGAACTCCCTGGCCAAGGGCGGGCTGATCCACCCCGACGCGCTGGCCGGGGACTCCTCGAAGGCCAAGAACCGGTTCTGGGCCGGCAAGACCGTGATCACCGGGGACGGTACCGGGGCGTGGAACAAGAGCGACGCGCAGAGCGGTGTCGCGGCCAGCCCGAACTACGAGCGCCAGGCGTTCAAGGTCTTCGCCTTCGACGGCGGCAAGGCGACGATGCCGCTGTACCCGGGCGCCGGCATGAGCTCCTACCTGAGCAAGAGCCTGTCCGACGCCAAGGTCAAGGAACTGCTGCGGATCGCCGACTACCTCGCCGCGCCGTTCGGCAGCGCGGAGTACCTGATCGCCCGGTACGGCAAGGTCGGCGTCGACTACACGATGACCGCCGGCGCGCCGATCCTCACCGACGAGGGCAACAAGGTGGTCACCGACGTCTTCGACCAGCTGGCGAACTGCCAGGCGGTGACGTTCAACGCCGGCTACAACCAGATGACCAAGGACTACGCGGCCTGGCAGGCCGACATGGTCCAGCACGCCACCAAGCCGATGTTCTATTCGATGAACGTCAGCGAGCCGGCCCAGACCGCCAAGGCCAGCACGGCGCTGGAGGCGGTGATCACCGACGTGCGGATGGGGCGCAAGGGCGTGTCCGACTACCAGTCGGCGCTGAGCACGTGGCAGAACAACGGCGGCAACCAGCTGCGGACTTTCTACGAAGGCATTGCCAAGCAGTACGGCACGGGTAATTAAGGTCAGGCGCGTTGAGGCACACGGGAGAGTAGGAGACAGGGCGGTGGCTTCGATAACGACCCAGGAGGCGACGGCAGAACCGGCCCCGCGACGGCGCCGCTTCGGCCGGCCCCGGCGCCAGGGGCCCCCGGCCCCGCCGCGGCCCCGGCTAAGCTTCCGGATCCGGCTGCGCAGGGACAAGTCCCTGCTGCTGATGACGGTCCCCGCCCTGCTGCTGCTCCTGCTGTTCAACTACCTGCCGATGGCCGGCATCATCGTGGCCTTCGAGCACTACGACATCTACCAGGGCCTGATCCACAGCAACTTCGTCGGCCTGGACGAGTTCCGCCAGCTGGTCGCCAACCCCGACTTCTGGCACGCCTTCGAGAACACCCTGGTGATCAGCTTCGTCCAGCTGATCCTGTACTTCCCGGTCCCGATCGCGCTGGCGCTGATGGTGAACACCGTCTTGAGCACGAAGGTCCGCGGCTTCATCCAGGCCGTGGTGTACCTGCCGCACTTCTTCTCCTACGTCCTGGTGATCACCATCTTCCAGGAGTTCCTGGGCGGCGCGGGGGTACTGAACGTCTTCCTGAACAAGCACGGGATCTCGTCGTGGAACATCATGACCGACCCGGGCACGTTCAAGTACCTGGTGACCGCGCAGGCGGTGTGGAAGGAAGCCGGCTGGGGCCTGATCGTGTTCCTGGCCGCGCTGGCCGCGATCGACCAGTCCCTGTACGAGGCGGCGGCGGTGGACGGCGCGGGACGCTGGCGCCGGATGCGGCACATCACGATGCCGGGGCTGCGCGGCATCGTGATCCTGATGTTGGTGCTGCGGCTGGGCAACGCGCTCAGCGTCGGCTTCGAACAGATGCTGATCCAGCGCCAGGCCGTCGGCGCCGGAGCCGCGGACGTCCTGGACACCTACTCCTATATCTACGGGATCGGCGGCGGCTTCGGCTCGTCCACCACGATGGGCGCCGACTACAGCTACGGCGCCGCCGCCGGGCTGTTCAAGGCCGTGCTGTCGCTGATCTTGATCCTGGGCGCCAACAGACTCGCGCACGCTTTCGGTGAGGACGGGTTGTACCGCAAATGAGCTCATTGACTCAATCCCCGCGCGCCGCGACCACCGCGCCGCGCAAGCGTGCCAAGGGCCGCCAGGTCTGGGAGGAGAGGCCGACCCGGATCGGCCAGTTCAGCAAGGGCACGGTGCTGACCGTGGTCTGCGCGCTGGTCATCGTGCCGGTGTGGGCGGTGGTGCTGACCAGCTTCTCCACCAAAGGCTCGATCAACTCCGCCGGCGGCCTGGTCCTGATCCCGCACGGGCTGAGCCTGCAGAACTACCAGCTGATCTTCTCCGGCGGGACGGTCTCCCAGGCGGTGTACGTCAGCTTGTTCGTGACGCTGATCGGCACGGCCCTGTCGATGGTCGTCAGCGTCCTGTGCGCCTACGGCCTGTCCCGGCCCCGCTCGCTCGGCCAGCGCCCGCTGCTGATGATGCTGATCGTCACCATGTTCTTCAACGGCGGCCTGATCCCCACCTTCCTGGTGGTCAGCGACCTCAAGCTGTACGGCAGCCTGTGGGCGATGATCCTGCCCTCGGCGGTGAACGTCTTCAACATCCTCATCATCCGCTCGTTCTTCCAGAACACCGCCGCGGAGATGATCGAGGCCGCCCGCCTGGACGGCGCCAACGAGTGGCGGCTGCTGTGGTCGGTGGTGATCCCCACCTCGCGGCCGGTCCTGGCGGTCATGACGATGTTCTACGCGGTCACCTACTGGGGCACGTTCTTCAACGCGCTGCTGTACGAACCCGACAGCCGCAAGTGGCCGCTGGCGATGGTCATCTACGAGTACACCTACTCCGGCAACCAGATGCCGGGGATGGGGACCACCGGGATCGGCGGACTCCAGCAGGCTTCGCAGCTGGGCTTGCAGATGTGCGTGGTGTCGCTGTCGCTGGTGCCGATCGTCGTCCTGACGCCGTTCGTGCAGAAGCACTTCGCGAAGGGGATGCTGACCGGGGCGATCAAGGGCTGAGCCGCATCTCCGCGCGGGCCCGGACGGCGCGGCCGGGCTCGAAGCGGCTGAACTTGGAGCTGCCGGACTCGAAACTGCTGGACTCGAAGCTGCTGGACTCGAACTGCCCGGCTATGGCGCCCTGCTCCGCGACAGCGCGCCGGACAGTCCACAATGACAGGCATGACCGATCAGAAGGGCCAGGGGCCGAGGATGGCGACACTCGCCGAAGTGGCGAAGCACGCGGGAGTCTCGCCGAGCACGGTCTCCTACGTCCTGAGCGGCAAACGCTCGATCTCGGACTCGACGCGGGTGCGGGTGCAGGCCGCGATCGACGCGCTCGGGTACCACCCGAACGCCGGGGCGCGGGCGCTGGCCAGCAGCAAGTCGCACATCGTGGCGCTGGTCGTGCCGCTGCGCACCGATCTGTACGTGCCGGTGATGATGCAGATCGCGATCGCGGTCACCACCACTGCCCGGCAGTACGGGCACGACGTGCTGCTGATCACCAACGACGAGGGGCCGGACGGGGTGCGGCGGGTGGCCGGCAGCGGCCTGGCCGACGGCGTGATCCTGATGGACGTGGAGTTGGAGGACGAGCGGGTCGAGGTGCTGCGCGCCCAGGGCACCCGGGCCTCGCTGATCGGGCTGCCCGCCGACCCGGCCGGGTTGTCCTGCGTGGATCTGGACTTCGCCGCGGCGGGCGCGACGGCCGCGGACCACCTGGCCGATCTCGGCCACCGCGAGATCGCCTTCATCGGCCAGAGCGAGGGCGTCTACCGCCGGCACACCGGCTTCGCCGAGCGCACGCTGGCCGGGTTCCAGGAGCGGTGTCGCCAGCGGGGGCTGCGTGCGGTGCACCGGCCCTGCGACGCCTCGTTCGAGGGCGCGGCCGGCGTGCTGGCCCGCATCTTCGAGGACCGCCCCGACACCACGGGGCTGGTGGTCCAGAACGAGGCGATGATCGCACCGCTGCTGGGGCTGCTGCGGTCTTCGGGCCGGACGGTCCCGGAGGAGGTGTCGATAGTGGCGATCGGGCCGGACGAGCCGGTGGCGTTGCAGACCTCGCCGCGGTTGACGACGATCCCGGTTCCGGCGCAGGAGCTGGGACGGCAGGCGGTGGAGATGCTGCTGGGGCCGGATGCCGGGATGTCCGGGGTGACGCTGCTGCCGCCCACGTTGGCGGTGCGGGAGAGTACGGCTCCGGCGCCAGGGGTCTGATACGGCGTCGGATCGCGGAGGCTTATCGCGTCAGATCACGGCGTCGAATTATCGCGTCACATCACCGCGTCACATCAGAGACCTGAGCACGTCGACCTCACAACCGGGCAGGAACGGGTCGAAGCCGTGCTCGGTCAGCCACCGGATCACCACCAGGCTGCGATGCGCCCACCAGCCCCGGATCACGTCGAGATCGACGTCACCGCCGTAACCGGCCAGCAGGTCCCCGACCCGCTCCTGCTGCCCGAGCGTCAACGTGGCCAGGTCGTACAACGCGTCCCCGCACGCCGCCTCGGACCAGTCGATGATCCCGGTGACCCGGTCGCCGTCGACGAACACGTGGGCGATCTGCAGATCGCCGTGCACGAACGCCGGCTTCCACGGCCGCAGCGCCGCCTCGGCGACCAGTCGGCCGCGCGTGACCACGCCGGCGGGGAGCACGTCGTTCGCGAGCAGCCAGTCGCACTCGGTCTCCAGCTCCGCTGAAAGCTTGTCGAGGCTGGGACCGGGCCACGGCGGCAGCGGCGCCTCGTGCAGCGCGCGGATGGCGGCCCCGGCCGCACCCCAGGCCGCGGCCGACGCCGCCGACGGCTCGCCCAACCGCCCCAACGCCGTCCCGGACACCGCGGCCAGCGCCAGCACCGGCGGCTTACGCCACAGCACCTCCGGCGTCGGGACCGGCACCAGGGCCATCGCCTCGACCTCCACGTCGGCGCGCGCCTGATCCGCGTCGACCTTCAGGAACACCTCGCCGACCCGCAGGGTCGTGCGCTCGGTATGGGCGACGATCACTTCGACCTCTTGCACGCCGGCCATTATCGCGGGTCGGAGCGCGGATATCGCGGGGTTTAGCGCAGGTGGATCACTCCGCGCGGGTGTCAGCTTCGGGCATCAGCCCGCTTGGACGGCGAAGTCGACTTTGAGCGCGTAGCGGTCCGCGACGTAGGAACTGACGGTGTACTCCAACGGGTCGCCGTGCTGGTCGACGATGGACCGGGTCTCGACGAGCATCGGGGTGGTCGGGGCGACGCCGAGTTCGCGGGCGTCGTCGCCGGCGGTGCGGGCGGTGAGGATCGAGGAGCCCAGGGTCGGGTTCAGACCCAGGCGGCGGAGTGCGTGGTGGAGCGAGCCGGTCTCCAGGTCGGCGGTCAACAGAGTGCTGAGGGTGGGAGTCGCGGGGAAGGTCGCGTGCTCCAGGGCGATCGGGGTGTCGTCGAACAGGCGGACGCGGGTGATGGCGAGGACTCGGGGCGGCGCGGGGCGCGGGGCTGTCACCGACGCCAAGCCTGAGGCTGCCGGGTCGCTGACCTGGTAGAGGGCTGCGATCTCGGGCGGCTCGGCGTCACGCACAGTGGCTTCCAGGACCCGGGAACGCGGGGTCTTGCCCGCGGCACGCGCCTGGTCGTGAAAGCTCAGCAGGATGCCGACCGGCCGCGCCGCCGCGCCCTTGCGCACGAAACTGCCGCGCCCCGGCACCCGCTCCAACATCCCGTCGCGCTCCAAGCCGGCCAACGCGGCGCGCACCGTCATCCGCGAAACCCCGAACTCCTCCGCGAGCTGCGGCTCGGAGGGGAACGGATCGCCGTCGTCCGCGGTGGTGAGGCGGCGGCGGAGCTGCTTCTCGATGCGCTCGTAGAGGGGCTGTGATGCGGCCATGGCGATAAGTGTATAGGCTGTCTAGACAGTTGTCTCGCTGAAGGAGAACCACCATGGCCATAGCTTCGATCGAGGTCCCGCGCTGGGACGGCCCGCTGCCGACCCGCGAGGAGGTGGCGAAGATGATCGACCACTCGTTGCTGCGTCCCGAACTCACTCCCGCGGACGTCCAGGCCGGCTTGACCACGGCGCTCGCCTACAGCACGGCCTCGGTATGCGTCCGGCCGACCGACGTGGAGGCAGCGTCCGCCGCCCTGCGCGGCACCCCGGTCGCCGTCGGCACGGTAGTGGCCTTCCCGCACGGCAGCGGCACCACGCCGACGAAGGTCTTCGAGGCCACCGAACTGATCGCCCTCGGCGCCGACGAGATCGACATGGTCATCGACATCGGCCGCCTCCGCGCCGGCGACACGACGTTCACGCAGGACGAGATCGCGGCGGTGGTCGAAGCGGCGGCCGGCCGCCCGGTGAAGGTGATCTTCGAGAACTCCTACCTGACGCAGGAGCAGAAGGTCGCGGGCTACCGCGCGGCCGAGGCGGCCGGCGCGGCTTTCGTGAAGACCAGCACAGGCTTCGCCGCCGGCGGGGCAACGGCGCAGGACATCGCCCTGATGCGGCGCACCGTATCGGCCGCGGTGCAGGTCAAGGCAGCCGGCGGTGTCCGGACCCTGGACGCGTTGCTGGAACTCAACCGCCTGGGCGCCACCCGCTTCGGCGCCACCGCCACCGCGGCGATCCTCGATGATGTGGAGGAGCGGCGTCGTCGGTTGTTGGACGTCAGATAACTGGCCCCAAACTTCCATAGGAATAGCCACGAAACCCAAAACCGCCGACTAGGCACCATGGACACCCACGACGGGCTTCGGCGCGTGCCCTTCAAGGAGACGAACATGGGGATTGAGCTCGAACTGCACTCCGAGCGACCGGCGTGGACCGAGTGGGAAACCTGGGAAACATCCAGAGCCACGGTCCTTCAAGGGTCGTACGAGCACGGCAAAGCGTTGGCGCAGGTGCTGGCGGCCCTACTCGGGAGCAACAGGACGGGCAGGCTCTGCTCGGTAACGCCCTTCGACGACACGTTGTTCACCGAGCACGACGCAGAAGCTGCCCTTCTGGAGGTCCCCGGCCTATTGCCGCTGTGCCTGAATGCGTCGCAGACGGCGGCCGTTCACGATCTCGCGAGGTTGTTGGCCGCCTGTGCGGCGATGCCGGGCAGCTACCTGTGGTTCATGGGGGATTAGGCAGGGATCAGCTGTCAGCGGACTCTGCAAGCATTCAGCAATGAGCTACGACATGGCGGTATGGGAGGGCGAGCGCCCGCCTGGCGACGTGGAAGCCGGCGAGGTTTTCGCTGAGCACGGCCTGGTGTGTTTCGACGTCCAGTGGGACGGGATGCGGCCCTAGCTGCTTTGATCGCGCGCAAGCCCTCAGCCGGAGGCGGCCGTGCCAACCGTGCCAACCTGGTTGCGGGCCGATCTGCGGGCCCAGGCCGATGCCGTCGCGGATCAGGTCGGAGCGCTCGTCGGTCAGGACGGAGTCGACGTGAATCCCGGGATGGCGGTCCTGGAACTCGAAGATCGGCCGGCACAGGTGCATGACGCCGAAGAATGTGGGGTGTCCGCGAATCCTCCGGCGCCCGCGAATCCCCGGGTGTCCCAGAATCCCTGGGTGCGCGCGGCTCAGCGAGCCTCTGCGTGCTGACGCGCCGCTCGGTGCGTCACTCAGTGCGCCGTGTCAGGGGTGAAACCGCCACCGGCCCTCGGAGATCACGTCCACCCTGTCGTCGCTGACGCGAATAGCCGTCTGGTCGTCGATGAAGTAGATCGGGAAGTCCGCCCGCGCGGCGATGCGATCGGCCCAGGCGTCGTCCCGCTCCGGGAAGTCCGGCGAGTACAGGTGCGGCTTGAGATACCAGTCGAACAGGCCGAACGGCGGCTGCACGGTCGTCGCGCCGAGCACGTGCAGGTCTGCGGCGTCCCCGATGACGTCAGCGGAGTGTTCCGTGAGGTTCCCGCTGAAGATCATCGATCCGGCGCTCACGCCCACGTAGACCCGGCTCTCCAGTGCTTCCAGGAAGTCGGCGGCCAGGTCGTTGCCGATGATGCTGCGCGCGAGGTGGTAGTGGTTGCCGCCCTCGGCATAGATGACGTCGGCGTGCAGCAGCCGGTCGAGCACCATCTGTCGAGGCAGGCCGTTCAGCTCCAGGATGTCGAACTCCCGCCAACCGAGGCCGTGCAGCCGGTTCATGTCCTCCACGAACCAGCCGTGGTCTCCGGGCTCGGCGACGGATGCGGTGGGAATGTACACGATGTTCGCCGCCTCGAACGGCTTGCCCAGCAGGTCCCGCAGCGCCTGCCGCAGTGTCTCGTTGCGCAGACCGCTCGATGTCAACAGCAGCTTCATCAGGCGAGCCAATATGACTGGAGGCTCGAAGGTCAACCGCGATGAGCCGGAATAGGGCTCGGGGTATGCGGTGTCTCCGCGACTATGCCTAAGATAACTGGCCCTCAACTTCTTCTAGATAAATAGTCCCGATACGCGTCACACGAACTCTAGGGAGCCGCCTTCGGCGGCACTCAACTAATACAACCAGCCAGTTTGCGTGGGCTGGAATCGCTGGTGGCTTGCCGACAGGGGAGTGGCCGGTGGGCGAAAGCAAGCGTGCTGACTCTGACGGCTGCGGAAGTCGCGGTCGCTACCTCGGCGGCCTTCAGTGGTCTTGGTGGCTTCGCTGGTCTCAGTGGTCTCGGCGACGACTTGCCGACCTCAGCGGGCCCGGGCCGACCATGGCAGCGAGTTGAGGCCGTGAACATTGAAGCCGTGAACCAGGACTCTGGCGTGGCTTCAGCCCTCGCTCACTTCGTCGAAGCCTCGCGGAGCACTGGGCTCGATGCCGAGGTGGTCGGCCATGGCGACCAGTCCCTCCTGCCGGGCCATCGCGCGCCCGAGGGCGAACGTCGCGTCGTACTCCTCGTTCCCGAGTTGCGCGCGTACGCTCTGCCCAACGTCCGCACGGTCCGGGTCGCCGAGGTCGGTGCCGCCGCGCAGGGCGTCGGCTGTGCCGAGGAATCGGGCCGCGCCGTGGGAGTCGCCGGTCGCGTCGGCGTAGGTGGCGATGCCGATGGCGATGCGGGACAGGACCGGCATGTCGTGGGCTGCGGTTCCGAGGGCGTACGCCTCGTGGAGTGCTTGCTTCGCCTTGGTCCGCTCGTCATCGGCGGCACCGGCGTCTTCCGTGCGATCCGCGGCATCCGCGGCATCCGCGGCATCCGTCTCACCGGCGTCCGAGCTGGTGCCGGCCAAGTACAGCAGCGCCTTCGTCACTTCCCGCAGCGCCAGCAGCTGTGGCGGCCCTTGCCATTGTCCGCGCGTGATCTCGTATGACTCCCGCAGGTTCTGCCACGCCGTGTCCGTGTCCCCTTCGTAGCGGGCGATGTCGGCCAGGCCGATGTACGCCAGCAGCATCGCCGGGTGGGAGCGGTTCTGGCGGGCCGATTCCAGGATCGAGTTCACCAGGGCCTTGGCTTCGTCCTGGTTGCCGATGCGGGCCAGGGCGGTGGCGCGCATCATCTGGATCTGTGCGGCGTCGTCGGCGGCGTTGATCTCGTGGAGCAGGGTCAGTGCCTCGTCCTGTAGCTGCATGGCGTGGGTGGTGTCGCCGTCGGCCATGGCCATGCCGGCGAGTACCGACAAGGTGGCGGACAGGCCCCAGCGTTCGCCGATCTCGGCGAAGCGGCGGCGGGCTTCTTCCAGGTCGCGGCGTTGGGTGGCGAGGTCGCCGCTGTTCTCGGCGGCCATGCCGCGCATCAGGTGCAGCATGCCGCGGACCCAGGGGTCGGGGTGGTTCTCGTGGACGGCGACGGCGGCGACGACCGCGGGCAGGTCGTCGGTGATGATCGGGATGGTGCAGGCGGCGATGGCCAGCAGCGGGTTGTCATACGGCAGGCCGGGGTCGTCGACGACGGTGGCCAGGGCGTCGGTGATGTCGCTGAGCTCGGTCCAGTCCTGGGCGCTGAACAGGCCGCTGAGAGCGTGCAGGATGGTGACGACGGCGTGGGCCTCGGCGGGTGAGTCGCCGTCGACGGACAGGGCGAGGGCGAGCCAGACGCGGCCTTCGGCGGTCTGGCCGATGATGGACCAGTACCAGGCCAGGGCGGCGGCGAGGCGGATCGCGGTGTCGGCCTCGCCGCTGTCGGCGGCGAAGCGCAGGGCGGCCAGGATGTTGTCGTGGTCGGCGTCCAGGCGGGCGAGCCAGGTGAGTTGTTCGCGGCGGCGCAGGTGGGGCTCGGCTTGTTCGGCGAGGTCGCGGAAGTAGCGGGCGTGGGCGCGGCGGACGTCGGCGATGGTGCCGGCCTCGGTGAGGCGTTCGATGCCGTATTCGCGCAG
>NZ_JAAFZA010000470.1 GCF_015356865.1 Catenulispora pinisilvae
GCGGTCTAACCGGTCCCCTTAACGTTCCAGCACCGGGCAGGCGTCAGTCCGTATACATCGTCTTGCGACTTCGCACGGACCTGTGTTTTTAGTAAACAGTCGCTTCTCGCTGGTCTCTGCGACTCAACCCAGCTCACACAGCAAGTGTGATCACCAAGCCGAGCCCTCCTTCTCCCGAAGTTACGGAGGTATTTTGCCGAGTTCCTTAACCACGGTTCACCCGATCGCCTCGGTATTCTCTACCTGACCACCTGTGTCGGTTTGGGGTACGGGCCGCTCAGTCCTCGCTAGATGCTTTTCTCGACAGCATAGGATCACCCACTTCGCCCCTACGGGCTCGGCATCAGATCTCAGGCTTCATGATGTGCGGATTTGCCTACACACCGCCCTACATCCTTACCCCGGGACAACCACCGCCCGGGTTGGGCTACCTTCCTGCGTCACACCATCGCTTGCCTACTACAAGTTCGGGTCACCGGCTCCACCACACCCAGTTCCCGAAGGAACCCGGGGGCTTAACGGGTTTAGCATCACCTGATTCAACATTGGGCGGACCTTCGCGGGTACGGGAATATCAACCCGTTGTCCATCGACTACGCCTGTCGGCCTCGCCTTAGGTCCCGACTCACCCTGGGCGGATTAGCCTGGCCCAGGAACCCTTGGTCATCCGGCGGCGACGTTTCTCACGTCGCATTCGCTACTCATGCCTGCATTCTCACTCGTGCAGCCTCCACCCCTGGGTCACCCCGGGACTTCACTGGCTGCACGACGCTCCCCTACCCATCCATACGCCTGGCCGCTTTCTACACGACGGGCTAAAGTATGAATGACACGGCTTCGGCGGTGTACTTGAGCCCCGCTACATTGTCGGCGCGGAATCACTTGACCAGTGAGCTATTACGCACTCTTTCAAGGGTGGCTGCTTCTAAGCCAACCTCCTGGTTGTCTATGCGACTCCACATCCTTTCCCACTTAGCACACGCTTAGGGGCCTTAGCCGGTGTTCTGGGCTGTTTCCCTCTCGACGACGAAGCTTATCCCCCGCCGTCTCACTGCCGCGCTATCACTTCACCGGCATTCGGAGTTTGGCTGATTTCGGTAAGCTTGTAGGCCCCCTAGACCATCCAGTGCTCTACCTCCGGGAAGAAACACACGACGCTGCACCTAAATGCATTTCGGGGAGAACCAGCTATCACGTGGTTTGATTGGCCTTTCACCCCTAACCACAGGTCATCCCCCAGGTTTTCAACCCTGGTGGGTTCGGGCCTCCACGCGGTCTTACCCGCGCTTCACCCTGCCCATGGCTAGATCACCACGCTTCGGGTCTAGGTCGTGCGACTCAAACGCCCTATTCGGACTCGCTTTCGCTACGGCTACCCCACCCGGGTTAACCTCGCCACACAACGCTAACTCGCAGGCTCATTCTTCAAAAGGCACGCGGTCACAACCGTGACAGAATAAATTCTGCACGGCGTAGCTCCCACGGCTTGTAGGCACACGGTTTCAGGTACTCTTTCACTCCCCTCCCGGGGTACTTTTCACCTTTCCCTCACGGTACTAGTCCGCTATCGGTCACCAGGGAGTATTCAGGCTTAGCGGGTGGTCCCGCCAGATTCACACGGGATTTCTCGGGCCCCGTGCTACTTGGGATACTCCTCCAGAGCCAACAATGTTTCGTCTACGGGGGTTTTACCCACTATGCCGGCGCTTTCGCATCGCCTTCGACTACACTGCTGGTTTCTTACTCTGTACCAGACCGGCAGATCTGATCGAGAAGTCCCACGACCCCGCCTGCGCAACCCCTGCCGGGTATCACACGCAAACGGTTTAGCCTCTTCCGGTTTCGCTCGCCACTACTCCCGGAATCACTGTTGTTTTCTCTTCCTGACGGTACTGAGATGTTTCACTTCCCGTCGTTCCCTCCACACGCCCTATATATTCAGGCGTGGGTGACCGCACTCACATACGGCCGGGTTTCCCCATTCGGACACCCTCGGATCACAGCTCGTTTGACAGCTCCCCGAGGCCTTTCGCGGCCTACCACGTCCTTCATCGGCTCCTGGTGCCAAGGCATCCACCGTGCGCCCTTAAAAACTTGGCCACAAAGATGCTCGCATCCACTGTTCAGATCTCAAACACCCACCGGCTC
>NZ_JAAFZA010000471.1 GCF_015356865.1 Catenulispora pinisilvae
CCCACTCCCAGTCCATTCCCGGCCCATTCCCTCCTTTGGCGGATCAAGGTTCGCCAGGAGGAGCAGCCGGGGTGTGCATCCGCTCCCGGCGGGCAGGTGTGGTCCGCGTCACTGGCCCCAGACGGAAGGACCCGCATGCCCACGCTCCCCCGCCGCTCCCGCTCCCGGCGCGCGGTCCACCGAGCCGGGCTGGCGTGCGCGGTGGCGCTGGTGTCCGCACTCGTGCCGCTGCTCGGTGGGGGTCCGGTCCAGGCCGACCCGATCCCGGCCAACCATCGCGACCCGAGTGCCCAGTGCGCGCTGCCGAACCCCACCGGCTGGACCGACGAGGGCCATGCCACCGACTACACCACGCAGTTCCAGCAGCCACAGGGCACGAAGAAGGCCGCGATGCTGTTCGTGGACTTCCCGGACGCCCCGGCCATGGACTCCACGGACGACTACTACAACTTCCTGGCCCCGGCCCACGGCCTGATGACGCAGTTCTCCGCCGGAGCCGTGGATCTGCAGATCACGCCGGTCAAGCACTGGCTGCACATGCCGCAGGACTCGACGACGTACGGCTTCGTGCGCGGGATCACCTGGCCGCAGCAGGCGCTCTACGTCAAGCAGGCCGGGGAGCTCGCGGCACAGTACATCGACCTGTCGAAGTTCGACATGGTGTACATCGTGCCGCCGAAGAACGCGACGGCGATCACCTTCTCCCCCGCCTACGTCTTCGACCCGAAGCAGCCGAACCTGGTGGTGAACGGCAAGGAGATGAGGTGGGGCGTCACCCTCGGACAGGACATGTACGTCTGGGGCCCGAAGGTGTTGGTGCACGAGACCGGCCACACGTTCGGACTGCCCGACCTCTACTCCTTCGCCGACCAGGACGTGCACCACTGGGTCGGCGGGTTCGACGTGATGGGGAACATCATCGGGGACGCGCCGCACCACTTCGGCTGGGAGGACTGGAAGATCGGGTGGCTGGCCGACTCACAGGTGGCGTGCCTGAACGAGCCGGGGACGCTCTCGGTGCGGCTGAAGGAGGTGGAGTCGCTGGGCGGGACGAAGATCGCGGTGGTGCGGACCGGCCCCACGACGGCGTACGTCGCGGAGTCGCGCAAGCCCTACGGCGTCGACAAGGGGATCTGCAAGAGCGGGGTCGTGGTCTACGCAGTGGATTCCTCGATCGCCAGCGGCGACGGGCCGATCCGGGTCCAGAACTCCTCCCCCGACACCCAGACGACCAGCGCCTGCGGCGAGGCCGTCGACTGGGGCGCCTACGAGCCCGGGCAGACCTTCGAGGACGACACCGCCGGGGTGACGATCAAGGTGAACGCCTCATCGTCGAGCGGGGACGTGGTGACCGTCACCAAATCTTGATCGGGAGCCGCACCGGCAGCCTGACGTAAGGGGGACAAGGCCGGTACAGTCCTTAAGAGGCCAGCGCCGGCCACTCCACCACCGCGCCACGCCCTGCCCCGCCGCGCCGACCCCGCCACGCCGATCCCACTTGGCCGATCCCGCTTGGCCGCCCCGCTTCGAGGAGTGCCGTGTTCGCGATAGAGATCAGTGACGACGCCGAACTGCGCCCCCTGGAAGTCTGGCAACTCGACGAGTTCTTCGCCCACATCCAGCGCGCCCGCAAGCAGGTGGACCGATGGATCCGCTTCGCAGCCGGCGCCGCCGACCTGAACAGCGCCCGCGACACCCTGCAACGCTACGCCGACCGCCAGGCCGCCGACACCGGACGCCTGTTCGGCATCTGGCACCAGCATGTCCTCGTCGGCGGCTGCATGTACCCGCACTTCGACGCCCAATCCGGCAACTGCGAGATCGGCGTCTGGACCGAACCGGCCGGCCAGGGACACGGCTTCGTCACCACCTCGGTACGGATCCTGCTGGACCACGCACTGATCGAGCGCGGTCTGGCACGGGCTGAGTGGCACTGCGATCCGCGGAACGAGCGCAGCGTGGCGGTCGCGAAGCGGGTGGGGATGACGGCTGAGGGGATTCTGCGGTCGAGCTATCTGCACAATGGGGAGCGGCAGGATATGCAGGTGTGGGCGATTTTGCAGGATGAGTGGGCTGCGGTTCGGGATGAGTGGTAGGGCGGGGCTGGGGCGGCGCTGGGG
>NZ_JAAFZA010000472.1 GCF_015356865.1 Catenulispora pinisilvae
GACCTGGTCCGCCCCGGCTCCCGGCGACGAGGCCACCCGCTACCTCTGCGCGGCGGCCCACCTCGACGCCGTCTTCACCCGGCGCGCGCTGAAGGAGTTCGTCTTCGACGAGGGCCGGGCCCCGGCTCCCTCGACCGGCGTCGACGAGGTCCTGGTGCTGCGCCACGCGCTGGCCGCCCGCACCCGGCGGCTGCACCGGGACGTGGCGCTGGTCGCGCTGATGGTGGTGGCGCTGCTGGCCTCGGTCTGGACGGTCGGAGCCTGGCTGGTCTGGGGCGCCGGGCTGTGGCTGCTGCTGAGCGGGGCCCGGGGCGGCGCCGCGCGCGGGAGCGTCGTCGGGGCGGGCGCACCGGCCCCCGGCAGCGGCCCGGCGACCCCCGACACGCCCCGGCACCCGCCCTGGCCGGCACCGGCCGTCATCACCCCCGCGTTCGCCCCGCTGGCCCGCTTCGTGGCCCTGGTCTGGGGCGTGGTCGGCGCGGCCGCCATCGCCTCCGCCGCCGGCCTGACCCATCCCTTCGGCCTGGCGGTCCCGGCCCGGTTCCACGACGCCGGTCCCGGCACACCGTGCGTGGCCTGGGTGGGCATCCCCCTGGCCGGGGCCCTGACCGCCTGGCTGATAGTCCTGGCCGAGCGGCTGGCGACCCGGCACGTCCTGGTGGACAAGCTGCGCCGGGACCGCTTCGGCACCCACCGCTGGGTGGCCACCGAGACGGTCTGGGCCCGCCGCGCGCTGGCCGAGCTGGCCGCCCGCGCCGCCTCGAACCACCAGGTCCTCGCCGACCCCGCACGCCCCTTCGCCGGCTCCGGCCGCCAGGTCCTGCGCCGCCGCTGGCTGCTGGAGACCGGCCCGATCCGCTACGACGTCCAGGACCTGATCGAGCGCGTGACGGACGCCCTGGCCGCAGGCGCCCCGGGCCTGGGCCCCGAGGGACTGCTGGAGCAGGTGGCCTGGGACGACTTCGTGGTCGCCACCGGCCCGGTCCTGGCCGTCGGCCAGACCACCGACGCCTCCCTGCGCCTACTCCCCGCCCGCGGCACCACCACACCGCGCGTCTTCCGCCGCTTCCGCATCCTGTCCGACCCGGCAGAGACCGTCGTCACCGTCTACCTGTCGGCCTCCTCCACCCCGGGCCTAGCCCTGGTCGAGCTCCACGGCCTGGTCCTGGAACCGGTGGCAGCGGCCTACCGCGGCGTGGACCGCCTCCCGGGCCTAGGCGCCTCAGCCGCACTAGTCGAAGGCTGGCACGCCGCAGCCGCCCTCCCACACCTCCTGTTCGCCGCCCCCCGAGCATCCGCCGGAGCCGCCGCCGACCCCTGGCGCTGGCGCCACCGCCGCGCAGTACTAGACCGCGCCGCAGCCGGCGGCCTCCCCGCCGCAGACGGCGCCCGCACCTCGCTGCGCGAACTGGGCGTAGCTGGCGCTTGGCACGGCACCCGCGCGCCGCTGGTGGATCGGGAGGGGGCGCCCTTCGCTCGGGAGGATGCGAATCTGGCGCTTGCTGTGGTGGAGCGGCGGGTGCGGGAGGCGCTGCGGCCTTTGCTTTAGGGGCGGTTGCTTTTGGCGGCTCGGTAGGCGGCTCGGTAGGCGGTTCGGTAGGCGGCCCGGTAGGCGGCCCGGTAGGCGGTTCGGTAGGCGGTCCGATCGGCGGTCCGGCCCCTACTTTCGACCGTGGTTCGAGGGGATTCGGATCGGCTAGCCTGCCGATCATGAAGTTCTTCAAGAGGCTGCGCAGGTCTGCGCGTGCGGCCAAGGCGCCGCTATACACCGATTTGGGAACGACGGTGGCACAGGCCGCCTCGACGACTGCGATCGCGGCTGGGATCGGGGGCGGGGCTCCTTTGGCGAAGGAGCGTAAGGGGAAGAAGCCGGAGGACGTCGAGGACTGAGGTTGGTGGGGT
>NZ_JAAFZA010000473.1 GCF_015356865.1 Catenulispora pinisilvae
GGTCGTCGGTGGTGGCGCGGCGGGGTGTGGTTTCGCCGGGGGCGATGTAGGTGTGGTCGTAGTGGGACATCAGCACGTCGCGGGCCGCGGTGAGTGTGGGGGCCCAGTATTGGGCTTGGCCGTTGGGGCCCATGACGCGGTCGTAGCCGCCGATGCCGAAGTTGTCTTCGGCGGAGACGCCGCCGGAGAAGTCCAGGGCGTGTTTGCCGGTGAGTACCATCGCCGAGTCCGGGGTCATGACTAGTACGCCGCGGGTGTGCATGAGCATGGTGGCTTCGGCGTTCCAGTAGGGCTGGGCGCCGACGTTGATGCCGTTGACCACGACGTTGATCTCACCGCCGGCCTGGGTGAACTCCACGATCCGCTTCAGTGCCGCGGCTACCCAGTCCATGTTCTCGGTCCCGGACTGCATCGAGACCCGTGCCCCGGAGGACAGCGCGTACCACTCCAGCGGGACCTGCATCCGCTCGGCCAGATCCAGAGCAGCGATCACCCGGCGACACTCCGGCTCCGACAGCGCACCCAACGACTTCGTCGGGTCACCCAGCAGCAGGACCCGAGTGACGCCCTGCCGGTGCCGCCGGGTCCGGGTGCTGATCACGCCGGCCACCATCGCCGCGGTGTTGCGGCCCTTGGGCCGGTCCACCGGGACCAGGGTGTGGGTGTCGTCGAGGTCGTGCTCGGCGAAGTCGCCGAGGGAGTCGACGAGCTCGTACGGGTACACCGTGCCGCGGCTGGCCGCGCGCATCACCTTGAGTCGGTAGTCGTCCAGCGGCTCGATCGGGTCCAGGGTGGGCTCGCCGACGCTGAGCGAGGGCTCGCCCGCGGTGTCGAAGCGGACCCGGACCGCGATCTTGATCAGCTCGCCGGTCTTCCAGGACCGCTGGCGGCCGATGAGCTCGATCTCCTCCAGGCCGGCGCCGACCGTCGAGGGCAGGATGCGCTTGGCGATCAGGTACAGCTCGGAGCGTTTGATGTTCGACACCGGCCACAGGTAGACCACCACGCGGTTGGTGCTGAACCGCTTGTTGGACGGCCGCCGCAGCTGCGCGCGCCGGATGGAGTCCACGCACGCCGCGATCGCGTCCTCGGCGGTGGGCAGCGCCACCAGCCGGCCGTCGTGCTCGCGTAGTTCGGTCAGGTCGCGTACCTGCGTGAACGCGACCAGCCGGTCGTCGGCCGGGTTCTCGCGGGCCACGCACTGGTACAGGTACACGTCCTCGTCGGAGGACGGCAGCCGGGTCAGGTCGAACTTGTTCAGCCGCTCCAGCTGCATCCGCTCGGCGATGTAGGGGTGCAGGCCCCGGATCAGCCGTTCCTCGGTCATGCCGGTGCTGGAGCGCCGGAAGGTGAAGTGGTGGTGCATCACCGCGTTGCGGCGCCCGGCGACCGTGGTCGTCACCCGCCGCACCTGCTGCGGCAGCGGGTGCGCGCTGATCACGTGCTGCAACTGGGTGGCGGCTTCGTCGGTGTCGGGCTGGTTCTCCCACAGCAGGTAGATGTCGGCGTCCAGGGCGCCGCCGGACGTCTCCAGCTCGGCCAGTCCAGCCAGTCCGTCCAGGGCGTCGCCGAGCCGGTCGAAGGGCACCGCTGCCGAGACCAGGCGCGAGCCGTCACGTTCGGCGACCACGAACGAGGTGCCGGCTGCTTGAGTGGTCTGCACGCCGGTCAGGCCCTTGTTGCCGTAGTAGCGCCGGGTCAGGACCTCCAGCATCGCCGAGTTGTCCAGGTCCGGGTGCACTAGACGTTGTGCCAGCAGCCGGACCAGCGGCTCGGTGCTACGCACTATCTCGGCGATCCGCTCGCCGCGGTCTTCGGCCTGCGGGTTCTCGTCGAGGTATCGCAGGTTCTTGCGGACCCCGGCGTAGACCCGGG
>NZ_JAAFZA010000474.1 GCF_015356865.1 Catenulispora pinisilvae
CGGCACCCCCGCCCTGCGCGAGGCAGCCGTCGGCTGGATGACACGTCGGCTCGGCGTCACCGGCGTCACCCCGACCGCGGTACTCCCGGTGATCGGCACCAAGGAACTGGTGGCTTGGCTCCCCACCCTGCTCGGCCTCGGCCCGGGCGACCACGTGGCCATCCCCTCGGTGGCCTACCCGACCTACGACGTCGGGGCGCGGATCGCCGGTGCCGACACCCTGGTGGCCGCCCCCGAGGCAGGCGCCGACCTGGTCCGGGCCCACCGCCCGAAGCTGATCTGGCTGAACTCCCCGGCGAACCCGAACGGGCGCGTGGCCTCGGCCGCCGAACTTCGTGCGGTCGTCACGGCTGCCCGCGATGCAGGCACCATCGTCGTCTCCGACGAGTGCTACATCGAACTGGCGTGGGATGCCGAGCCGGTCTCCCTGCTCCACCCCGACGTCAGCGGCGCCAGCCATGAGGGCCTGCTGGCCGTCCACTCGCTGTCCAAGCGCTCGAACCTGGCTGGCTACCGTGCGGGCTTCGTCACCGGTGATCCTGCGATCGTGGCTGACCTGCTGGAGGTGCGCAAGCACGCCGGCCTGATCATGCCGCGGCCGGTCCAGGATGCGATGACCGTGGCCCTGAATGACGACGTCCACGCTGCGGAGCAGAAGGAGCGCTATCGCAGGCGCCGCGAGGTTCTGCGTGATGCGCTGGGGAGTGCGGGCTTCCGCATTGACCACTCCGAGGCGGGAC
Source organism: Catenulispora pinisilvae (assembly GCF_015356865.1). Lineage (GTDB taxonomy): Bacteria > Actinomycetota > Actinomycetes > Streptomycetales > Catenulisporaceae > Catenulispora > Catenulispora pinisilvae. Next base: position 741 of record NZ_JAAFZA010000474.1, read on the forward strand.
TGTACCTGTGGTCCAGCCGCGATGAGGATTGCTGGACCACTGTTGAGTGGCTGTCCGAGCGCGGGATCCTGGTTGCGCCGGGTGACTTCTACGGTGAGGCTGGGGCTCGGCATGTGCGGGTGGCTTTGACGGCCAGCGATGAGCGAGTTGCTGCGGCGGCTGCGCGGCTGACCGCATCCTGACCTCCTGTCGTTCCTTGTCGTGATGTTGGGCATGTCCCTAGGCCGAACCCCGGGCGCCTGGGGGTGGCGCCGGGGTCCGGCTGTGGGTTTTGCCGTGCCCGCCCCTTGCGGGGCCTGCTCGATCTGGGGCGATCCCCCTTTTGCCTCCGACTTGGCCGAAGTCGAAGGCCCTTATCGCCTTGCTTCGAGCAGTCGACGACGCTAGGTCATCGAGGGCGTGGCGGCGGTTCCCTGGCCGGGGCGCGGTGAGCTCTGTCCGCATCCCGGTTGTGGGGGCCGTCGGCCCGGGTTTCGCTCATGTGCCTGGCTGCGGCGGGCGATTCCCGAGATGCCTCAATCTTCTATGAAGGGTGCATATCGGACATCGGGTGATTGGCGTAGATATGGCTACGCGTATTGGTTGAGGCCGAATGGGGGACTGCACTCTGGTGGTCACTGCGCTGGCGGTTCCTTCTCCAGGTAACGCATCGCCTGCTTGAAGTATCCGCGCGGGTTCGTGTCCAGATACCGTGCCCACTCCGGGTCGCGCTCCCCGCGCAGCCAGGCGACGCGGGCCAGTGCGTAGCCGAACATCGGTTGGTTGATGTAGCCGAGTTGCTGTCGGCGCCAGCCGCCGCGGCCCTGGGCGAAGGTGTAGGCGGCGTTGGCGGTGAAGACGCCGAGGCCGAAGAACACTGTCGCCAGGTCGGTCAGTGGCTCGTGGTCTCGCTCGGCGGTGCTGGCCAGGCCGCGGTAGAGGAGCTTGTGGTGGCAGAGTTCGTGGGCTGCGACCGCGACTACGCGGCGGGGGTCAGGGGCGTTGTCCAGGCCGATCGCGATGAGGCCGACGCCGTTGCGGACGCTGTAGTGCCCTGCGATGCTCTGCTGGCTGATGGCGGTGCCGGGCAGGCCGCTGCCGGGGCCGGCGGGGCTGCCAGGACTGCCGGATGGGCCGGGTGGGCC
>NZ_JAAFZA010000475.1 GCF_015356865.1 Catenulispora pinisilvae
TATACCAACGACGCCCACACCGACACTCACGCCAACGCCAACGCCGACGATTACGCCAACGCCTGCCCCGAAATCCACGCCACCGCCGCGGCCGGTCACACGCATCGAGGCGGTAGCCCGACCGCGCCGCCGAGCTCTTCGCCGACGACCCGCGCGTCGAGGTCCTGACCGGCGACTGGCGGCTGCTCGAAGCGCACGCGCCTGCGCCCAACGCGGAATGCGGCCACGGCGCGCGCCCGGCCGCTATGTGGCGTGCACCTGGACGCAGGCCAACACCGGCCCGGGCGAGTACCGGCAGCTGGTGGTGCCGGACGGCTGCGTGGACCTGATCTGGCACGACGGGACGTTGGAGCTGGCCGGGCCGGACCGGGAAGCCTGGGTGGCGCGGCTGGCGCCGGGCGCGGTGTTCGCGGGCCTGCGGCTGCGGCCGGGAGCGGCGCGGCTGCTGCTCGGCCGGATGCCGGTCGGCGAGGTGCGCGATCAGCGGGTGGCGCCGGAGCTGACGACGCGTGAGATGGCGCCGCTACTGGAACGGCTGCACGCGGCCGGCTCCGCGGACGCGGCGGTGCAGGTACTGGACGAGTTCGTGGCCGCACTCACCCCGCGCTACGAGCCGGACGCCGCGGTCGAGCAGGTGGTCGGGCTGCTGCGGTCCGGCGACGCGCCGCACGTCCCGGCGCTCGCCGACGCGGTAGGCCTGTCCGAGCGGCAGTTGCGGCGGCGGTTCACGGAGGCGGTCGGCTACGGTCCGAAGACGCTGCACAGCATCCTACGCTTCCAGCATGCGGTGGACCTGGGCCGCAACGCGCCGATCGGCCTGGCCACCGTCGCCTACGAGGCCGGATACGCGGATCAGGCGCATTTCACGCGGGAGGTGCGGCGGCTGGCTGGGATGACGCCGACGGAGCTGCTGGGAGTCGGCGGGTAGGCGGCGCGCGCCGAACTACTTCAAGAGTCGGGCGCCGGTCGTGCCTGTCACCGCCAGCCCGGTAGGCGCCGGCGCCGGCCGAACACATTGCCACCCGAGATGCGATTGGCTTGTCACCATGGCCATGACTCTCACTCTCAGCGTGGATCCGACCCCCGACGCGCCGGCCCTGTTCCTGCGCCCCTGGCGCGAGCCCGACCTCCCGACCGTCGTCGCGGCCTATCAGGATCCGGCGATGCGCCGCTGGCTTTCGGTGCTGGTCGACGGCGAGGCCGAGGCGCGGGCGTGGCTGGAGCGGCAGGCGCGGCGGTGGGTGGATGGCAGCCGGCTGAGCTTCGCGGTCGAGGAGCGGGGGCGGGTGGTCGGCCATTTCGTGGTGAAGGGGGCTGACGTGGCTGCCGGGAGTGAGACCAGCGTCGGGTACTGGACGCTCGCCGACGCGCGGGGCCGGGGCATCGCGTCCAGGTGCGTCGAGCGGGTCAGCGACTGGCTGTTCGGGCCTCAGGAGCTGGTGCCGGCCGAGGTGGTGGAACTCGTTCACAGTGTCGGGAACGCTGCTTCATGCCGGGTCGCCGAGAAGTGCGGCTATGCCCTCGCCGCGACGATTCCGGCCCGGCCGCCGCAGTTCCCGGACGAAGGTCACCGGCACGTGCGCAACCGTCCATAAGCCCGCAGCGTCCGCAGCGCCTTGAGGGTCACCAGAGGCCGCGCCTCCAACTCCGTGCTCGGGGACCACTTCGCCCAGTTCATCGGCCAGCCGCCGTCCGGGTCCTGCGACGCGGCCAGGTGGTCCAGGCCGCGGTGCATCTCCTCGTCGGCGAACCACGCCCGGGCCAGCGTGTCGGGCGCCGCGGCGTAGTCGTGCGGGTAGTGGTACTCGCCGGGGGCGTAGCCGGGGGGAATGACCGCTTGTTCGGGGTGGGCG
>NZ_JAAFZA010000476.1 GCF_015356865.1 Catenulispora pinisilvae
CGAACTATCCCCTGATGGTCGCTGTCGACGACGCCGGTACCGATGCCGGGTTCGCCGTCTCGGTGCAGTGTGTCGCCCCGATCGACCCTCACTCGGTCGCCTCGCTGATGCGGACTGCGGTGTCTGCCCTGGTTGCCGGCTTGGAAGATGATCCCGATCTTGCGTTGCGGTCGGTTCCGGTGCTGGACGACGCGGCGCTGACCGAGCTGCTGGTCGACAACAACGACACTGCTCATGCGGTTCCCGACGCGACTCTTGTCGGTTTGTTTGAGGAGCAGGTGCGTCGTTCGCCGGAGGCTGTTGCCGTCGTATTCGAGGGTGAGCAGGTTTCGTATGCGGAGTTGAATGTTCGGGCGAATCGTTTGGCGCGGTTGCTGGTGGCGCGGGGTGCTGGTCCGGAGTCGCTGGTTGCGGTGGCGTTGCCGCGGTCGGTGGAGCTTGTGGTCGCGTTGTTGGCGGTGTTGAAGTCTGGTGCGGCGTATTTGCCGGTGGATCCGGAGTATCCGGCGGATCGTATCGGGTTCATGCTGGCTGATGCCTCCCCGGTGTGTGTGGTCACTACCTCCGATGTGGTCTCGGCTTTGCCGCAGATCACTGATGTGTTGGTGGTGGATGACCCTCAGTTTGTGGTTGAGGTGTCGGCGTATCCCGGTGTGGATCTGCAGGTCGGCTTTGGTTCGGAGTGTCCCGCGTATGTGATCTTCACTTCGGGTTCTACGGGTCGTCCGAAGGGTGTTGTCGTCTCGCATGCGGGGATTGTGAACCGTTTGTTGTGGATGCAGGACCGGTTCGGCCTCGACGTCAGCGATCGTGTGTTGCAGAAGACGCCGTCGGGCTTCGATGTCTCGGTGTGGGAGTTCTTCTGGCCGTTGCTGGTGGGTGCGGGTCTGGTGGTGGCGCGGCCTGGTGGTCATCGTGATCCGGCGTATGTGGCGGGGCTGATTGTCTCTGCTGGTGTGACGACGGTGCATTTTGTGCCGTCGATGCTGGCGGCGTTTGTGGCGGAGCCGTCTGCCGCCGGCTGTGTGGGGTTGCGTCGGGTGGTGTGTTCGGGTGAGGCGCTGCCGGCGGAGGTGGTGCAGCGGTTCTTCGCTGCGCTGGACGGGGTGGGGCTGTTCAACTTGTATGGTCCGACTGAGGCGTCGGTGGATGTGTCGTGGTGGGAGTGTGTCCCGGGTCCAATCTCGGTGCCGATCGGCCGCCCCGTGTGGAACACCCAGCTGTACGTTCTCGACTCAGCCTTGTCTCCGGTTCCGCCGGGGGTGGCTGGGGAGTTGTATCTGGCTGGTGTTCAGCTGGCACGTGGCTATCTCGGGCGTTCGGGTTTGACCTCGGAGCGGTTTGTGGCGGACCCGTTCGGCCCGGCGGGGTCGCGGATGTATCGCACCGGGGATCTGGCGCGCTGGACCGTCGATGGCGTGGTGGAGTATCTGGGCCGCACCGATGACCAGGTGAAACTGCGCGGCTTCCGCATCGAACTCGGCGAGATCGAAGCAGTCCTGGCCGGACACGACGCGGTGGCCCAGGTCGCGGTGCTCGCACGAGAAGACCGGCCCGGCGACAAGCAACTGGTGGCCTACATCGTCGCTGCAGCCGAAGCAGCCGTGGAGGTGTCGGCGCTGCGTGAGCGTGCGGCGCAGGCCTTGCCGGATTACATGGTGCCGTCGGCGTTCGTGGTGCTGGACGCGCTGCCTCTCACCGCGAACGGGAAGCTGGACCGTCGCGCCCTGCCGGCGCCGGAGTTCGACTCCGATCCTGCCGGCCGCAAGCCGCGGACCGTGCAGGAACAGCAGTTGTGCGACTTGTTCGCCGAGGTCCTGGGCCTGGAATCAGTGTCCATCGACGACAACT
>NZ_JAAFZA010000477.1 GCF_015356865.1 Catenulispora pinisilvae
CCCCACGCCCGACCCCACGCCCGACTCCACAACCGATCCCGCACCCGGCACCCGCGCGCAGCAGCGCAGCCGCACCGAAGCCCGCATCCTGGAAGCCGCGACCCGCTCGTTCTTCGACGTCGGCTACGAGCGCACCACGATCCGGGCCGTGGCCGCGGCGGCGAACGTGGACGCGGGCCTGGTCATGCACTACTTCGGGTCCAAGCAGGCGCTGTTCCAGCGCGTGGTCGACGCCGCCCCCCTGCCCGAGATCGACGCCGCCCCGGGCCAGGCCACCGAGCACATCCTGGCCGGACTCGCCGAGCGCCTGGCGAACGAACCGGTCGCCTCCCTGAGCATCCTGCGCTCGATGCTGACCACCCCCGAAGCCGCCGACGCCGTCGGCACCGCCGCGATCCGCTACCAGGCGCAGATCGCGCAGGCGATCCCGGCGCAGGATGCGGATCTTCGGGCGGCGATCATCAGTGCCGTGATACTCGGGATCACGGTGTCGCGGCATCTGATGAAGGCCGACGCGCTCGCCGAGGCCGAGCCGGAGGACGTCATCCGGTTGCTGCGCCCGGCGATCCAGTCATTGGCTGACGGCCGCGGTCTGTGACGCCGCGGCCGAAGTCGGAGCCGGTGCCGGGGCCGGGGCCGGATACTCCTCCAGCGAACGTATCCGCAGCACCGGCCCGGCGAACAGCCAGAACACCGACATCGCCCCGCCGACCGCCGCGACCAGCAGCGTCGGGCGCAGCCCGATCGTGCCGGCCAGCGCGCCGCCGGCGAGGGCGCCCAGTGGACGGATGCCGTAGTTGACCGTGCTGTAGGCGCCCGCGACCCGGCTGCGGACGCCTTCGTCGACGATGGCGGCCTGAAGAGAGTTCAGGGGAATGTCGAACAGCATCACACCCACCCCGCACAGGAACTCCGCCGCCGCCAGGGCCGTCGCGCACCACCACACCGAGCCGCCCGCGGCGGCCGCGATGGCGATCGGCGCCGGGAACAACACGGCGCCGATCGCGACACAGCGGCCGACCCCGACCAGGCGCGCGATCCGCGGCGCGAGGACCGCGCCCAGGACCGCGCCGCTCGCGCCCAGGCCCAGGGCCAAGCCGATGGCGCCGGCGGACAGGTGCAGCATGCGGGTCGCGAACAGGATCAGCAGGCTGGAGTTGGCGATGAAAGTGAAGAAGTTGATCGTGGTGGCGCAGGCCAGGGTGACCCGCAGGACCGGCTGGCGGAGGATGTAGGCGATCCCCTCCTTGGCCCGGCGCCCCACCGACAGTTCAGCCGACTCCGGTTCCGGCTCCACCACCGGCACCCGGCCGATCATGAACGCGGAGAACAGGAACGACACCGCGTCGGCGGCCACGGCGAACGCCGCGGAAGTCGCCGCGATCAACGCGCCGCCGAGCGCCGGGCCGACCATGAAGGAGGCGGAGCGGCTGCTGGAGAGCTTGCTGTTGGCCGCCACGTACTGCGAACGCGGCACCAGACGGACGAAGAAGGACGAGTACGAGGTGTTGAACAGCACCGCCGCGATCCCACACAGCAGCGCTATCAGATAGAGCTGGCCGAGGGCCACGGCATGGAACGCGGCGGCGACCGGCAGACTCAGCAGGATCGCGGCGCGGGCCAGATCGGCGCCGATCATCAGGCGGCGTTTGCGCCGCTGCCGGTCCACCCAGGCGCCCATGAACACGCCGATCAGGTTCGGGGTCCAGGTCACGGCGGCCAACACGGAGGCCTCGGTGGTGGAGGCTTTGAGGATCTTGGCGGCTATGTAGGGCAGGGCCAGTTCGGTGACGCGGTCGCCCAGCTGGGAGACGCTGTCGCCGATCCAGAAGCGGCGGAAGCGGGGGTC
>NZ_JAAFZA010000478.1 GCF_015356865.1 Catenulispora pinisilvae
CCCGGCGACAATCGCCTGGTCGCGTACATCGTTCCGGCAGCCGGAGATGGCCTGGACGTGTCGGTCCTGCGTGAGCGTGCTGCGCAGGCCTTGCCGGATTACATGGTGCCGTCGGCGTTTGTGGTGCTGGACGTGTTGCCTCTCACCGCGAACGGGAAGCTGGATCGTCGTGCCCTACCGGCGCCGGAGTTCGGTGGTGCTGTGGATGGTCGTGGGCCGCGGACTGTTCGTGAGCGGTTGTTGTGTGAGGCTTTTGCTGAGGTTTTGGGCTTGGAGAAGGTCGGTATTGACGACAACTTCTTTGAGCTTGGTGGTCATTCGCTGCTTGTGGTGTCGTTGGTGGAGGTGTTGCGGCAGCGTGGTGTTGTGGTGTCGGTGCGGGCGTTGTTTCAGGCTCCGACGCCGGCGGGGGTTGCCGCGGTGGCTGGTGATGAGGCTGTTGTGGTTCCGGCGAATCTGATTTCTGAGGATGCCGGGGCGATCACACCGGAGATGCTGCCGCTGGTTGAGTTGTCGCAGGCGGAGATTGACCGCATCGCGGAGACGGTCCCCGGCGGCGTGCCCAATATCGCTGACATCTATCCGCTCGCCCCGCTGCAGGAAGGCATCTTCTTCCATCATCTGATGGCGGCGGGCTCGGGTGCTGATGCTTATATCTTGCCGACAGTCCTGGCCTTTGATTCCCGTGATCGGCTTGATGCCTTTGTGCGGGTGTTGCAGCAGGTGGTGGATCGTCACGACATTCTGCGGACCGCAGTCGTATCGCAGGGGCTTTCCGAGCCGGTGCAGGTTGTGGTGCGGCGTGCTGAGGTTCCGGTGCGGCAGGTCGTGCTTGATGCTGCGTTGTCGGCGGAGGATGTGGTTCCGGCGATGCTGGCTGCCGCGGGTTCGGTGATGGAGGTTTCGCAGGCGCCGTTGGTGCGGTTGACGGTGGCGCGGCGGCCCGCGACGGAGTCGGCGTGGGTGGCTGTGGTGCAGGTTCATCACCTGGTCCAGGACCACACCGCTCTTGAAGTGTTGTTCGGTGAGATCCAGGCGTTCTGGGCCGGGCATGAGCGGCTGCTGCCGCAGCCGTTGCCGTTCCGGGATTTTGTGGCTCAGGCTCGGCTTGGTGTTTCGCGGGAGAGTCAGGAGGCTTTCTTCACCGAGCTGTTGGGTGAGGTCACTGAGCCGACTGCGCCGTTTGGTGTGCTGGATGTGCAAGGTGATGGCACCGATGTGCTGGAGTCGCGGCTGGTGTTTGATGCGGAGATCTCCGTCGGGGTGCGGCAGGAGGCTCAGCGTCTTGGGGTGAGTGCTGCGGCGTTGTTGCATGTGGCGTTCGCGCGGGTGGTGGCTGCCGCGTCCGGTCGTGAGGACGTGGTGTTCGGCACTGTGTTGTTCGGTCGGATGCAGGCTGGCGCTGGTGCTGACCGGGTGCCGGGTCTGTTCATCAATACTCTGCCGGTGCGGTTCGAGGTCGGCGGCGTTGGTGTTGGTGAGGCTGCGGGGCGGATGCATGCGAGTCTGGCCGAGTTGCTGGCGTTCGAGCACACGCCGCTGGCGTCGGCGCAGCGTGTGTCCGGGGTGGCTTCCGGGTCTCCGCTGTTCACAGCACTGTTCAACTACCGCCACACCCCCGGAGCCGATGCCGAAGTCATCGACGTCACCGCCACCGGCATGGACGGTGTTGAGCTGCTCTACGCCCATGAGCGCACGAACTATCCCCTGATGGTCGCTGTCGACGACGCCGGTACCGATGCCGGGTTCGCCGTCTCGGTGCAGTGTGTCGCCCCGATCGACCCTCACTCGGTCGCCTCGCTGATGCGGACTGCGGTGTCTGC
>NZ_JAAFZA010000479.1 GCF_015356865.1 Catenulispora pinisilvae
GCACCCCGCGCCACCAGCAACCGCGCCAAACGATTCGCCCGAACATTCAACTCCGCATACGAAACCTGCTCACCCTCGAACACCACCGCCACCGCATCCGGCGAACGACGCACCTGCTCCTCAAACAGACTCGCCAACGTCGCATCAGGCACCGAATGGGCAGTGTCGTTGTTGTCGACCAGCAGTTGCCGGACCTCGTCCCGGTTCAGGATCGAGATCGAGTGCAGCGGCACACTGGGGTCAGCGACAACTTCCTCTACCAGACGTTGCAGCCAACCCAGCATCCGCTCAACCGTCGCGACATCGAACAGATCTGTCGCGAAGTCCAGAGATCCGACGATCTCATTCGGCGAGCCATCAGCGGTGAAGGACTCAGACAGGTCGAACAGCAAGTCGAACTTCGCCGCGCCAACCTGCACCGGCTCCGCCTGCACCTGCAAGCCCGGCATGGCCAGGTCCGCAGCCGGGGCGTTCTGGAAGGCCAGCATCACCTGGAACAGCGGATGCCGCGCCATCGAACGCGCCGGGTTCAACACCTCCACCAGACGCTCGAACGGCACATCCTGATGCCCGAACGCCGACAGATCAGAATCACGAACACGATCAACAAGCTCTGCGAACGTCGGATCCCCAGACACATCAGTCCGCAAAACCAACGTGTTCACGAAGAACCCGACCAGGTCATCCAGCGCATCATCCAGGCGACCGGCGACAGCAGTCCCGATGGGAATGTCAGTACCCGCACCCATCCGCGACAGCCATGCCGCCACCGCAGCCTGCACCACCATGAACACACTCACACCACGCGAACGCGCCAACCGCAACAGACCAGCATGCAGCTCGCCATCCCAGACCACAGATGCGCGACCCCCGCGGTAAGACGACACCGCAGGACGAGGACGATCGAACGGCAACTCCAGCTGATCCGGAGCACCAGACAAAGCATCCCGCCAGAAGCCGACCTGCCGGGAGTAGACACTGTCCGGGTCGTCCTCGTCACCGAGCAGTTCCCGCTGCCACAGGGTGTAGTCCGCGTACTGCACCGGCAACGGCTCCCACTCCGGCGCAGCACCACCGACGCGAGCTGTATAGGCGGCAGCCAAATCCCGCGCCAACGGCCCCAGCGACCAACCATCACCAGCAACGTGATGCACCACCGCCACCAACACAAACTCCTGCTGACCGACCTGCAGCAGAGAAGCCCGCACCGGAATCTGCGACTCCAGATCAAACGTCGAACCCACCATCGCAGCTATGTCAGCGGCAACCGTCTCCGGCGAGGAGTCCTGCACCACCAGATCCGCCAGGGCCGCGAGCTGTTCAACTGGCAGCACCTGCTGGAAAGGCTCACCATCGATCTGCGGGAAGACAGTCCGCAAACTCTCATGCCGGGCAAGAACATCGAGAAGAGCAGCCTTCAAAGCCCCCTGATCCAGATCACCGGACAGACGCACCACCAACGGAAGGTTGTAGGTCGCCGACGGACCCTCCAGTCGGCTCAAGAACCACAACCGACGCTGCGCAAACGACAACGGCACCCGCTCCGGACGCACCACCGGCCGCAACGCCACACGACGTTCAGAAGACGAACCACCCAGACGCGCCGCAACACCAGCCACCGTGGGCACCTCGAACAACGTCCGAAGCCCCAACTCCACCCCGAGAACCGAACGCACCCGACTCACCAGACGAGTAGCCAGCAGCGAGTGGCCGCCGAGTGCGAAGAAGTTGTCGTCGATGGACACTGATTCCAGGCCCAGGACCTCGGCGAACAAGTCGCACAACTGCTGTTCCTGCACGGTCCGCGGCTTGCGGCCGGCAG
>NZ_JAAFZA010000048.1 GCF_015356865.1 Catenulispora pinisilvae
GCCACCCGAGGGAACCGCGCTAGTTTCCCTGAGGTTGCCGAGGCCCGCCGGAGGCCCGGCCCTTCATCACAGCTCTTGACCTTGACCTTGATCTTCAGCTCTTGATCTTGCTTGTGGCCCTTGATCTCGCGCTTGATCTTGCTTGTGGCCCTTGATCTCGCGCTTGATCTCGCTTGTGGCCCTTGATCTTGCGCTTGATCTTGCGCTTGATCCGGCCTGTGCCCTTGCCCGGACTTGCCGGAGTTGAAGAGGCCTGAGTTGCGGCGGGGTTGTGAACGCGGAAACCGGCAGCTGACACACATACCCGCCGCCCCGAACCCCGAACCGGCACAACCATAACCGAAGGCCGTAAAAAGCCTTGAAACCCACACCCCAACCGCAACCCAGCCCCCAAACTCCAACCCCCGCAGAAGGCCCGAACCCCGAACCACCCCAGGCGCAAGACTTCCTGCACCGCGCACCGCGCACCGCGCACCGCCGATGCCGCCAAAGACCGCCGCACTCAGCGCCCGACCCCACGACTCACTCCGTCGCGATAGCCCCCAGCAGGTCCAACCGCGCCGCCCGGCTCGCCGGCCGAGTCGCGGCGGCGACCCCCGCGACCGCCCCGGCGCCCAGGATCAGCGCCAGCGCCCCGGGCGAGACCGCGAAGCCGATCGCCGTCGAACTCCCGGCGGCGCGCACCAAGGCCCAGGCCAGGAACGTGCCGAGGGCCACGCCGCCCAGCGTCCCGAACAGCGCCACCAACAACGACTCCCACCGCACCAGCGCCCTGGTCTGCCTCCGCGTCAGCCCCACCGCGCGCAGCAAGCCGAGTTCGCGCGTCCGCTCGTGCACCGACAGCGCCAGCGTGTTCGCGATCCCCGCCAACGCGATCACGATCGCGAGCACCAGCAACACGTACGAGATCGTGAGCACCACGTCCACCCCGGACGCCTGCGAATCCGCGTACTGCTGCCGGTCCTGCACGTCTGGGCTCCCGTAGGGCACCATCGCCGCCGTCACCGCCGGACGCGCCGCCGCGACCGAGGTCCCCGGCGCCAGCTTCATGATCACCGAACTGTCAGTGACCTGATTCGCGTGCGCCGACCACGCCGCGGCGTCGATCAGATACCCGTCGAAAGAGCCGCGCGGCCCGTAGACGAACCCCACCGGGATCGTGCTGGTCGTGCCGTCGGGGAAGACCACCGGGACCGCGCTCCCCAGCGGATGCTTCTTCGCCTCCGACGCCGAGACCCCGATCGCGCGGCCCCCGGCCAATGTCGCCACCGACCCGCCCCGCACGTCCAGCGACATCGTCTCGTTCAGCTTCCCGGTGTCGGCGAACGTCAGATTCGTCGCGGACCCGGCCACCGAAGCCGTCCCCTGGCCGATCCCCACCGCGGCCTGCACACCGGGCACCTTCTGCAGATCGACGGCCAGCTGCGGGCTGAGCCCGCCGCCGCCGAAGGCCGGAGCGGACACCGCGAGGTCCCCGACGAACGACCGGTCCACATCAGACTTCAGCGACGCCTTCACCGACGTGGCGAACACCGTCAGCAACGTCACCACCGCCACCCCGACCATCAGCGCGGTGGCCGTCGCCGACGTCCGCCGCGGATCCCGGGCGGCGTTGCGGCGCGCCAGAACCCCGGTGGTCCCCGCCAACCGCCCACCGACCGTGACCACCGACCCCAGCACCCGCACCGCCCCACGCGCCGCGACCGGCCCGAGCATCAGCACACCGACCGTCGTGGCCGCGGCCCCGGCGCCGACCACCGCCAGCGACCCGCCGGCGATCGCCGACACCACGCCGCCGGCCAGCAGCACCCCGCCGATCGGGCTCCGCACCCGGCTGAACCCGGACCGCGTCTCGCCCACCGACGCCTCCCGCAGCGCCGCCAGCGGCGCCACCCGCGAGGCCCGCACGGCCGGCGACAGCGCGGCCAAGGCGGTCACCCCGACGCCGACCACCAACGCCAGCGCGATCGTGGTCCGCGTCACCGCCAATCCCCCGGCGGGCAAAGCGAATCCGGCCACGTCGAACAACGCCTTCAGCGCCTGCGCGATCCCCAGCCCGCCGACGACGCCGACCGCCGAGGCGGCCTGCCCCAGCGCGGCCGCCTCGGCCAGCGACGACCCCAGGACCTGCCCCCGCGACGCCCCCAACGCCCGCAGCAGCGCGTTCTCCCGCGTCCGCTGCGCGATGAGGATCGTGTAGGTGTTGTGGATCGAGAACGCCGCCACCAGCAACGCCACCGCAGCGAACACCAGCAGGAAGCCCTTGAAGAACGTCAGGAAAGCCGTCCCGATCGCGGCAGTCGTCGCCTTCGTGTATTGCGCGCCGCTGATCGCCGAGAGCCCCGGCGGCAGCGTCTTCGACACCGCGGCGACGACAGAGCCCTGCGAAACGCCGGGCTGGGCGGCGATCAGGATCTCCGAGGCCTGCCCGGGCCGCGCGATGTACTTCTGCGCGACCGCCTGCGTGAACCCGGCGTACGTCACCTCGCCGATCCCGTTCTGCGTCCCGAATCCGGCGATCCCGACGATCGTGATCCGCACCGGCAACGGGGTCTGCACGATCGTGGTGTCCCCGATCTTCAGCTGCCCGGACTCCGCCGCGCCCCGGTTGATCACGGCCTCGACCGGCTGCCCGGCCGGCACGTCGCGCGGCGCGCGCCCGTCCAGCAGGCGGTACGGGTTCAGGGCGGCGGACGGGATCCAGTTGCCGGCCGTGCGCGGCGGCCCGTTCCCGCCGACCGCCTTGCCGTCGGCGCCGAGCAGTTGGCCGTAGCCGACGATCTCGGGCTGGGCGTCGGCCACGCCCGGCACTTTACGGATCGTGTCAGCGAGCTGTGACGACACCGGAGCCCGCAGGCCGCCGAAGGCCGCGCCTCCGCTGGTGGAGATCAGGGTGTCCGACTGGACGACCGCGGAGACCCCGGTGTCTGCGGTCGCGAAGAGGTTGGAGAAGTTTCGGGAGAGAGTGGCGTTCAACGTGAGGGTGCCGGCCAGGAAGGCGACGCCGAGGAACACCGCGAGGAAGGTGCCGATCAGCCGGCGGCGGCGGGCGGTGAGGTTGCGCAGGGCGATGGTGAGCATGTCCGTCAGCCCCCTTACTCGCCGAACCGCTGCATGCGGGCCAGGACCGCGTCCCGGGTGGGCAGCTCCAGCCGGTCCACGAGGCGGCCGTCGGCCAGGAACAGGACCTCGTCGGCGTAGGCGGCGGCCGACGGGTCGTGGGTGACCAGCACCAGCGTCTGGCCGAGCTCGGTGACCATGGTGCGCAGCAGGCCCAGAACCTCGGCCGCGGACCGGGAATCGAGATTGCCCGTGGGCTCGTCGGCGAACACCACCTCGGGGCGCGAGACCAGGGCCCGGGCGACGGCCACCCGCTGCTGCTGCCCGCCGGAGAGCTCGGCGGGGCGGTGCTTCAGGCGGTCGGCGAGGCCGACGGTGCCGACCACGGTGTCCAGCCATTCCCGGTCCGGGGCGCGGCCCGCCAGATCCAGCGGGAGGGTGATGTTCTCCGCGGCCGAGAGCGTGGGCAGCAGGTTGAAGGACTGGAAGACGAAGCCGAGCTTCTCCCGGCGCAGCAACGTCAACTGCTTGTCGGAGGCGGCGCCGAGTTCGACGTCGCCGACGTACACCTCGCCGGAGGTGAGCCGGTCCAGCCCGGCCAGGCAGTGCATGAGCGTCGACTTGCCGGATCCGGAAGGGCCCATGATCGCGGTGAACCGGCCGGCCGGCAGCGCGACCGTGACCCCGTCGAGGGCCCGGACGGCCGCGTCGCCGCCGCCGTACTGCTTGACCGCCGCCACCGCGCGGGCGGCGGGCACCGTGGTGGTGCTGGAGCTGGAACTGGTCGTGGTGGTCATACCGTCGATTCCACCTTCGGCACGGCTGCGGTGTAGTCCTACGACGGGAGGCTTCTGGGCTACTTCTTCCGGAGACAGCCGAACGGCGCGACCCCCGGCCCGCGCCGGGTGATCGCGCCGTCTCATGCCTGGCACTAGTCCTTATCGAATTGAAGCAGGACAGTCACCGCGACCGCCACGCCGACCAGCAGCTCCAGCCCGGAGGTGAAGGCGTGGGTGTAGGCGGCCGGCGTCGGCGAGGAGCCGAGCGCGGAGTAGAAGACGATCCCGATCACCGCGACCCCGACCGCCCCGCCGACCTGCATCACCGTGGACACCACGCCCGAGGCGGCGCCGGTGTGGTGCGGGGCGACCCGGCCCATGGCCCCGGCGGCCAGCGGGCCGATCGCCAGGCCCATGCCCGCGCCGTCGGCGGCCAGCGCCGGGAGCATCCACAGCAGCGAGCCGTGGGTGCCGGTGAGGTGGATGGTGACGATCAGGTCGAGCAGGCTGACGGCCATCAGCGCGGTGCCCACGGCCGCGGTCTGCCGGCCCAGCCGCGCGGCCAGTTTCTGCGCGACCATCGAGGTGAGCAGGTAGCCCAGGCCGATCGCGGTGAAGACCAGTCCGGCGTGCAGGGCGTCCAGGCCCCGGCCGAGTTGCAGGTAGAGCGCGAAGACCAGGAAGAACGAGCCCTGACCCATCCAGAACACGATCTGGGCGATGATGCCGCGGGTGAAGCCCTTGGTGCGGAACAGCGCCGGGTCGACCAGCGGCGACTTCTGGGCGGCGGCGAGCCGGCCCTGGTGCCAGCCGAAGACCCCGAACAGCACCAGCGCGGCGCCGAAGCTCAGCCAGGTCCACAGCGGCCAGCCCTGGCTCTGCCCCTGGATCAGCGGCAGGACGGTGGCGACCAGCGCGGAACTGACCAACGCGACACCGGGAAGGTCCAGCCGGGTCCGGGCTTCGGCCTTGGACTCCGGCACGGCCCGCGGCACCAGCGTCAGCGCCAGCGCGCCGACCGGGACGTTGATCAGGAAGCAGCTGCGCCAGCCTAGACCGGCGAAGTTCATGTCGATCAGCACGCCGCCGATCAGCTGGCCGAACACCGCGGCCAGGCCCATCGCCAGGGCGTAGGCGGTGAAGGCGCGGACCCGCTTGGCGCCCTCGAAGGCGGTGCCGATGATGGCCAGCGTCTGCGGGCTCAGCAGAGCCGCACCGACGCCCTGCACGATGCGCGAGGCGATCAGGACGTCCGGGGTCGGCGCCATCCCGCAGGCGGCCGAGGCGGCGGTGAACAACGCCATGCCGAGCGCGTACATCCGGCGGCGGCCGAACATGTCGCCCAGCCGGCCGGCGGTGATCACGCCGGCCGCCACGGTGAGGCCGTAGCCGGCGACGATCCACTGGATCGCGGCCGGGGAGGCGTGCAGATCGCGCTGGGTGGCCGGGATGGCGACGTTGACGATGAAGATGTCGAGGGTGGTCATGAAGATGCCGGCGAGCAGGACCAGAAGGGTCAGGTTCTGGGCTCGGGCTGTTTCGCGGCTGGTGCCGGATGCGGACGCCTGCTGCGCCGCGCTGGCCGCGGAAGCGGCACTTGCCGGTGTCGCCGGCCGGATCTGTGTCGTCTTCAAGATCTCTGTGGTGGTCATGGGGTCAACGATGGCTTCGCGGGGGTCATGGAGACGATTACCTGGCAGGTAATCGCGAGGTCATGGGGCCCGACCGCATTGTTGAGGGCAGAAGCCGCCGGGCAGACCGGGGGCCGGAACGGAAGGCACAGCCATGACCGAGATCAAGAACCTCATCGACGGTTACATCGCCGCATGGAACGAGACCGACGAGGCCGCCCGGGCCGCGAAGGTCGCGGAGGTCTTCGTCGAGCAGATCGAGTACACGGACCCGCTGGCGTCGGTGCACGGCCACGACGAACTCAGCACCCTGATCGGCGGGGCGCAGGCCCAGTTCGCCGGGCTGACGTTCCGGCTGGCCGGCGAGCCGGACGCGCACCACGACGTGGTGCGCTTCACGTGGGAGCTGGCGCCGGGAGCCGGCGAGGCGCTGGTGGTCGGGTTCGACGTGGCGCTGATCGCGCCGGACGGGCGGATCGGGGCGGTGGCCGGGTTCCTGGACAAGGTTCCCGCGATGTGAACCGATCTGGGCACTTCAAGGGCGGCTGGTCGGGAGCTTCGGCTCCGGCCGCCGCCCTCGGGGTTTTCGGGGGCGTGCGGCCGGGCCGCTTGCTTCAGGTAGTTCCTCAGTCGGCCGCCTCAGTGGGCGATCACCTCAGTGCTTTGAGGTAATCGCCGTCTTCGGCGCGAGCGCCGGGACCTGCGCCCCGGTCGGCGTGGGCGTCCCGGGCGCCGGGTTCGCAGGGTTCTGCGGCGTTTGCGTTCCCGGCGGTGTCCCCGTCCGCTTGGCCTGCGGCGTCGCGGCGTCCAGCGCGGCCCCGACCACCAGTGCCTGCGGCCGGGTGGCGCCCAGGTAGTCCGCGGCGCCGATCGGGTCGAAGCGGATGAAGGCGCCGGTGTGCGGGGCGTCGATCATCACGCCGCCGCCGACGTAGATGCCGATGTGGTGGATGCTGCCGGGGTTGGACAGGTCGGTGGCGTAGAAGACCAGGTCGCCGGGCTGGAGCTGGCTGGTGGGGATGTGCGGGCCGGTGTACCACTGCTCGGAGGCGGTGCGCGGCATCTGGATGCCGACCGAGGTGTAGGCGGCCTGGACCAGGCCGGAGCAGTCGAACTTGCCGTCGGTGCCGTCGCCGCCCCACTCGTAGGGGGTGCCGAGGCGGTTGTAGGCGTAGGCGATCGCGCGCACGGCCAGGTCGGACGGCGCCATGACCGGGTCCGGGGCGCGGAAGGCCTGCTCCAGCGCCTCGATGTTCTTCACGTAGTCCTGGGTCTGGGAGTAGGGCGGGATGCCCTGGTACTGCTCGACGGCGCCGGGGCCGGCGTTGTAACCGGCCAGCATCAGGCCCACCGCGTCGCCGCCGATGCCGGAGAGCTGGTGGGAGATGGCGCAGTCGTAGCGCGCGGCGGCCGGGATCGCGTCGGCCGGATTGCGCGGATCCTGCTTACCGTCGCCGTCCTTGGGGGAAGACCAGTTGGGCCACGTCCCGGGCATGAACTGGGCGATCCCTATGGCTCCGGCCGAGGAGACGATGGTCGGGTCGAAGCCTGATTCCTGATACAGCTGCGCGGCCAGCAGCGAAGGGGTCAGGGTGGGACACATGTGCCCGTACTGTTCCATCAGCGCGGCGTCGGCGGTCGGGACGGTGCCGTCGGCGATCCGGCCGACGGGGCTCACGGTGGAGCTGCCGGCGGCCACGCTCATGGTTCCGACGACGATCGCGCCTACCAGAAGAAAGGGGGTGGCCACCAATGACGCGCCGACGACGATGGATGTCTTCATCAGGCCTCTTCCTCCCTTCAGTTGATCATCGGATCAACCGATAACCAAGGTGTGCCCCGGACGGATAGAGGAAAACGACACCATAGACAAGGTATCTGCCGTCCGCGTCATCCTCGTAGACTGAGTTCCCTACGCTACCGGCAGTGACACCACATCGTGAGTACGACGAACACCACCGTTATAACCACAGGACTGGAGGCAGGCGGTCATCGTGTCTGCACTGCAAGCTCTGCATGGCGCGGCGCACACCGTGGCCACGTTCCTCACCGACACCCCGACGCCGGCGCCCCCGTCCGGCGGCAACGACATCAACACGATCATCGGCGGGATCGCCCCGAACTGGGGACCCTTCGGCAAGGTCGGCAACGAGGCCCGGGTGATGATCGAGGTCATCATGGCCACGGCGATCATCATCTGCCTGGGCATCGCGGTCTGGGGCGCGGCCAAACAGCGCATCGGCGCCACGGCGCTGCGCGACACCTTCTCCGCCGAGCAGGGCAAGGGCCTGATCGTGGCCGGCCTGACCGGTGTGTTCATCATCGGATCCCTCGGAACCCTGTTCACCATCGTCTACGGCATGGCGATCTGACCCACCGCCGCGGCCGACCGGAGGCACTGCCACCACGCGCCGCCCGGCAAACCCCGAAGAAGCCATCCGGGTATTTGTTAGGAACTGGTGGCCCGACACGACGACGATGTAACACGACCGGGACGTCCGGGGTGGGGAGACTTGAACATGGTTATCGACGGCGGTAGCGGCGGTCCGGGCCGCCCAGGCGACGGCGCCCCGCGCCGCGGCCGGCCCGGACGCGCACCGCGCATCGAGCAGCCGCAAACCGTCATCCGCCTCCCCAAGGACCCCTACGAAGGCGAGTTCAAGGCCCCCCGAGGACGCCGCGGCCGCGGCGTCCTGGCACTGGCCGCACTGGTCGTGGTGGTCTCCGTCATCATCGCGATCAGCAGCAGCAAGCACAACAACGGCGCGGCCAGTCAGGGTGCGAGTACGGGCGTCGGGGGCGGGGTGCCGCCGGCGACGGCCACGGTGGGGCAGAGCGCTCCGGCGAGTGCGCCTTCGAGCCCTGCGTTCCCCTCGCAGAACGGTGATGTCCTGACCGGCTATCCGGATACGCAGGACGGCGCCACGGCCGCCGCGGCCAACTTCGTCGCCGCCTACGGCTCCGAGGCGATGATGACGGCGGATTCCCGCCACAAGCTGGTGCAGGAGATCGCCGACCCGGCCATAGTGACCACCCTGCAACAGCAACTGGACCAGGCTTTCACGCTGGCCGCACAGGGCTTCGGGCTGGACAAGAACGGCAACGCGCCGACGGGTCAGAGCTTTGTGAGCCGGGCGGTCCCGTTCGGGACCACGGTCGCGAACTACAGCGCGGCGAAGGCGACGGTCGCCGTGTGGATCAACATGATCTCCGGAACGGCGGGCCAGGGTTCGACGCATCCCGTATCCGAAACCTGGAGCACGGTCACGCTGAACCTAACTTGGGTAAACGGAGACTGGAAGTGGAGTAGCTTCACTCAGGCGGATGGCCCCACGCCGGTCCCGGCCGGACAGCAGGTGTCCTCGTCTAGCGACCTCCAGAAGGCCGTCCAGCAGTTCGCGAGGCTCCGCTATGCCCCATGATTGGCTCACCGCACCAGCCGATCCGTGCGCGCTGCTCACGGGCAAGCTCAAGGACGCCTGCGAGAACACCCAGCAGATGGTGGGCGGCAGCACCCCCTCCCCGCCCGGCGGCCAGAACAGCGGCGTCTCCTCCGCCGACGCCATCACCGACCCGCTCGGCTCCATCGCGCGGGGCTGTGCGGAGGCGGCGCAGTGGGTCATCAACAATCTGTCGGACGCCATCTCCAAGACCGCGACGGTCAACTTCACCAACCTGGGCTTCCTGAAGCAGTACGCGATCGTCTTCGCCGCGTCGGCGATCCTGACCGTGCTCCTGTGGCTCAGCTCCGTTGTGAAGCGGGCGGTGCGGGGCGATTCCATCGTCACCGCGATAGGTGAGGCGACGGGCTTTCTGTGGATGGCCGTGTTGGCCTCGGCCTTCACGCCGGTGATCCTGGCCGGGATGGTGAAGATCACCGACAGTGTCTCCGACGCCATCGGGAACGGGTCCACCGCGGATCGGAACGGGTTCCTGGCGTCGTTTTCGCATGCGCTGGACCCGAATTCCGGGTTGGGTGGCGGGCCGATCATGCTGATCTTCGTGTCCGTGATGTCGATGGTCGCCTCGGCTCTGCTGTGGCTGGAGCTCATCATCCGGGCCGCGATGCTGTACGTCGGCGCCGCGTTGGCGACCGCGGTGTACGCCGGGTTCGTCGACCGGGCCATGTGGGGGCACATCCGGCGGTGGGTCGGGTTGATGATCTCCATCGACCTGGTGAAGCCGATCATCGTGATCGTGTTGTCGTTGGCCACCGCTGTGTCCTCCGGGCCGCAGGACTCGTTCAGCGCCGTGTTGAGCGGGCTGGCCATCATGATTCTGTCGATCTTCGCCTCGGGGCTGGTCTACCGGTTCGTGCCGGCGTTCGGCGACGACATGCTGACGCTCCAGAAGGAGCGGGCGGCGAAGATCGGGAAGGCGGCCATCACCAGCGCCGCGTTCACCTCGCCGGCCGGGACGATGCGCAACGGGATGGCCGCGCACGGCAACCGGATGGGCGGGGCTTTCGCCGGCGGTGGCGGCGGGAACATGGGTAGTGCGATCACCGGGATGTCGGTCGGTGCGCTGGCCGGTGGGGCCAGTGCGGCGGCCGGGATCGCGGCGCACACCGGCAGGGCCCTGACGGTGCGGCCCGGGGCGGACGGCGGCCAGGGCGGCGGCGGCGCCGGCGGCAACGCCGGGAGCGCCGGTGGCGGCGGCAACACCAGTGGCGGCAGCGGCGGTTCGGCGACCTCCGCCTCGCGCCTGCAGGCCGCGCACGCCCCGGTCGTGCCCAAGACCCCGCCGCCGCCGCGCGGCGGTTCGTGACCGAGCCCGGTGAGGAGGCAGGACCAGATGAGCGAGCACGCGGGCTCGAACACCGAAGAATTCGTGTTCTGCGATCCCGCTTTCCGCTTTTCCCAGGTAGCGTCGAGTAGAGAACCCGGCCGCGCACCACGATCACCTGTACCTCCGCTGGAAGGCACCGCCGTGAGCACCACGCCAAGCAGTGACGACCGCCTCGCGGCGGCCGGTTCCGTGACCGGGGGCCGACGGGGGGCCCGGCCGTGAGCACCGCCCAGCAGGAGCCCCCCCAGTACCGCCGCGCCTACCTGCTCGGCAAGGCCAAGCCGAGCGCGCTGATCGGCCGCAACCGCGAGACCGGCGAGATCGGCGTCATCGTCATCTGCTGCGGCATCTCGCTGCTGTCCGGCTTCTTCGTGCCCACCACGTTCCTGAAGGTCCTGGGCATCCTGGCCGGCCCGGCGCTGGCCCTGGTCGTCGTCTTCATGCCCTACAACGGCCGCACCATCTACAAGTGGTTCGAGATCAACCGCTCCTACAAGCGGCTCCTGCGCTCCCCGCAGGCCACCTGGCGCTCCCGCGCCATGGAGGCCGGCACCCGGATCGACGGCGCCGAGGTCGAGATCGGCCCGCCGCCGGGCGTGGGCCGGCTGCGCTGGCTGCGCGCGCAGTTCGGGCCGGACGAGATCGCGGTCCTGATGCACCTGGACCGCCGGACCGTGACCGCCACGCTGGAGATCGAGGGCCCCGGCGTCGGGTCGCGCGACTCCGAGGACCAGGAGGCCCTGGTCGACCGGTTCGGGACGCTGCTGCGGCACGTGGCCAACGGCGACGGCTTCGTGACCCGGTTGCAGATACTGGCCCGCACGCTGCCGGCCGACCCGGACGCGCACGCCAAGGACGTGGCCCGCCGCGGCGACGAGAACTCCCCGCCCTGGCTCCAGGAGTCCTACGAGCACCTGCTGTCGATGGTCTCGACCTCCTCCGAGCAGCACCGGGCCTATCTGGTCGCCTGCATGCCCTACACCAAGGACCTGGCCTCGGAGGCCTACGTCATCGGCCGCGGCGCCGTGGACGTGGGCCTGGGCATCATCATGGCCCGCGAGCTGGCCGACATCTGCGCCCGGCTGGCCGACGCCGACATCAAGGTGCGCCAGCCGCTCGGGCCGGTCGCCCTGTCCTCGCTGATCCACTCCATGTACGACCCCGACCACCCGATCGACCACCTGCACGCGATGTCGCGGCGCAACGCCTGGCCGGCCGAGCTGGACGCCACCCACCCGCGGTTCCTGATGGCCAAGACCCGGGAGTCGACCACCGCCGAGCCCTGGTGCCACGCCACCGCCTGGATCAAGGAGTGGCCGCTGACCCCGGTCGGCGTGAACTTCCTGGCCCCGCTGCTGGTCCACACCCCGGACGTGATCCGCACGGTCGCGGTGACGATGGACCTGGAACCCACCGACGTGGCCATCGAGCGGATGCTCACCGAGAAGATCAACACCGATGCCGAGGCCTCCCGGCAGGCCAAGCTGGGCCGGGTCGACGACCCGCGCGAGCGGGCCCACGCCGGGCGCGTGGACCAGCGCGGCGAGGACCTGGCCTCCGGCGCCGCCGGGGTGAACCTGGTCGGCTACATCACCGTTTCCTCCCGCGGTCCGGACCCGTTGAACCGGGACAAGCGCACGATCCGGGCCTCGGCGGGCAAGTCGTTCCTGAAGCTGGAGTGGTGCGACCGCGAACACCACAGGGCGTTCACCAACACCCTGCCGTTCGCGACCGGGCTGCGGAAGTAAGGAGACTGATACGTCATGGCCGGACGCTCGATCATGGACTCCCTGACCGAAGGCTTCGCCGCGCTGGTTTTCGGCAAGGTCGAGACCGCCCGCCCGCCGGTGCGCACCTCGTCCTCGCAGGCGCAGGCCGTATACCTGCCGACCGCGGCGCCGGGCCTGGGCGACTCCGGCGTCATCATCGGCCGCGAGGTCTACTCCGGCAAGGGCTACGTCTACGACCCCTTCCAGCTGTACGGCCAGCAGCTGCCGGCCCCGCACTGGCTGGTGCTCGGCGAGTCCGGCAACGGCAAGTCGGCGCTGGAGAAGACGTACGTGCTGCGCCAGCTGCGCTTCAAGGACCGCCAGGTGGTGGTGCTGGACGCGCAGGGCGAGGACGGCGTCGGCGAGTGGCACCTGATCGCCGAGTCGCTGGGCGTCACCCCGGTCCGCCTGGACCCGCACGGCGTGCACGGCGACAGCATCTGCCTCAATCCGCTGGACCCCGCGATCGCCACCACCGGCCAGCTCGCGCTGCTGCGGACCATAGTCGAGGTGGCCCAGGGCCGGCCGCTGGACGAGCGGGCCGGCTACGCGTTGAAGGCCGCGCACCTGCGGGTCGGCGAGGCGGCGCTGAAGTACGGCCGCCAGCCGATCCTCTCGGACGTGGTCGAGGCCCTGCGCACGCCGCTGAACAGCGCCGCCGAGGACATGAACGTCACCATAGAGGACGTGCAGGCCTGGGGCCTGGACGTCGCGCTGGTCCTGGACCGGCTGGTGGACGGCGACCTGGCGGGCATGTTCGACGGGCCCACGACGCAGGGCATCGACCTGGACTCGCCGCTGATCGTCTTCGACCTGTCGGCCATCGACCGCAACTCGATCGGCATGCCGATCCTGATGGCCATCGTCGGCGTCTGGCTGGAGCACACCTGGCTGCGGCCGGACCGGGTGAAGCGCATCCTGCTGGTCGAAGAGGCCTGGCACATCATCAACTCGCCCTTCGTGGCGCAGCTGTTCCAGCGGCTGCTGAAGTTCGGCCGGCGCCTGGGCCTGTCCTTCGTCGCGGTCGTGCACCACCTGTCGGACGTCGTGGACGGCGCCGCGGCCCGCGAGGCGGCGGCGATCCTGAAGATGGCGTCGACCCGCACCGTGTACATGCAGAAGGCTGATGAAGCGCGCACCACCGGCAAGGTGCTGGGCTTACCACGCTGGGCGGTGGAGATCATCCCATCGCTGACACCGGGCATCGCGGTCTGGGACGTGAACGGCGACGTGCAGGTGGTGAAGCACATCGTCACCGAGCACGAGCGTCCATTGGTGTTCACCGACCGCGCCATGACGGAGACCTCCGCGGAGGCCGCGGCGATCCTCGCCCGTGCGACCGCCGCCGCCCTGCCGCCCGGGACCGCCGAGGAACAAGCGGCGGCGCTGGAAGCGGCCGAAGCAGAGCGGTTGGCCGCGTTGCCGGCGCCGGCCACGCCGGTACGCGCGATCGCCGCGGGCAACCAGCATCCGCTGCCGCGCCGCGAGGAGCGGTGGGAGGTGCAGCCGATCACCGACGACGGGGACGACGAGCTGACGGCCATTGCCGGGACGCTGTTCGGGAAGAAGGCCGAGCTGCCATATCACACGGCCGGTGAGCCGCCGGAGGTCTGGGACCGATAGCGCCCGCCCGCTTTACCGGCAATCAACCGGATTGCCGGTAAATATCCGGACTACCGGCGATCAGCCGGTCAGGCCGTGGCGGGCTACCGGCATTCCACCGGATTCTCGATAGCCCGGCGAACGGCCGCCGCCTAGCATGGCCGCATGATCGCCTTGCTGTCCGCACCGACCAACCTCGGCCTGCGACCCCTGCGCCCGACCACCGTCCCCGGCACCGCCAAGGCCCCGGAGGCGTTGCGCGAGGCCGGTTTGCACGCCCGCTTCGCCGAGCTCGGCGCCCGGGACGCCGGCGTGGTGCTCCCCGGCCGCTACGAGGACGACGCGCGCCCCGGACGCCTGCGCAATCAGGACGCGATCATCGACCACTCCCGGCGGCTGGCGCAGCGCATCGGCAAGATCCGCGCCGAGGGCGACGCGCCCCTGGTCATCGGCGGCGATTGCAGCCTGCTGATCGGCTGCGGCCTGGCCCTGCGTCCGACCGGCCGCTACGGCCTGGTGCACCTCGACGGCCACACCGACTTCCGCAACCCCGGGAACTCGGACGCCTGCGCCGCGCTGGCGGGCGAGGACCTGGCCGCGCTCATCGGCCGGCACTGGCCGGCGATCGCCGACATCGACGGGCTCGGACCGTACTTCGATCCGGCGGACACCGTGCACGCCGGCTGTCGCGAGGACGACCAGGAAATGGCCGAGGTCCAGGACGCCATCAGCCTCACGATCCGCGCCGCGGAGATCCTCCAGGACGGCGTCGCCGCCACCGCCGCCCGCATCCGCGCACAGCTGGACCGCGCGGAACTCCACGGTTACTGGCTGCACGTCGACGTGGACATCCTCGACGGGGCCGTGATGCCCGCGGTCGACAGCCCCGATCCCGGCGGCCTGTCCGCCGACCAGTTGACCGGACTGATCGCCGCCCTCGCCCCCGGCGCGGTCGGCGGGGACGTCGGCGTCTTCGACCCCGATCATGACCCGGACGGCCGCTACGCGCGGCTGCTGGTCGACGTGGTCACCGAGGGGTTCGGCCACCTCGGGCAGGGCCGCCGGCACTAAGGGTTCTCACACAGCGGGATCTTTCAACAGGATCCTGATATAGCGATCCCCTGCGAACGCAGGGCGGTCCGCGACCGACGTCGCGGACCGCCTGACATCAGGTCCCTGGTAAAGGGAAGTCCAGTAATCGGGCCGCCTGCTCCTCACTCCGGCACGGCCAGACATCCCCGCACGTGCAGAACCGCGGCCCGGCTTCCCCGTCCATCCCCCGCACCTCGACCTTGTGATGCACCGCGAACAGCACCCCCACCCAGTTCCGGTAATCCGGGGAGACGTGACCGTCAAGACTTGCGACACTCATGTATGTCCTCCAGTCTCCGCGACGTCGAGCGACACCGTCTTCCAGACACGGTGTAGAACGACGGCGAGCCGCGCGGGTGACGGGTGATTTCTGAGACGGGAGTTGCTGCATGAAGTACCGCATCCTTGGGAGTGACGGTCCGCGGGTTTCGGCTTTGGGACTCGGGTGCATGGGTATGTCCGAGTTCTACAGCGTCACACCGGAGTCCGAAGCCGAGTCGATCTCGGTGCTGCACCGGGCGATCGACGATCTCGGGGTGACGCTATTGGACACCGCCGACATGTATGGCAGGGGCGAGAACGAGAAGCTGGTCGGGCGGGCGCTGACCGGCGGCCGCCGGGACAAGGTGGTGCTGGCGACGAAGTTCGGCATCCAGCGCGATCCGGAGACCGAAGAGCGCGACGTGCGGAACGACCCCGAGTACATCCGCACCGCCGTCGACGCCTCGCTGGGCCGGCTCGGCGTCGACCACATCGACCTCTACTACATGCACCGGCGCAACCCCGACGTCCCGGTCGAGGAGTCGGTCGGGGCGATGGCCGAGCTGGTGCGGGCCGGCAAGGTGCGCTACCTGGGCCTGTCCGAAGTGAACGCCGAGACGCTGCGCGCCGCGCACGCCGTGCACCCGATCACCGCCCTGCAAAGCGAGTACTCGCTGTTCACCCGGGACATCGAGGCCGAAGTGCTGCCGACGGCACGGGAACTCGGGATCGGCGTGGTGCCCTACTCCCCGGTCGGGCGCGGGCTGCTGACCGGTGCCATCACCTCGGTGGAGGGCCTGGCCGCCGACGACTTCCGGCGTGCCAACCCCCGCTTCGCCGACGGCAACCTGGAAGCGAACCTGAAGCTGGTCGCGGAGCTGCGCGCGGTCGCCGAGCAGACCGGGCACACCCCGGTCCAACTGGCCCTGGCCTGGCTGCTGGCCCAGGGGCCGGACCTGGTGCCGATCCCGGGCACCAAGCGGGTCAAGTACCTGGACGAGAACTCGGCCGCGGCGGACATCGAGCTGACCGCCGAGCAGCTGGCGCGGATCGAGGCCGCGGTGCCGCACGGTGCGGCCTCCGGGGAGCGTTATTCGCCGGCTGCCGCGCAGCGGATGGAGTCCCGCTGAGAAGTCCCGCCGAACAGCAAGCGAACAGCAGCAGAACCGGTGCCGAGCAAGCGCTGAGCAGGCACTAAGCGGTTGCCGGGCCCAGCAGCCCAAGCCCGATAAGGCTTCGACAAACCCCATCGGCTGTGCAGTAAGGCCCCCTGAGGTACCTGAGGGTCGTACCTAAGGTACCTCAGGGGCCAAGGACTGGCCTGTTGCCTCATGTGTAGGGGGTGCCTCCCGCTGGAGACTAGTACACGTCACCGAAGTGGGATCGCACGAAAGGCCGCAACCGAAACCATGAACAACACCGTCTACACCCTTGAGATCGCCAACGCCCGCCGGGCCCAGCTGATCGAGCAGGCTCGCCGCCACGGGCTGGCCAAGCGCGCCCGCCGGGCCATGGACAATTGCCCGGACAAGGTGCATACCGTGCACGCCGTATCACGTTCCGGTGAAAGGTCGGTGACCTGAGCCGGACCCCTGTGCGATGCTCGACCATGTGTCGATGCGCCAGGTGAGCCCCGTCTTCGTCGGCCGCGGGCCGGAGCTGTCCAAGCTCCGGTCGCTGCTGGCCAGCGCGTCCGGGGGCGAACCCGCGGTGGTGGTGGTCGGCGGGGACGCCGGGATCGGCAAGTCCCGGCTGATCGAGGAGTTCGTCCGGCCGCTGCTCGACGCCGATCCGGCCGCCCCCAGCGCGCCGGCGAGCGCGACCGCGGGCAGCACCAAGGCGAACCAAACGAATCCGGCGAACCGGACCGGCCAGAGCCCCGCCACCGACATGCGGGTCCTCATCGGCGGCTGCGCGGAACTCGGCGACGAGGGAGTGGCTTACGCCCCCTTCGTCGCCGCGCTGCGCCAGCTGTTGCGGGACTGGCCCGGCGCGTTCGGCGACGGCGACGGGGTCCGGCGCCGGGAGCTGGCCTGGCTGTTGCCGGAGCTGGCGGAGGGCCTGTCCGGCGACGACTCCCCGCGCGGCCCGATGATGCGTCCGGCCGGCATGGAACGGCACAGCGACGCGCTCCCGGCCGTAACGCGCGCCGGTGAGCAATCCGTCCGCGGGCACCTCTTCGACGCCGTCCTGGGGCTCCTGGAGGACCTGGGATCGGCCGAGACGCTGCTGCTGGTCCTGGAGGACCTGCACTGGGCCGATCGGTCGACCCGCGACCTGCTGGGCTTCCTGTCCCGGTCGCTGCGCGACTCGCGGGTCCTGATCGTCGGCACCTACCGCACCGACGACCTGCACCGCGGCCATCCGCTGCGGCCGTTCCTGGCGGAGCTGGACCGGATCCGGGGCGCGCGGCGCATCGATCTGGGACCGCTGACCACCGGCGAGACCGCGGAGCAGTTGGCGGCCATCTACGGCAAGACCGGCCGGGATCTGCCGCCGGGGTTCGCCGAGGAGGTGTTCGCGCGCGCCGAGGGGAACCCGTTCTTCACCGAGGAGTTGGCGTGCGTGGCCTCGGACGGGTCGAACCTGATGCCCTCGGACGTCGGCGGCTTCTCGCTCTCGGACACCCTGCGGGACCTGTTACTGATCAAGGTGGAGCAGCTTCCCGAGCCCACGCAACGGGTACTGCGGCTGCTGTCGGCCGCCCTGCCGCCGGTCGACCACCGGTTCCTGTTGCTGGTCACCGGGGCCACCGACGACGAGTTGAACGAACAGCTGCGCCCGGCGTTCCAGGCCCACATCCTGGTCCCCGGCGAGACGCCGACCAGCTACCGGTTCCGGCACGCGCTGCTGCGGGAGGCCGTGCACAACGAACTGCTGCCCGGCGAGCACTCGGCCCTGCACCGCAAGTACGCCGAACTGCTGGAGGACGAGCCCTCGCTGGTGGCGGCCGAGGCGCGGGAAGTCGAGCTGGCGCACCACTGGTATTCGGCGCGGGACTATCCGCGGGCCTATGACGCCGCGTTGCGGGCCGCCGAGGCCGCGGACGCGCGGTACGCATACGTCGAAGAACACCAGATGCTGGAACGCGCGCTGGACCTGTGGGATCAGGTGCCGGAACCTGGTCTGGCCTACGCGCGGCTGCTCTACAAGGCCGCCTGCGCCGCGCATCTGGCCGGCGACCCGCATCGGGCGCTGTTCCTCACCGACAAGGCCCTGAAGCGGGTCGACGCGGACCAGGACCCGGAGCTGGCGGCGCTGTTGCACCACCTGCGCAGCCGGGACCACCACATCCTGGGCCGGGGCGACGGGATGGCCGACATCTGGGCCGCGCTGGACCTGGTGGACGGCGAGTCCTGTCCGCAGGTGCGGGTGCAGATCACCAACAGCGCCTCCTTCATCAAGATGCTGACATCCGACGACATCGACGCCGCGCTGCGCTTCGCCGAGGAGACCGCGCTGCTGGCCGAGAAGATCGACTCCGATCTGTACCGGATCGCGGCGGCCATCACCAAGGGCACGGTGTTGGCCGGGCAGGTCTCCCTCGGCACCCACGAGGAGGGCCTGGCGATCCTGCGGCAGGCCATCATCGACGCCCTGGGCTACGGCGATCCCGGCATCATCGGCCGCGGCTACATCAACCTGTGCAGCGCGCTGGAGACGCTGGACCGGCACCAGGAGGCCGTGCAGGTGGCCCGGGCGGGCCTGACCGAGCTCAAGCGGCGCGGCGTCCGGCTGCGGGTGGCCGAGAGCATGCTGTGGCTGAACATGGCCGAGTCGCTGATCGCGCTCGGCGACTGGGACGAGGCGCTGGCCGCCCTGAACTCCAGCCTGGACCTGGACCCGCCGGGCATCCACGGCGCCACCACCCACGAGTACCTGGCCGATCTGGCGCTGCTGGCCGGCCGGGGCGAGCACGCCCGCGGCGAGTTGACGCTCGGCGCGCGCATCCCGAGCCGCAACTTCGAGCACCAATACGCGCTGCCGGGCATCCGGCGCGAGATCGAGAAGGCGGTCTGGCTGACCCGCTCGGTCACCGAGGCCCGCACCGCGTTCCAGGCGTTCCTGGACAAGCCGCAGTTCCTGGGCGATGAGCGCTACGCCTGGCGGGTCCTGACCGCGATGGCGATGGCCGAGGCCGACCACGCAGAGGTTCAACGGCATCTACAGCCCACCCGCGCCGCGTCCCGCTCCGGCCTGGCCCCGGCCGACACCGCCAGCGCCGCGACGGTGGCCGCACTGGCCCAGCGGGCCGGCCGGCTCCCCGCCCTGACCCCGAGCCAGGCCGCGGCCGCCGCACAGGTGGCGGCGGAACTGGCGCGCTGGCGCGGCGTCGCGGGCGCCGCGGAGTGGGCGGTCGCCAGCGAACTGGCCGCCCGCGAAGGCGTGCACGCACATCAGGCCGCGTACATCCACTTCCGCGCCTCCGAGGCCAGCGCCGCCAACGGCGACCGCGAGCAGGCCGCCGAACTGCTGCGGCGCGCAGTCCGGGCGGTGGCGACCCTGCCGGCCGGCCCACTGTGCCAGGAGGTGCAGGCCCTGGCCCGCCGCGCGCGCCTGGACATCAGCGACTGCATGCCCGCGGCCCCGGCCCCCGGCGGCCGAGGCACGGACTCCAGCACCCCGCTCGGCCTGACCGCACGCGAGCTGGAGGTCCTGGCGCTGGTCGCGCAGGGCCTGTCCAACCGGCAGATCGGCGAGCAGCTGTTCATCTCGACGAAGACGGCGAGCGTGCACGTGTCCAACATCCTGGCCAAGCTCGGGGTGGCCGGGCGCGGGGAGGCCGCGGCGGTGGCGCACCGGCTGCGGGTGTTCGAGGAGGCATAGGGCGGCGGGACGCTTGGTCCCGACTACTGCCCACTACTGCCCACTACTGCCGACCCACGGCGGTGGTATCCGGCGTATCGCGATCGGCCGAATCATATTCGTCCCCTGAATTCCCGCCGAAGATACGCGGTCACCTCCCGCGATCGGCCGCGGACGCTCCGCGATCCCTCATTCGGATGGATCGCCCCGCGCCGTTCCCGTGAGGCGCCCCGGGAGAGGTCCACACTGATGGTTCGCGTGAGTTTCACGTCGCTGTGCCGTCCGTCGAAAGGCCGCCATGAAGTCACCGGTCATGCCCGCGATCGAGGAGCTGCTGCACGCGGCGTTCGACGCCGCGCCGATGCCGGCGGTGCTCGCCGACGGCCCCGGCCACCTGCTGCTGGCCGCCAACGAGGCGTGCCAGGCCGACTTCGGGGCGGTGGCGCTGCGCCGGCCGGTCGAGGACGCGCTGCCGGAGTTGGCGGCCACCGGTCTGCCCGCGGCGCTGGACCAGGCCTACGACACCGGGCGTCCGGTGCTGTTGCACGACCGGCTGGTGCGGCGGCACGGCGGGGACCGGTACTACACGCTGGTGTGCGTGCCGGCCCGCGGCGGGGTGGCCGTGTTCTGCCGGGACGAGACCGAGCGGGTGCGGCGGGACCAGGCGCTGCTGGAGGAGGAGACCCGCAACCGGAACATGGCGGTGATGCTCCAGCGCTCGTTGCTGCCGCAGCGGATCGTGCAGCCCGATGAGATCCGGCTGGCCGCCTGCTACCTGCCGGCGCTGGTGCGGTACGAGGACGCCTCACTGGACGCCGAGCCGGTGCTGGAGGTCGGCGGGGACTGGTACGACGCGATCCCGCTGGGCGCCGGGCGGACCGCGCTGGTGGTCGGCGGCGTGACGCCGCAGGCCGGGGGCGTCGGGGTGCGGGCGGCGGCGGTGATGGGGCGGCTGCGCGCGGCGGTGCGGGCCTACGCCTCGCAGAACCTGCCGCCCGGCGAGGTGATGTACCACCTGGACCGGCACGCGCTGGACTTCGACGGCGAGCGCACCGGCGCGCCGGTGGCGACGCTGGTGTACGCGGTGCACGACGCGGACAACGGCTCGCTGACGTACGCCAACGCCGGGCACTTACCCCCGCTGTTACGCCTGCCGGACGGCTACGTGGCGGTGCTGGACGGCGCTTCGGGGCCCTCGCTGGGCAGCGGGGACTGGACCTGGCAGGAGGCCGCGGTGGCGGTGCCGCCGGGGTCGTATCTGGCCTTCTACACACAGGGCCTGCTGGAGCGCGGGACCGGCGATCTGCGGCGGGTGTTCGCCCGGGCGCCGGAGGAGGAGCCGCCCCGGCCCGGCGCCGGCCCGGTGGACCTGGTGCGGGACCACATCCTGGCCTCCATCGACCCGCTC
The DNA here is from genome assembly GCF_015356865.1 of Catenulispora pinisilvae. Classification (GTDB taxonomy): domain Bacteria; phylum Actinomycetota; class Actinomycetes; order Streptomycetales; family Catenulisporaceae; genus Catenulispora; species Catenulispora pinisilvae. The sequence goes on from NZ_JAAFZA010000048.1 coordinate 21,197, forward strand.
TCGGTGTCCAGCGGCAACCTGGACCCCGCCGGCGCGGTGCGCACCGACGACGTGGCGCTGCTGGTGGCGCACGTCCCGGCCTGGACCGGCGCGCACGCGGCGCTGTTCCGCTCGGCGTCGGTGGAGCTGGTCGGCGGGCCCGAGATCGCCGCGCACGCCCGCAGCTACACCGCCGGCGTCCTGACCACCTGGGGCGTCGCCGACGACCTGACCGACACCGCGGTCCTGGCGGTCAGCGAACTGGTCGCCAACGCCGTCACCCACGGCGCCGCCCCGGTCGTGCTCCGCCTGCGCCGCACCGACCGCCGCCTGATCATCGACGTCGCCGACCAGTCCGACCACCTCCCCCGCCGCCGCCTGGCCCGCGAGACCGACGAGGACGGCCGCGGGATCAGCATCATCGCCGCGGTCGCGGCGGCCTGGGGCGCGCGGCCGCTGCCGGAGGGCAAGTCGGTGTGGTGCGAGTTCGAGTTCTGAGAGGACACAACTCGCGGTGAGGCATCAGGCGATGGCGGCGATGTCGCCGTCGTCGAAGTAGATGGCCTGGTGCAGCTGGCCGCCCAGGGCCCTCGCATAGCGGGCAAGCACTTCCTGGCCGGAGACATTGCCTTGCTCTATCTGCGAGATGCGGCCTTTGGTGACACCCATGCTGTCAGCCACCTGCTGCTGGGTCAGGCCACGGGCCTTCCGGAGCTCCGCCAACCGGTATCCCATCATCTCGGCGCGGAGCTTGGCCCGGCGCTCGGCGGCGACCTCCTCGCCGCCGGCACGCTCGATGAACTCGGCGCGAATATCGCTCCACTTCACATAACCGGTCATCGTCAGTCCTCTGCAAGCGTGTCGAGTGCGTCTAACGCCTCGACGACCCGTGTGATCGGCGTCTCGGAGTATAGCATTCACTAAACCCACGCTCCCTCCCGGCGTAAACGATCAGCGCCACAGCACCCCTTACAACTAACCCGCTGTAGTCGCGAAAACCCCCAGCACCGCCCCGCGCTGACCGGTCACATCGACGGCGCTCCCCACCGGCCCGTATATTGCGGAGGAGCCGCAGCCAACCCCTCAAGACGCCCTGCCGCCGAAGGCCGGTCGGGCGATAGCATGGGGACTCGGGTTGTCGGTCGCCGGCCATCACGCGGCCGGCGGGGGGACATCGATTTCAGGAGCTGACGGATGAGTGTGGCGGGCGCTGTCGCCTGGCCGGCGCGCACCATATGGTGGCCGCGGCGGCATCGTGCGGCCGTCGCGGGTGCCCGCGCGCGCCAGGTCGGGCTCGGGGTCGCCGCCGTCGTGGCGGCGCTGCGGGAGGCGCTGAACACGCCGACCGAGGACGCCGAGGGCGATCTGTCCGCGAGCGGGAACCATCCGCTGGCGATGATCGGCGGGAGCACCGCGCCGCGCGGCCACCGGGCGTTGCAGCCCGGCGCGGGTCCGTCGCTGGCCGACCTGTACTACGCGCACCGCCTGTCGCTGGTGCGGCTGGCCATCCTGCTGGTGGACGACCAGGCTTCGGCCGAGGACGTGGTGCAGGACTCCTTCACCGGCCTGTGGCGCCGCTACGGTGACGACCTCACCGGCATGGAGAACCCGGTCGGCTACCTGCGCACCGCCGTGGTGAACAACGCGCGCTCGGTACTGCGCCGCCGCAAGACCGCCCGCGGCTACACCCCGCCGCACATCCCGGACGCCGCCAGCGCCGAGTCCGTGGCCCTGCTCTCCGAGGAGCACCGCGAGGTGCTGGAGGCCATCCAGAAGCTGCCGCCGCGCCAGCGCGAGGTGCTGGTGCTGCGCTACTGGTCCGATCTGTCCGAGGCGGACATCGCCGACGCGCTGGGCATCAGCCGGGGCACCGTGAAGTCGACGGCGAGCCGCGGGCTGGAAGCTCTCGGCAAACTGCTCAAGGGCTGACACCCCCCGACATACCCGGTCACCCATCACCCGACGGGGTGAATCAGTATCACGGTTTGCCAAATTCTGCCGTGAGACTCTCGAAACTCTATTGAGTTCTGTGTTGAATTAGAGCACGCTGCCTTGCTACACCCGAAGTTTCTGACGACCCGTCAGGTGGTAGCACTCGATGACCTCCGCGCGCTCACCGCGATCCCGTAACCGCCACAACCGCCGTCACCACCGAATAGCCACCGCGACCACCGCGATCGCCATCGCGGCCCTCTCGCTGTCCCTGGGTGCCTGCGGCGCCCGGCTGTCCGCCGACCAGAAGGCCGCCGCCATCGCGTACGGCCAAGGCGCGAACGGCAACGGCTCGCAGAGTGCTGACGGCTCCCAGAGCTCCGGAAACGGCACCGGCGGGACGACCGGCGGCACCGGAAGCACAGGCACCACCGGGGGCGGCTCCGGCGGCACCACCGGGGGTGCGGTCGGTGGGACCAGCGGCGGCGCGGTCGGCGGCACCTCCACCGGCGGCACCACCGGGGGCAAGGGTTCCGGCGGAACCACCGGAGGCAAGGGCTCTGGTGGCACCACCGGGGGCAAGACATCCGGTGGCGGCACCAGCGGCGGTGGTACCAGTGGCGGCGGAACCGGGGGCGGTACCGGCGGGGGCAGCGGCGCCCCGGGTGCCGACAACTGCGTCGGCACCGCGACCGGCTCGACGGCCACCGGCGTGACCGCGAACAGCATCAGCCTGGGCAACGCCAGCGACCTGTCCGGACCGATCGGCGGCCTGTTCAGCTCCGCCCCGCAGGCCGTCCAGGCATACGCGGCCTACTTCAACGCCACCCACCCGAACGGCATCTGCGGCCGCAAGCTCACCGTGCACTCCTACGATTCGCAGACCTCGGACGCCGGCGACAACCAGCAGACCCTGACCGCCTGCCAGTCCGACTTCGCGCTGGTCGGCTCGGTCTCGGCCTTCGACTCCGGCGGCGCGGCGTCCGACGCCCAGTGCGGCATCCCGGACCTGCAAGCGGTCAGCACCACCCGGGCCCGGCAGACCTGCGCGGTCTGCTTTGGAACAGACTCGCAACAATTGCCGTTGGTCCCCCAGGTGCAACCGGACTTCTGGAACAAGCAGTTCCCGGGCGCGGGCGCCAAGGCCGCGTTCCTGTACGTCGACACCGGCACCACCGCGCAGCAGGCCAAGTCCTGGGAGCAGGCGTACGCCAAGGACGGCTTCAACTGGCTGTTGGACCAGCCGATCGGCGTCTCGGAGTCGAACTACACGCCCTACGTCGTGAAGATGCAGCAGGCCGGCGTCCAGTACGTGCAGTTCCTCGGCGCGTATCAGGAGGCCGCGACGCTCGCCCAGGCCATGCAGCAGCAGGGGTTCACGCCGAAGGTCTTCGTCCTGGACCCGACCGGCTACGACCCGAACTTCGTGCAGCAGGCCGGCTCGGCGGCGAACAACGCCTTCGTCTTCAGCAACGCCGCGATGTTCGAGGAAGCCGGTTCGAACCCTGAGCTCCAGCTCTACACCAAGTGGCTGCACCAGGTGGCCCCGGGCGCCACGCCGACCTACTTCGGGATGTTCGCCTGGTCCTCGGCCGAGCTGTTCACCCGGCTGGCCAACCAGATCGGGCCGAACCTGACCCGGCCGGCGATGGTGCAGGCGCTGTCCAAGGTGCACAACTACACCGGCAACGGGCTGTTCGCACCACAGGACGTCGGCGGCAAGACCACCTCACCGTGCGCACTGTTCATGCAGTACACCGGATCGGGCTGGAAACGGGTCTCCCCCGGCTCCGGCTGGACATGCGGGAACCTCATCAACTCCGGCGTCAGCTGAGAGCGGGCTGCGTGAGATGAACGTCTTCCTCACGTACACCGTCCTGGGCCTGGTCATCGGCGCCTCGTACGCGATCGCCGCGTCCGGGCTGGTCCTGACCTACGCGACCACCCGGATCTTCAACGTCGCGCACGGCGCGACCGCGATGGTCATGGCGTTCGTCTACTGGGAACTGGCCTACAACCAGGGCCTTTCCAACTGGCTCTCGGTCCTGATCGTGGTGTTCGGGGTGGCGCCGCTGTTCGGCGCGCTGCTGGAACGCTGGGTCATCCGCCGGGTCGCGGACTCCGGAGTCGGCGTCACCCTCGTGGTGACCTGCGCGGTCCTGGTCGGGCTGATCGGCGCCGCGGAGAAGATCTGGCCGCCGGGCGTGCACCAGGTACAGCAGTTCTTCGCCGGGCACGGCCTGACCGTCGGGATGGTCCGGATCACCGGGAACGATCTGCTGACCGTCGCCCTGGCAGTGGTCGTCGGGGCCGTGCTTTGGGCGTTCCTGAAATTCACCCGGCTCGGCGTCGCGATGCGCGCGGCGGTGGACGACAAGGAACTGCTGGCGCTGCACGGCGGCCGGCCGCACCTGATGTCCTCGATCGCCTGGGCCATGGGCTCGGCACTGGCCGCGCTGGCCGGGATCCTGCTGGTGTCCTCGCAACCCAGCGAGCTGAACTACATATCCCTGACGCTCCTGGTCGTGAACTCCTACGCCGCGGCGATGGCCGGCCGGCTGACCAGCCTGCCCCGGACCTTCATCGGCGCGCTGGTGTTGGGGCTGCTGAACGCGTACGCGTCCGGATACCTGTGGACCGGCCCCGGCTGGACCGGCTTCCGCGAGGCGATCCCGGCCATCTTCCTGCTGTTGATGCTGTTGTTGATGCCGCAGGCGCGACTCCGCGTCGGCCGGCTGGCCGGGGTGGCGGGAGTGCGCACACCGGAGATGCGGCGGGTCGGACTGGCCTCGGCGCTGCTGCTGCTCGCGGTCGTCCTCGGCAACTCGGTGTTCAGCGAAGTGAACGTAAACCGGATGGCGCTGGGGCTGTGCTTCGCGATCCTCGCGCTGTCCCTGGTGCCGCTGACCGGGTTCAGCGGCTACGTCTCGCTGGCGCAGTTCAGCTTCTTCGGGGTCGGCGCGCTGACCGTAGCGAAGATGCACTCCTCGGCACCCACCGCGGTACTGGCCGGAGCGTTACTCGCGGCAGTGGCCGGGATCCTCGTGGCCTTGCCGTCATTACGTTTGCAGGGCTTGTATCTGGCGCTGTCCACGATCGCCTTCGCGCAGATCATGGACACGATGGTGTTCCAGAACCCCTCGCTCGGCGGCTTCGGCGGCTCGCTGACCACCAAACGCCTGGACATGTTCGGCTACCGCTTCACGTCGGACAAGGCCTACGCCATCTTGGCCGCGGCGGTGTTCTGCGTCCTCGGGGCCGGAGTGATCCTGCTGCGGAAGGGCCGCTATGGCAGGGTCCTGATCGCGCTGCGGGACTCGCCGGCGGCCTGCGCCACGCTGGGGCTGAACCCGCGGCTGGCCCGGGTCGCGGTGTTCGCGGGGTCGGCCGCCGTCGCCGGACTCGGCGGCGGGCTCTACGCCGGACTACAGAACCAGGTCGGCAGCACCAACTTCCAGTTCTTCAACAGCCTGCCGCTGTTGCTGATCGTGGTCTGCGCCGGCGTGACGTCGGTGAGCGGCGCGCTGCTCGGCGGAATACTGCTGATGGCTCTGAACAGCTATCCGAGCACCCAGGCCTACTTGTTCCTGATCCTGGCGGTCGCCGCGGTCGGCCTCGGGAAGCAGCCGAACGGGATCACCGGATGGCTGTTCTCCTTGCGGGACAACCCGTTGGGCGCGCGGCTCGGGCTCGGATCGGCGGGGATCGCCCGCGGCATAGCCACCCGGTCCGTGGCGGATAAGAGTTCTGCGATCGACGGATCGGTGTCGGTCGGGGAGAACGCGGAGGTCGAGGCGTGACCCGGTTGGACGTGAAGGAGGTGACGGTCCGCTTCGGCGGCGTCACGGCCGTGGACCAGGCCACGATCTCGGCCGAGGGCGGACAGGTGACCGCGCTGATCGGACCGAACGGGGCCGGGAAGACCACGCTGTTCAACGTGGTCACCGGCCTACAGAAACCTACCGGCGGCCGGGTCTTCCTGGACGGGAAGGACATCACCCACACCCCCACGCACCGCCGGGCCCGGCACGGGATCGCGCGGACCTTCCAGCGGCTGGAGGCGTTCGGCTCGCTGACCGTCGAGGAGAACATCCGGGTCGCCGCCGACGCGGTGCGGGCGAAGAACGCCAAGCCGGCGCAGGTGACCCGCGGGCTGATCAAGCGGATCGGGCTGGAGCGCTATGCCGACGCCCGCGCCGACGCGGTGCCGACCGGCGTCGCGCGACTCGTGGAACTGGCCCGGGCGCTGGCGATCGATCCGGAGCTGCTGCTGCTGGACGAACCGTCCTCGGGACTGTCGGAGGCGGAGACCGAATCCTTCGGCGAGCTGTTGCGGGATCTGGCCTCGCAGGGCCGGGCCGTGCTGATCGTGGAGCACGACATGGGGCTCATCATGCGGGTCTCGGACGTCATCCACGTGCTGGACCGGGGCCGGCTGATCGCCTCCGGAACGCCGGCCGAGGTGCAGGCGGATCCGTTGGTGCGCAAGGCGTATCTCGGCGAAGAGGACGAGCCGGAGGACGACGAAGGGCCCGAGGACGACGACGGTCACACGCTCGTCCTGTCGGCCGCCGATCCCGACGACGACACCGCGGCCGTGCCGCCGACAAGGCCGACACGGCCAACGCAGCCGACACCGCCGGCATCGCCGATACCGCCGCTGCCGAAAGGCCCCGGTCCGCAAAGCGGCGAACCGGCGTCAGGAGGCTGGTTCTGATGGCCCCGATCCTCGAACTGGAAGGCGTGCACGCGGCCTACGGCCGGATCGAAGTGCTGCACGGCGTCGATCTGGCGGTGCCGCGCGGCGCGGTCGTGGCCCTGCTCGGCCCGAACGGCGCCGGGAAGACGACCCTGATGAAGGTGTGCTCGGGCCGGCTGCGGGCCACGTCCGGACACGTCCACCTCGGCGGGTCGCACGTGAACGGGGCCGCGCCGGACGCGCTGGCCCGGGCCGGGCTGTGCACGATCCCCGAAGGCCGCGGCATCTTCCCGAACCTCACCGTCGCGGAGAACCTGCGGCTGTCGGGGCTGGTCGGGCAGGCGTCGGCGGCGCAGATCTACGAGACGGCGTTCACCCGGTTCCCCCGCCTGGCCGAGCGCTACGACCAGTTGGCCGGCTCGATGTCCGGCGGCGAGCAGCAGATGCTCGCCATGGCCCGGGCCCTGGTCACCAACCCGGCGGTGCTGCTGGTCGACGAGCTGTCGATGGGCCTGGCGCCGCTGATCGTGCGGCAGTTGTACGACGTGCTCGGACAGATCGCGGACCAGGGCGTGACCGTGGTCGCGGTGGAGCAGTTCGCTGACATGGCGTTGCGGGTCGCGGACTTCGCGGCCGTGATGACGCACGGCAGGATCGTGGCCTTCGACGAGCCGGAGGTCATCCGGCGCGATCTGGCCGCGCTGTATTTGGGAGGTGCGGCGGCATGAGTGCAGGGAGTCCGAAGAGCACAGGGGATCCCGGACGGGACCGGCGGCGGCGCGAGGGGCGACGGCGAGCGGCCCGGCGCGGCGGGGCGGCCGTCGCGGCGATGACGATCGGGGTGCTGGCCACGCCGGGGGTGTGGGCGAGCACGGCACCGTCCCCGACGACACCGGCGCCCAGCCCGGCGGACGGCGGCGCGGCGCCGGGACTGGGCGGCTGGACGATATCGGCCTCGGCCGCGCCGATCACCATGGAGATCTACGATCCGAAGATCCCGATCCCGGCCCAGCCCGGGCAGCCGAACCTCGAATTCGACCTCTCCTACACCCGGGCGAGCTACGGATCCGGGCCGACCGGGGCCGCCACGGCCAGCTGGCTGTGGCCCGGGGACGCGATCGCGTTCGGCCTGGGGCAGCTGTTCAACAGCCCCAACGTGAAGTACCCGATCCTGACGAACGTGCAGTTCCCGGGCGCCACCCCGGACGCGACGATGCAGCCGATCCCGGGCTCCTACATGCAGTCGCACACCGACGCCAACGGATCGACGTCGGTGTCGACCTTCGGACTGCCGTTGCCGGGGACCGGGCCCTCGCTGCCGGGGTCCGCGCCGACCAGCGCCCCGTCGGCGGCGCCGTCGTCGGCCCCGCCCGGCCTGCTCGGCGGGCTGCTCGGCGGCGGGCTGCCGCCGCTCCAGCTGCCGGATCTGGGGACGCTCATCCAGTTCCTCACCGGGCAGTCGGCGCTGGTGGACATCCAGGGCGAGCGGTCGCAGACCTCGGCGACGGTGACCAACGGCAAGGCCGTCGCCACCGCGGAGTCCGACGCCGGCAAGCTGTTGCTGCTCGGCGGGCTGATCGAGTTCGACGGCCTGAAGGTCACCTCGCAGAGCACGTCGGACGGCGTCAAGGGGACCTCGACCGGGAACGTCGACTACGGCTCGATGTCGGTGGCCGGGGTGACGTTCGGGATCACCGCGAACGGGATCCAGACCCCGGCCGGGCTGATCGCGCTGCCCCAGCTGCCGGACACGGTGAACCAGCTGCTGGCGCCGCTGGGGATCTCGATCGCGCTGCCGGCGGCCAGCGACGTGTCGAAGGACACCGCCGGCCAGATGTTCAGCCACGGGCTCCAGGTGACGATCGACACCGCGAAGCTGAAGGCGATGCTGCCGCTCACGCCGGTGCTGACCCAGCTGTTCGCGCAGATCCCGCCGCAGCTCCTGGCGCAGCTGCCGGCCCCGTTGAGCACCATCATCCCGACGCTGCCGCAGCTGGCGCCGAAGATCGTGCTGACCATCGGGTCGGCCAAGTCGCAGGCGGACGCTTCCCAGGCAATCGACCTGTCCGGCGGAACCACCGGCGGGCCGACCACCCAGCCGTCCAGCGGCGGCAGCAGCTCGTCCTCGTCCGCCGGCACCAGCGGCGGATCGTCCACGGGCGGCTCGACCACCGGCGGCTCCGACCTCAGCGGCGGCACCGGCGGCGGCTCGGTGGGCGGCGGGAGCGTCGGCGGCGGGACCGGTGGCGGCACCGTCGGCGGGACCACCGGAGGCGGCACGACCGGCGGATCGGCGGGCGGGACGACGGGAAGCATGGCTCCGAGCCCGCCGATGCAGAACACCGCGGCGAAGGTGTCGCCGGCCGCGTTCGGCGGTCTGCCCGGGCAGCTGATGCTCGGGGCGGCCGTGGTGGCGTGCTTGGCCGCCTGGGGGCTGAAGAAGTACAGCAACCTGCTGTTCGGCGGTGCGGGCTGCGAGGCCGGGCACTCCACCGGGGTGCCGGATCTGCGGGAGTTCGAGGAATGAGGGCCACGGCCCGGCCGGCGACGGCGCGAACCGCACTGGAGGGTGATCGATGAGCACTGCGAAGACCTGGGCGGGCCGCGCCGTCAACGGCCGGCCGCACACCACCGCCGCGGCGAATGTGACGGCCCGCCCGAAGACCCGGACGAGCGAGTCCGAAAGGCTGATGCAGCAAGGGCTGTCGCTGGCCGGCAGCCTGCTGATGCCGCTGGGCCTGCTGGCGATCGGGCTCGGCTGGTACGGCGCGGCCCACACGCCCTACACGTTCGAGCAGGTGTCGTACCTGGTCTCGGGCGGGATCGGCGGACTGGCACTGACCACGCTCGGCGGGTTCCTGTTCTTCGGGTCGTGGCTGGCCCGGATCGCGCACCAGCAGCGGCAGCAGACGGAGTTGTTGGCCGCGGAGATCGCCCGACTGGCCGACGCGATCCTGACATTGGAGAGCGGAGACTGAAACCGGGCACAGATGGGATAGATGAGCCGATCGAGGTCGTGCCCCACGATCCGGCCTGGCTGGATCTGGGGCGCGGGCTCGTGGCGCGGGTCGAGCGCGCGCTGAGCGGCCTGCCCGCCGACGTCGCGCACATCGGCTCCACATCGGTGCCGGGATTGGCCGCCAAGCCGGTCATCGATGTGCAAGCCGGCTGCGCGGCCGGTGACACCGGCCGAGTCGTGGAGCGCTTACGCGAGCTCGGATTCGAGCACCTGGGGCAGACCGGCGGACCCGGAAGAGAGTACTTGCGGCGCCGGAGCGGGGTGCCCGCCAACGTCGCGGTCGTCGAGCGCCAGGGCCGGATCTGGACGGCCAACATCATGTTCCGCGACCACTTGCGGAAGAATCCGGACGCTGCGGCTCGCTACGCGCTCGCCAAGCAACAGGCGGCTGAGGCGACCGGGATGCTGACGGCCTACTCGGAGCTGAAAGCGGCGATCGTCGCAGAGCTCATGGCTGAGGCCGGACAACGGCCGAGGCCCGGCACCTCGGTGCCGGGCCTCATCGGGCGGTGACTTCGCTGAGCCGGTCTTTCACACGCGGCTCGCCATCTCCATCGCGAACTCGCGGTCCTCAGCCTGCCGCTGGGCCAGCGTCCGGCTCTGGGCCAGCGTCCGGCTCTGGGCCAGCGTCGGGCTCTGGGTCCGAGTGCCGTGGGAGGAAAGCGTCCAGGCACGGACGGCGATGGTGCCGAGGCGGACGACGACCTCGCCGAGCGCCATCAGGATCAGGGCGGTGACCCAGGCCTGGCCGCTGGTGATGTCGTGGGCGACGGAGAAGCTGGTCAGGTGGGCGGCGCCGGAGGCGTGGCTGGACCAGACGGCGAAGCCGAGCCGGAAGCCCATGCTGATCACCCACAGGACGGCGGCACCGGCACTGGCCTTGATGGTGACGTGGCCCTCGCGGGTCCGCACCCGGGTGAGCAGGCCGCCGAACAGACCGAAGACGGCGCCGATACCGGTGAACAGCGCCACCAGCGCCAGGTCGTTCCCGGCGGTCGGGATGCCGTGCAGGTACTTGCTCGCGGCCCAGGTGATCATCGCGATCGGGATGATGAACGTGGCCTTGGAGATCCGCTCCTCGCGCAGCTGACGGAAGACGATCAGCAGGAGGGCGATGTCGACGATCCAGTCCGTTGTGTTCATGAGTACGACTATGCAGGCCAGGGCCGTATCGCGGCTTCCACCCGGAGGTGGGTCGCCGGTGGAGTCCGGGCTTGCACCCCAGGGTGGAGTGCCGGGCTCCACCGGTTTGATTCAGGGCACTGAGTTCGCTCGGGCGGGACCGGTGCGCAACGCCCGTGGGGCCCCGTTCAAAGAACGGGGCCCCACGGGGATTCCTCTGGTGCGCGTCAGCTGCTGAAGCCGACCTTGGTCCAGTCGTAGTCCTGGAAGCCGAAGGCGCCGAAGTTGGCCAGCGTCGCCTTGGTGGCCCAGATCTGCGGGCGCTGGTACAGCGGGATCAGGCTGGCCTGGTCGGTGGCCAGCTTGTCCGCGGCGTTGGCGTCCGCGATCGCCTGGGTCGGGTCGGTGTCCTCCAGGGCCTTGGTCAGGGCCTGGTCGATCGCCGGGTTGTTGTCCAGACGCGGGTTGTTGTGGATGTTCTTCGGGTCGGTCACCGACTGGATCTGCGGCGCGCCGCTGCTGATCGGGAACGGGTTGCCGGTGTAGGCGAAGGCCGTGATGTCGAAGTTGCCGGTGTTGATGTACTTGTCGAAGAAGTCATCGCTGTTGACCGGGGTCTCCACCAGGCCGATGCCGATCTTGGCCAGGTCGGCCTTGACCATCTGGGCCTCGTTGGAGGTGGTCTTCACACCCTGCGGCTCGATCCACTTCAGGTTCAGCTTGACGCCGCCCTTGGCGCGGATGCCGTCGCCGCCCTTGACCCAGCCGGCCGCGTCCAGCGCGGCGTTGGCGGCGGTCGGGTTGAAGGCGACGTCGGCGCCGTTGTCCTGGTAACCGGTCTGGTTGTTGACGAAGAACCGGTTGTTCAGGACGGTGGGCTTCCAGGTGCCCAGGTTCTTCAGGTCCACGTCCGCGATCTGCTGGCGGTCCACGGCCTGGTAGATGGCCTTGCGGACGGCGTCGTCCTTCAGCGCCGGGCTCTGGGTGTTCATCGAGATGTGGCGCCAGTCCGGACCGCCGGCGTAGTGCACGGTGCTGTCGGTGGTGTCCTTGATCTTCGCGTACAGCGCCGACTGCGGGCCGACCTCGAAGGCGTCGATCTCGTGGTTGTTGTAGGCGTCGGCCTGGGCCGAGGTGTCCTCGATGGCCCGGAACACGATCTTGTCCAGGACCGGCTTGGTGCCCCACCAGTTGGGGTCGGCGACCACGGTGACGGTCTTGTTGGTCGGGTCCATGCCCTGGAGCTTGAACGGACCGGCGGTGACCGGGATCGCGTTCATGTAGGACTTGTTCCAGCCGTCGGCCGTGGAGATCTTCGAGGCCGGGTACAGACCGGCGCCGTCGAACTGGTCGAACATGCTCTTCCAGTCCGAGAACGGGGTCTTGTAGGTGACCACGACGCTGAAGTCGTCGCTGCCGCGCTCGACGGAGGCCATCTGGTCGTAGCCGGTGGAGCTGGCCACGTCGAAGCCCTGGGCCGAACCCTCCTCGCCCTTCCAGGTGGCGACGAAGTCCTTGTAGGTGATCGGGGTGCCGTCCGACCACTTGGCCTTCGGGTTCAGCTTGTAGCTGACGGTCTGCTTGCCGTTGACCGTGCTCTCGTCGGCGGAGACCAGGTAGTCCGGGTTCGGGGTGGCCTTGCCGGTGGCGTCGAAGTGGAACAGCTGCGGCATCATCGTGGACAGCACCCGCTGGGTGTCCAGCTCGTTGCCGTTGTTGGTCATGCCGTTCCACTGCGACGAGTACTGGTCGATCGCCAGGGTCAGGGTGCCGCCCTTGAGGGTCGAGGCGTCCTTGGCGTTGATGTCGTTGGCGGTGGCGACCGGGATCGACTTGCCGCCGCCGGACGAGGAGCTCGAGGACGAGCTCTTGCTGGAGGAACAGGCCGACGCCGCGAGCGCGGCGGTCGCCAGGACCGCGAGGATCGCGGGCGACTTCTTAGTGATGCTACGCATGGGTGATTCTCCTGAGACAGGTGGAACCAGCGGCGCCGGATCAGCCGGCACAGCTGCTGGGAGGTGGTGTGGGGCGGAAGGCCCGGACGGTGATCAGACCACCTCCAGGGCGTCAGCGAAGTGGCACGCGGCCGCGTGGTCCTCCTTGCCGGGGCGCGTGACGATGACCGGGTCCTCGTCACGACACTTCATCTGCTCGGCGGCGTTCAGCGACGCGTACTTGAAACAGCGGTCACGGAACCGGCAGCCGGAGGGCACGTTGGCCGGCGAGGGCAGGTCGCCGGGCAGCAGGATCCGCGAGCGCTCGCGCTCCTTGCGCGGGTCCGGCAGCGGGATCGCCGAGAGCAGGGCCTGGGTGTAGGGGTGCGAAGGCAGCTCGAACACCGAGGCCACGTCGCCGATCTCGACGATCCGGCCGAGGTACATCACGGCCACCCGGTCGGCGATGTGCCGCACCACCGACAGGTCGTGCGCCACGAACAGGTAGCTCAGGCCCAGCTTGGCCCGCAGCTCGTCGAGCAGGTTGATGACCCCGGCCTGGATCGACACGTCCAGCGCCGAGACCGGCTCGTCCAGGATGACGACCTTCGGGTTCAGCGCCAGGGCCCGGGCCACGCAGATGCGCTGCCGCTGGCCGCCGGAGAACTCCCGGGGGAAGCGCGAGGCGTGGTACGGCTCCAGGCCGACCAGCTCCAGCAGCTCGGCCACCCGCTCGTAGGCCTTGTCCTGGGACCAGCCGTGGGTGCGCAGCGGCTCGGCGATGGCCTCACCGACCGGCATCCGCGGGTCCAGCGAGGCCATCGGGTCCTGGAACACGATCTGGATGTCCTTGCGCATCTCCATGCGCTCGCGGCCGGACAGCTTCGCCGCCTGGCGGCCGAACACCGCGATCGACCCGGCCTGCGGGGCCACCAGCTCCAGGATCTCCAGCAGCGTGGTGGTCTTGCCGCAGCCGGACTCCCCGACCAGGCCCAGGGTCTCGCCCTCGCGGATCTCGAAGTCGATGCCGTCCACGGCCTTGACCGTGCCGACCCGCCGCTTGAACACCGCGCCGCGCATCAGCGGGAAGTGCTTCTGCAGGCCCTTGATCTCCAGCACCGGGCTGCGCTGCGCGCGCGGCACGGTGTCCAGGTGCGTCTCGGGGATCTGCGGGACCGGGTACACCTGGTCGATCGGGATCGTCCCGCTCTCCAGGTCCGCACGGCGGTGGCAGGCCGAGGGGTGCGAGTCCGGGCCGGCCGGCAGCAGTTCGGGCTCGGCGTCCCGGCAGATGTCGGTGACGATCGGGCAGCGGTCGGCGAACGGGCAGGCGTCCGGCAGGTCCACCATCGACGGCGGGTTGCCCTCGATCGGGGTCAGCGGGCGCCGGCCGTGCTCGCCGGAGACGTCCAGCCGCGGGATCGAGCCCAGCAGGCCGATGGTGTAGGGCATGCGCGGCCGGTAGTAGATCTCGTCGACGGCGCCCTGCTCGACCGGGCGGCCGGCGTACATCACCGAGACCTTGTCGGCGAAGCCGGCGACCACGCCGAGGTCGTGGGTGATCATCAGGATCGCCGCGCCCGTGAGCTCCTGCGCGTTCTTCAGCGCCTCCAGGATCTGGGCCTGGATGGTCACGTCCAGCGCGGTGGTCGGCTCGTCGCAGAGGATGACCTTGGGGTCGTTGGCGATCGCCATGGCGATCATCACGCGCTGGCGCATACCGCCGGAGAACTCGTGCGGGAAGTTCTTGAAGCGGCGCTCGGGGTCCGGGATGCCGACCACGTCGAGCAGTTCCAGCGCCCGCTTGCGCGCGGCGTCCCGGGACAGCTTCTGGTGCACGCTCAGCGCCTCGACGATCTGGTCGCCGACGGTGAACACCGGGGTCAGCGCGGACAGCGGGTCCTGGAAGACCATCGCGATGTCCTTGCCGCGGATCTTCGACATCTGCTTGTCGCCCAGCCCCAGCAGCTCCCGGCCCTCCAGCTTGATGGAGCCGGTGATCCGGGCGTTGTCCGGCAGCAGGCCCAGGATCGCCATCGCGGACACCGACTTGCCCGAGCCGGACTCGCCCACGATGCCCAGCACTTCGCCGGGGTGCAGGTCGTAGCTGACGCCGCGCACCGCGCGCACGTCCCCGGCCTCGGAGCTGAAGGTGACGTGCAGGTCCTGCACGGACAGCAGCGGGGTGCCGGTGGGCGCCGGGTTCTTCGGGCGCCCGGCGGCGTCGGTCAGCAGCAGGTTCTGGCTCATCGGGCCGAGGCTCCCGTCGAGTTGGGGTCGAGGGCGTCGCGCAGGCCGTCCCCGATGAAGTTGACGCACAGGATGATCAGCACCAGGACCGAGGCCGGGAACACGAACAGGTACCACTGGTCGGTGGAGGCGAACTGCGCCCCGTCGTTGATCACGGTGCCCAGCGAGACGTTCGGGGTGCGGATGCCGAAGCCCAGGAAGGACAGGAACGATTCGGTGACGATCGCCGCGCCCACGTTCAGCGTGAAGTCGACGATCAGGATCGAGGAGATGTTGGGGATGATGTGCCGGGCGATGATGGTCCAGGCCGGCACGCCCATGTACCGGGCGGCCCGGACGAACTCGCGCTCCCGGATGGTCAGCGTCATGCCGCGCACCACCCGCGAGGTGATCATCCAGCTGAACAGCGCGATCATCGGCACCAGCACCAGCCAGCTGGTGCCCTGGAAGTACGGGGACAAGATGATCAGCATCAGCAGCGAGGGCACGACCAGGAACAGGTCGGTCAGCCAGACGATGACCTTCTCCCACCAGCCGCCGAAGTAGGCGGCCGCGGTGCCCAGCAGGCCCGCGGACCCGGTGGACAGCAGGGCCACCAGCAGCCCGATGATCAGCGACTTCTGCATGCCGTTCACGGTCTGGGCGAACATGTCGTGGCCGACGTCGTCGGTGCCGAACAAGTGGTCGCCGGTCGGCCCGGACTGGGTGTTGACCAGGTCGATGTCGGTCGGCGACCAGTGCGTGAGCAGCGGGCCCAGGAACGCGAACAGGAACAGCAGCACCAGGCCGACCAGGCCCACCATCGCGAACTTGTTGCGGCGGAACCGGCGCCAGACCAGACCGGCGCGGCCGGAGCGGGCCGGAACGGCGGCGAGCGGCTGGACGGACTCGGTGTCCGCGGCGGTCGGGGCGGTCATCACAGGGCCCTTCGGTGGCTGGTGCGGGAACTGGCGGGGACGCGGCGCGCCGTCACAGCCGGACCCTCGGGTCGAGCACGGCGGTGATGATGTCCGAGAGCATCCCGGCGATCAGCACCAGCACCGCGGAGAACAGGGTGATCACCGCCACCGAGTTCACGTCGGAGTGGTTGGTCGCGTCGGTGAACCAGGAGCCCAGGCCGTTCCAGCCGAAGACCCGCTCGGTGATGATCGCGCCGGCGAAGGTCAGGATCGTGGAGTAGGTCACCAGCGTCATGACCGGGATGACCGCGGTGCGCACGCCGTGTTTCAGGATCGCCCGGGTCTTGCTCAGGCCCTTGGCCCGCGCCGTGCGCAGGAAGTCCGAGCCCAGCACGTCCAGCATCTGCCCGCGCTGGTAGCGGCTGTAGAAGGCGATCAGGCCCAGCGACAGCGAGATGGTCGGCAGCAGCAGGTGGTCGGCGCGGCTGAACAGCTGGCCCCAGAAGCCGGTGGCGTCCGGGTCGATCTCGCCCTGGTACTGCAACAGCGGGGTGTTGCCGCCGACCGCCTTGTTCACCTGGACCGCGACCAGCTTCAGCAGCGGGGCCAGCACGAAGACCGGCATCGCGAAGATGATGTAGGAGCCGAACGTGATCGCGTGATCGCTGAACTTGTACTGTCTGACGGCTTGGAACGAGCCGATCAGGATGCCCGCCACCGCCGAGATCACGGCGGCAACGGTGACCAGCCGCACGGTGACCCACACGCTGATCGAGAAGTGCTTGCTGACCGAGTCCAGCTGCCAGGTCTGGCCGAAGTCGCCGTGCGCGACGCCGTCCACCCAGTGCGCGTACCGCTCCAACACCGGCTTGTCCGGGTTGTCGTTGCGCTCGTTGAGCTCGTGGTACATGACCACGGCCGGGGTCGGCGGGTTCTTCTGCAGGTACATGTCCTTGGGGTGGAAGGCCGTGGCCGCCCCCAGGTAAGCCAGGGACGTGGCGACGAACACCAAGACCACATAGTTCAGAAGCCTGCGAACTATGAAGGCACCCATGCCTCGACCCTCCGTGCTCTAAGCCCACAACCGTTGAAGCGGGCGAAGATCTTGGGGGTGGTACAGATCGTGTCGAGCCCGTTGGTTAACAGGTTCTCGGATGTTCTCCGGGAAATCGATCACGAAAAGGACACGAAGTGATCTCTAGTTATAAACCCTGATACATACGGTGAATGACCTATAACGGGCAGTACACGCATAAGGGTAAAAAAAGACACCGGGTGCGCGGATGCTCACGCGAACCCGGTGTCCTCACCGTAGCGATCTTCGTTTGTGTCCACAATTTGAGAGGGCGTCAGGCCCTCCTCGCCGTGGACTCCTTACCGTCGCGGCCAGGACCGGCGCTACTCCCAGATCGGGAAGTGGCAGGCGGCCAGGTGCCCGTCGGTCCCGTACGGCACCAGCGGCGGCTCGGTCTGCGCGCAGATGTCCTGCGCGGCCGGGCAGCGGGTCCGGAACCGGCAGCCCGAGGGCGGGTTGATGGCGCTCGGCAGCTCGCCGACGATACCGCTGCTGGCCTTGGCCTTCTCCACCTCCGGGTCGGCCACCGGGATGGTGTCCAGCAGGCCCCGGGTGTAGTGGTGGATGGGCTTGGAGTACACCGCCTCGGCCGGGCCGATCTCCACCAGCTTGCCCAGGTACATCACGCCGATCCGGTCGGAGACGTAACGGACCACCGACAGGTCGTGCGAGATGAACAGGTAGGACAGTCCGTGCTCGGCCTGCAGGTCCTTCATCAGGTTCAGGACCTGCGACTGGATCGACACGTCCAGCGCCGAGACCGGCTCGTCGGCCACGATCAGCTTCGGCGCCGGAGCCAGGGCCCGGGCGAAGCCGACCCGCTGGCGCTGCCCGCCGGAGAACTCGTGGGGGTACCGCTCCAGCGCCGAGGCCGGCAGGCCGACCTGCTCGAACAGCTCCTTGATCCGGGCCTCGCGGCTCTCCTTGTCGCCCACCTTCTGGATGTCCAGCGGCTCGCGGACCACCGTGCGCACCCGCATACGCGGGTCCATCGCGGCGTAGCTGTCCTGGAACATCAGCTGGACGTCGCGGCTCTTCTTGCGCCGCTCACCGGACTTCAGCGTGGCCAGGTCCGTCCCCTCCAGGCTCATGGACCCGGCGGTGGTCTCCTCCAGCCCGACGATCAGCTTGGCCACCGTGGTCTTGCCGCAGCCGGACTCGCCGACCAGGCCCACGGTCTCGCCCTTGCGGATGCTGAACGACACCCCGGCGACCGCGCTGACCGAGCCGATCTGCCGGCGCAGGAAACCCTTGGTGATCGGGAAGTCCTTGACCAGGTCGGTGACCTCCAGCAGCACCTCGCCCAACTCCGGGGTCGGCAGTTCCTCGGTCGAGGTGACCTCCGAGAGGGTGACCTCGACCTCCTCGCCGGAGCGCAGGGCGGCGCCCACCGGGTGGAAGCACGCGAACTCGTGGCCCACCTCGTCCACCCGGTACGGCGGGTCCTGGGCCCGGCAGTCGTCCTGCGCGTACCGGCACCGGGCCGCGAACCGGCAGGCGGCCGGCGGCTTGGTGAGGTCCGGCGGCATCCCGGGGATCGAGTACAACCGGGTGCCGCTGTCCGCGCCGCGCTCCGGGAGCGAGTCGAACAGCGCCTCGGTGTACGGGTGCCGCGGGTTCGCGTACAGCATCTCGGTGGTCGTGTTCTCCACGATCCGGCCGGCGTACATCACGTTCACCCGGTCCGCGCGCCCGGCGATCACGCCGAGGTCGTGCGTCACCAGGATGACCGCCATGCCGAGCCGCTCGCGCAGGCCGTCGATCAGCTCCAGGATCTGCTTCTGCACCGTCACGTCGAGCGCGGTGGTCGGCTCGTCGGCGATCAGCAGCTTGGGCTCGTTGGCCAGCGCTATCGCGATCATCGCGCGCTGGCGCATGCCCCCGGAGAGTTGGTGCGGGTAGTCCCGGGCCCGCTGCTGCGGGCTGGGCATCCCGACCAGGGAGAGCACCTCGATGGCGCGCTCCAGGCCCTCGGCCTTGCTGGCGCCGCGGTGGATCCGCACCGACTCGGCGATCTGCTTGCCGATGGTCATCGTCGGGTTCAGCGACGTCATCGGGTCCTGGAAGATCATGCCGATGTCGTTGCCGCGGATCTTGGCCATCTGCTCGTCGTCCAGCTGCAGCAGGTCCCGGCCGTCCAGGAAGATGCTGCCCTCCGGACTGGAGCCGCCGTTGGGCAGCAGCCGCATGATCGACATCGCGGTCATGGTCTTGCCCGAGCCGGACTCCCCGACGATGCCGATGGTCTCGCCGGCCTCGACGGTGAAGCTGATGCCGTCGACCGCCTGGACGGTCGACTTCTTCAGCTTGATCTGGGTGTGGAGGGTTTTCGACCTCTAGAAGTGCCATGGCCGCCTCACCGCTTCTGGAGCCGGGTCTCGAAGGCGTCGCGCAGGGCGTCTCCGATGAAGTTGCAGGAGATGATGATCAGCACGATGGACACGCCCGGGGGATAGATCATCCACCAGTAGTTCTGGTCCAGGTAGCTCGATCCGTTCGCGAACATCCCGCCCCAGTCGTCGTTCGGCGCTTGCAGTCCCAGCCCGATGTAGCTGAGCACGGACAGCGCGAAGACCGAGTTGGCGATCGACAGCGAGGTGTTCACGATGGTGGTGCCGATGGTGTTCGGCAGGATGTGCCGGAAGATGATCCGCGGGCTGCGCCCGCCCATCATCCGGCAGGCCGCCACGTAGTCGCGCACCTTGATGGTCAGCGTGTCGCCGCGGGTCAGGCGGGTCAGGCTGAACCAGCTGGTGAGCGCGATCACCATGATGAACACCGTCTTGGTGCGGCCCAGCGTGGAGGCCAGGTAGATCAGCGCGAAGATGAGCGGGATCGACAGCAGCGCGTCGATGGTCCGCATCATGATCGAGTCCACCCAGCCGCCGACGTAGCCGGCGATGGCGCCGTACAGCATGCCGATCACCGAGGCCAGCACGCCGGAGGCGATGCCGATCTCCAACGAGATCTGGCCGGCCTTCATCAACTTGCCGAGCTCGTCCACGCCGTTCTGGTCGGTGCCCAGCGGATGGCTGGGGCCCGGCGGCAGGGTGATCTCGTCCATCTGCACGTGCGAGGTGTTGCCGTGGTAGAGCAGCGGCCCGAAGAAGCACATCAGGACGTAGAAGACCAGCACGCCGAAGGCGACCACGGCCAGCCGGTTCTCCAGGAAGACCTCCAGGCCGCGGCGGAACATCGAGCGCGCGCTCTCGGTCGGCTCCAGGCCCAGCATCTGCTCGGTCGGCGGGATGTTGTCCCCCTGTCCGGGGGATTCGACGACGATCTCGTCCATCAGGTGAGCCTTACTCGTGGGTCCAGGGCGGCGTAAGAGATGTCGGCCACCAGCGACCCGAGGATCGTGACGATCGCGGTCAGCATCGTGGTGCCCAGGACGATCACGAAGTCGCTGGACAAGGCGGCGTTGATGGTCAGCACGCCGATGCCCTGGATGTTGAAGATCTGCTCCACCAGCAGCGCGCCGCCCACCAGGGTCGGCAGGGACAGCCCGACCAGGGTGATCATCGGGATCATCGCGTTGCGCAGCACGTGCCGGTACAGCACGCGGCGCTTGGTCGCGCCCTTGGCGATCGCCGTGCGGACGTAGTCCTGGGTGATCTCGTCGAGCATCGAGGAGCGCATGTACCGGCTGTATCCGGCCACACCGCTGATGACCAGAGTGGCCACCGGCAGGATCATCTGGTCCGGCTGGGAGAACGCGGCGTGGAAGGAGTCGATCTGCTTCGCGATCGGTATCAGGTGGAACTGCACCTGGAACAGGTCACGCAGCACGACGCCGAGGAAGAACACCGGGATCGCGTAGCCGATGAAGGAGAACGTGGTGATCGTGTAGTCGGTGACCGAGTTGCGGCGGGTCGCCTGCAGCACGCCCACCGGCACCGAGATGACGATGGTGAAGAACAGCGCGAGGCCGACGATGTACATCGACTGCCCCATGTCCTCCTTCAGCAGCGCATTGACGGTCTGGCTCTTCTGATAGCTGGTGCCCAGATCGAAGTGGACGACCAGCCGGTCCAGCCAGCGCCAGTACTGCACGTACAGGGGCTGGTCCAGGCCCAGTCGGTGGGTGAGCTCGGCAATGGTCTGGGGGGTGGCCCGCTGGCCGAGCATCCCTCGCACGACGCCGTTCGGCATCAGGTGCATCATGCCGAAGGTGGCGATCGACACGATGAACAGTGTCACGATCGACTGGAAGAAGCGGCGGATCAAGTAAGTGGTCACCGCGACCCCCCGCCGGGGGTCGCGGTGACGTCAGTGCGCTGAATCACTTGGTGTAGTACCAGAACTCAGGCTCGAAGCCCTGGAACGCGTCCTGCCCGGAGTCGTGGAAGTTGCTCGCCACGGCCCACGGCCAGATCTGGTCCATCATGAAGATCAGCGGCAGCGAGATGCCGGCCGCGTAGGACTCGTAGTCGTACCAGGCCTGCGGGTCGCTGCTCTTGATCGTGCCGGCCACCTTGGAGTCGAACGTCGGGTCGGAGAACCCGAAGATGTTCGAGCCGGCGCCGGTGGTCAGGAGCGAGTCGGTGGTCGGCAGCAGGGAGAAGACCCAACCGCCGTACAGGATCGCGTCCCAGTTGCAACCGGCCGGGGCGCTCGGGGAGCACCCGACCAGCTCACCGGACAGGGTGTTCTGGGTCTTGGTCACCGTGTTGACCGCGATACCGGCACCGGCCGCGGCCTGCTTGTAGGCGGCCAGCATGGTGTCCATGGCCGGGTGCGCCGACGGGTACTCCAGGGTGAACTCGGCCTTGTCGCCGGCCTTGATGCCCGCACCGCACTGGTTGGCGCCGGTACCCGGGCTCGTGCAGGTCGCCGGGGTGGTCGAGACGTCCCAGCCGTGCTGCTGCATCAGGGTCTTGGCCTCAGCCGGGTCGTACTTGGCCGAGGCGGCCTTGGCCGCCGGGGACAGCGGGTTGCCGTCCGGGTAGCCCGGCACGATGCCCGTCGTCGGGTAGCCCCAGCCCTTGTACGGACCGTTGATCGCGCTCTGCTGGTCCATCTCGTCCTGCAGGGCCTTGGTGAAGTACGACTGCTTGAACAGGTTGCCGTGGGCCTTGGAGCCGTCGTTCACCTGGTAGTAGTCGATCGAGTCGAGCAGCGAGCCCTTCTCCACGTTGTACCCGGCCGAGGCCAGCGGGTTGCCGGCCTGCAGGTCGCTGCCGTTGTAGGGCGGGGTGTCGGCGTTCGGGAACACCCCGATCTGCAGCGCGTTGGCCCCGGTGGAGCCGGCCTTCAGGGCCGTCCACTCCGCGTCCTGGCTCTGGAACGGGACGAAGTTGACCTGGTCCAGGTACGGCTTGTGCTCACCGGTGAACTTGGTGTTCGGCGTGATGGAGAAGCCGCCGGAGGTGGCGTTGAAGTCCTTCAGGGACCACGGGCCGTCGCTGATCTGCCACAACGGGTTGGTGGCGAAGGACTTGACGTCCTTGCCGGCCGTGTTCAGGTACTTGAACACCGCGTCACAGTCGGCCTGCAGCGTCGGCGAGGTCAAGGTGTCCGTCGAGCACTTGCCCTTGGTGCCCTTGGCGTCGGTGACGTCCCAGGCCAGCGGCATCGGCGTGACCGTCGACAGCGCGTTGCCGACGATGTATTCCTGGTTGTACTTCTGGTCGAACGTGATGCTGATGCTGGAGTCGGTGGCCGTGGTCGACTTGATGTTGTCCGGCAGGTAGTTCACGCCGGCGGCCTGGTTCGGCGGGCTGTAGTAGCCCGACGCGCCCGCCTGGCCCGGCTTGCCCTCCTCGGACTTCAGCATGTTCAGCCAGAACTGCACGTCCTGACCGGTGACCTTCTCACCGTTGCTCCAGCCCCAGGTGGACTTCATGGGGATGGTGATGGTCAGGCCGTCCGAGCTCCAGGTCGGCTGGTCGGCCGGACCCATGTCGTAGTTGACGGCCAGCTTGTCGTTCAGACCGACGAAGTACAGCGGACGGTAGAAGTAGTACTGGAACTGGCCGGCGTTCTGGGTGCTCAGCTGGTCGCTGGTCATGAACGGCCAGATCGCGGTCGGGCTCGACCCGGGCGGCCACTCGGCGACGTTCGCGGTACCTCCCTGCTTGGCCGGAGCCGAGGAACTGCTCGCGGTCGAGACCGGGTTGGTCGCGTTGTTGTTGCCGCCGCTCTTCTTCGAGCTGCCGCATGCCGCGGCCGACGCGAGGACGGCGAGTACCCCCGCCATCGCCACGATTTTTCGGGTATTTCTGACGGCCATCAAGAGCCCTCCCCTTCGACGGAGCCGGCTCGGTGTGTGGATCCGGGCCGGTCGCGGTTGTGAGCGCAGCCGAGGGGCACGTAAGACAGGCAGTGGCGCCGAGGGTGGCTCACGACCACTCCTGCATACAGTGGCCCAACAAAGGGGGAAAAGCGATCACGGATCGGCAACAAAATCGATGTCAAAAGACCTACAGACCTGCTACGGACGCCCGCCGGGAAGAATTAACAAGATCGACACTGAGCGGTTCCCGATCTTGGCATTTCAAGATCTTTTATCTGTCGCCGCAGGTAAACCGGCGGTGTGAGCCACACCCTGGATATCCACCCATTACCAATGCGGAGAACCGGGCCGCAAGATCGTACGAACCCCCGCAACCCCCGCACCGGGCCCGGCAAGGGTTCGGCAAGGGGATGCGGGGGTTCGTTGGAGGGGATGTCCCGCAGGACGTCCCCATTTAAACCAGCTGACGCTCAAACCAGCTGACGCCCCAGGAATCAATCGTCTAGAGCATGCGCGCAGCTTCCACGGCCCAGTAGGTCAGCACCGAGGTGGCACCCGCCCGGCGCACCGAGGTCAGCGTCTCCATGATGGTCCGCTCCCGGTCCAGCCAGCCGTTGGCGGCCGCGGCCTCGACCATCGCGTACTCGCCGGACACCTGGTAGGCGACGACCGGCACCTCGACCATGTCCGCCACCTGACGGACGATGTCCAGATAGGACAGTGCGGGCTTGACCATGATCATATCCGCGCCCTCCTCGACATCGAGGCGCACTTCGCGTAGGGATTCCCGGGTATTGGCGGGATTCTCCTGATACGCGCTCCGATCACCCTTCAGGCTGGACTCCACGGCGTCCCGGAACGGGCCGAAGAAGGCGCTGGCGTATTTCGCGGAATAGGCGAGGATCGAGGTGTCCTGCCGGCCCGCTTCGTCCAGTGCGCGCCGGATCACGGCGACCTGTCCGTCCATCATCCCGCTCGGGGCGACCATATGGGCGCCGGCCTCGGCCTGCCGGATGCCCATTTCCGCATAAAGTTCCAAAGTGGCGTCGTTGTCCACGGTGCCATCGTCACGAATGACCCCGCAATGCCCGTGATCGGTGAATTCGTCCAGGCACAGATCCGACATGATCACGATGTCGTCGCCGACTTCGTCGCGGACTTCGGCGATGACCCGTTGCAGGATCCCGTCGGGGGCGAGGCCGGCCGAGCCGCGCGCGTCCTTCTCCGCCGGGATGGCGAAGAGCATCAGGCCGCCCAGCCCCTCGGCGACCGCCTCGGCGGCGGCCTTCCGCACCGAGCCCAGGGTGTGCTGCAGGACGCCGGGCATCGACGCGATCGGCGTCGGATCGCTCACCGTCTCCTTGACGAACAGCGGAAGGACGAAGTCAGCGGGGTGCAGACGGGTCTCGGCGGCGAGGCGGCGCATGGCCGGCGTGGTGCGGAGGCGGCGCGGGCGGTCCAGCGGAAAGCTCATACATTTGAGGGTACTCGCGGTTTTTGGGCTGTGAGACGTGCCCTGTACGGGCCCGGTCCCGGATCACGGGACCACGGCTTCGCTGGTGTTCAATGTGTCACATACACCGCGCCACATCCATCGCGGGTACCGCACAGATCGACTCTGCCACCGCTCAATCGGCTCGGCCACAGCTCATAAGAACCCAGTTCATCAGAGCTCAGCTCATCAGAGATCAGTCGATCGCGTCGTCGTATTCCTCGTCCAGTTCCTCATCGTCGACCACGTGCATGGCGGCCTCCTCGGCCGAGGCCGCACCGCCGTCGATGCCGACGTCCTGCGCTGACAGATCGGAGTTGCCCCCGGAGTGCGCGCCCTCGTCCGGCGCCACCAGCCGGCCGGACCGCCGGCCGCCGACCTGATCGCCCATCAGCTCGCCGTCGGCTCCGGCGTGGTCGCCGATACCGTCCCAGTCCGCCGGCGGGCCGTCGTCGTCCGGCGTCTCCTCGGCCAGCCGCTCGTCCATGGTCTCCGGATCGCGCAGCGCCATCGGCCGCTCCGGCGGCGAGTAGCCGGTGTCCAGGTCGTCGGGCCCGGAGACCAGCGTGTCGGAGCCGTCCAACTGCTCCAGCGGGTCCTGGGCATCCGGATCCGGCTGCGGAAGGTAGACGTCGTCCGCGAAGCCACTGCTCATAGCGACTACCTGACCACTTCTGCCCTAGCGGCGCAACTCATCGCCCCGGCAGCGGCCTCAGCGCGCCGAGCGGCGGCGTCCCCCGGGCCGGCGCTCGGAGGGGCGATACAACGGCTCCCCGGCGGTCAGTGCGGAGACCCGGCGGGTCTCGCCGAACGCCGCGAGCGCGTCGGCCAGCGCGGTCACCGACGCCGACGGCGCCATGACGTCCACGCGCAGGCCGTGCTCCTCGGCGGTCTTGGCGGTCTGCGGGCCGATGCACGCGATCACCGTGGCCGCGTGCGGCTTGCCGGCGATGCCGACCAGATTGCGGACCGTGGAGGAGGAGGTGAACAGGACCGCGTCGAAGCCGCCGCCCTTGATCGCCTCGCGGACCTCGGCCGGCGGCGGCGCGGCGCGCACCGTCCGGTAGGCGGTGACGTCGTCGACCTCCCAGCCCAGCTCGATCAGCCCGGCGATCAGGGTGTCGGTGGCGATGTCGGCGCGCGGCAGGAAGACCCGCTCGATCGGGTCGAAGACCGGGTCGTAGGCCGGGAAGTCCTCCAGCAGCCCGGCCGCCGACTGCTCGCCGGAGGGCACCAGGTCCGGCTGGACGCCGAAGGCGACCAGGGCGGCCGCCGTCTGCTCGCCGACCGCCGCGACCTTTATCCCGGCGAACGCCCGGGCGTCCAGGCCGTACTCCTCGAACTTCTCGCGGATCGCCTTCACAGCGTTCTGCGACGTGAAGGCCACCCACTCGTAGCGGCCGGTGACCAGTCCCTTGACCGCGCGCTCCATCTGCTGCGGGGTGCGGGGCGGCTCCACGGCGATGGTCGGCACCTCGTGCGAGACCGCACCGTAGGTGCGCAGCCGGTCGGACAGCCCCTCGGCCTGCTCCTTGGTGCGCGGCACCAGGACCTTCCAGCCGAACAGCGGCTTGGTCTCATACCAGGACAGCGAGGCCCGGTCGGACACCGCGGCGCCGACCACCACGACCACCTCGCCGCCGGCCGCGATCAGCGCGGAGGCCTCGATCGCGACCCGGGCCAGGGTGGAGACCACGGTGCGCTGGGTGGTCATCGAGCCGTCGGCGGTCACCGCGACCTGGGTGGTGGCCTTGGCCAGCCCGGTGGCCGCCAGCGCGGCCGCGGCCGACTCCAGCAGGTGCGCGGGGCCGACCATGACCAGGGTCTCGTGCGCGCCGAGCGGGCCGGCGCCGGGCTTGCCGGCGGAGTCGGCGACGTCGGCCAGGGAGCGGATGCGCACCCCGCCCTGCCCCGACGAGCGGCCCAGCGGGATGCCCGCGTACAGCGGCACCGCGGTCGAGACCGCGACGCCGGGGACGATCTCGTAGACCACACCGGCCTTGGCGCACAGCGCGGCCTCGGCCGCGACCACGCCGGACAGGCCCGGGTCGCCGGAGGTCAGCCGCACCACGCGGCGCCCGGCCGCGACCTCGGCCAGCAGGTTCTTCATCCGCGAGGCCGGGGTCAGGGAGACGGTCGCGTCGCCCAGTTCTCCCAGCTCCCCGCGCTCGCTCTCCACCACCGACACCAACGTGGCGTCCGGGTTGAGGTGCTGGCCCAGCCGCTCCAGCAGCCCGGCCTCGGCGGCGACCACGTCAGCACCCTGCAACAAGGCGACCGCGCGCACGGTCAGCAGCTCCGGATCACCGGGGCCGGCGCCGACGAAGGCCAGCAACGCCGTCGTCGCACAGGAATCGAGCGCAGAGGCCGAACCTCGCTGAGTAGTCGTCACCATGCCTGCCTCACCCCCACCGTCCGTCGTCCGGGCGCCGCCTCCGGCGCCCTCCAGCAGTTCCAGCCCCGTCAAGATCTCCGTCATTGCCCGGCCTCCACGATCTGTGCCGACGCCATAATCTGTGCCGACGCCATAATCTCGGCCGCGCCCTCGGCGAGCAGTCCTTCGGCCACCCGCCGTCCGAGCCCTTCGGCGTCGCCGACCGTACCGGTCGCGGAAAGCCGCAGGCCGCGGGACCCCGTGACGGTAGCAACCACCCCGGTCAACGACAAAACGTTGTCATCCAAGGCGACCGCGTGGCCACCCACCGGAGCCGAACACCCGGCTTCCAGGACCGCCAGCATGGTGCGCTCGGCGACCACCGCGGCCCGGGTGAGCCGGTGGTCCAGGACGGCCAGCAGGCCGACCAGGTCGGCGTCGCGGCACTCCACCGCCAGGGCGCCCTGCCCCGGCGAGGGCAGCATGATCTCCGGGTCCAGGACCTCGGTCGCCTCCTCGTCGCGGCCCAGCCGCTGCAATCCGGCGAACGCCACCAGCACCGCGTCCAGCCGGCCCGAGCGCACGAAGTTCACCCGGGTGTCGACGTTGCCGCGGATCGGCACGACCTCCAGGTCCGGCCGGATCATCTTCAGCAACGCCATCCGGCGCGCCGCACCGGTGCCGACCCGCGCGCCGGCCGGCAGATCGGCCAGTTTCAGGCCGTCCCGGGCCACCAGCGCGTCGTTCACCGCCGCGCGCTCGCTCACCGCCGCCAGGTGCAGGCCCTCCGGCGCCGCGGTCGGCAGGTCCTTCAACGAGTGCACCGCGAAGTCGATCTCACCGGCGTACAGCGCGTCCCGCAGGGCGTTGACGAACACCCCGGTGCCGCCGATCACCGACAGCGACTCACGGGAGGTGTCGCCGTACGTGGTGACGTGGACGAGTTCCACGGGCCGGCCGGTGGCCGCGGTCAGGGCTCTGGCCATCATCCCGGACTGGGCCAGGGCCAGAGCGCTGGCCCGGGTGCCCAGCCGTAAAGCCCGTTCCGGGCCTGGCGCAGGCGGTCCGGAATCCTCCGGAGGAGCGCTCATGCTGACACCTCATTCGTCGTGCCCGCGGCGTTGGCCGCGCTGACGGCCTCCACCGAGGCCGGATCGAGGCCGAAGAGCTCACGCAGCGCCTCGGCGTAGGAGGACCCGCCGGGAGCGCCGGCGAGTTGTTTCACGCGCACCGTGGGCACGTGAAGAAGCTTGTCGACCACGCGGCGCACGGTCTGCTCGACCTCGGCGCGGTCCTTGTCGCTAAGCCCGGGGGTCTTGCCCCGCAGCCGGTCCAGTTCGGCCCGGACCACGTCGGCGGCCATCACCCGCAGCGCGGCGACGGTCGGTGCGACGGCCTCCGCGCGCTGCGCGGCGGCGTAGGCCTCGACCTCGCCGAGCACCAGGTCACGGACCGCAGCTATCTCCTGTGCGGCGCCGGCGGCCTGCGCGCTGCCGTCCTCGGCGACCCGTTCCAGGTCCACGACGTGCACGCCGGCCAGTTCCCGGACCGCCGGGTCGACGTCGCGCGGCAGCGCCAGGTCGACCAGAGCGATCGGGTGGCTGTGCGCGGCCCGGTTCAGCATCTCGCCGGTGATCACGTAGCCCGGCGCGCCGGTGCAGGCGACCACGAGGTCGGCCTCCCCCAGCGCCGGAACGATCTCAGAGATGGGCACCGCGACCCCGCCGTACTGGGTCGCCAAGTGCTCAGCGCGTTCCTGGGTCCGATTCGCCACGACCATATGACGGACCCCGGCCCGATTCAGTGACGCGGCGGCCAGCGCGGCCATCGAGCCGGCACCGATGATCAGCACCCGGAGATCGTTCGGGCCCTGGACGCCGAGCGCCTGGTAGGCCGCGTCCAGCGCGACCGACACCACCGACTGCCCGGCCCGGTCCAGGCCGGTCTCGCTGTGCGCGCGCTTGCCGACCCGCAGCGCCTGCTGCATCGCGTCGTTCAGCGCTCGCCCGGCGGTGCCGTGCTCCTGCGCGGCGGCCAGGGCGGTGCGGATCTGGCCGAGGATCTGCGGCTCGCCGACCACCATCGAGTCCAGGCCGCAGGCCACGGTGAACAGGTGCTGCACCGCGCGGCCGTCGTAGTGCACGTACAAGTGCTGGGTCAGCTCGGCCGGCTCGACGCCGGTGTGCACCGACAGCAGTTCGGTGATCTCGGTCACGGCGGCGTGGAACTTCTCGACGCCGGCGTAGACCTCGATGCGGTTGCAGGTGGCCAGGGCCGCGGCCTCGTGCACGTTCTGGGACGCGGCGAGGTCGGCCAGCAGTTTGCCGGTGCGCTCGGTACTCAGGGCCGCGCGCTCCAGGAGCGCGTGGGGGGCGGACCGGTGGGACAGTCCTACGGCTAGAAGGCTCACGAGGGGATCCCGGTATCGATCAAGGAAGGGTCGAGGGCTCGGCCGGGGGGACCGGAGGCGGCCGGTCCGGCGGCGGTCTCCCCGCCGCCGTCGGACTCCGCCGTCCCGTTCCCGGCCTGCGGCAGCGCGTGCCCGCCCTTGCGCTGCTCGTGGAAGGCGAGGATCTGCAGCTCGATGGACAGGTCCACCTTGCGCACGTCCACGCCCTCCGCCACGTTCAAGACCACCGGCGCGAAGTTCAGGATCGAGGTGATCCCGGCCGCGACCAGCCGGTCGGCGACGGCCTGGGCGGCGCCCGGCGGCGTGGAGATCACGAAGATCGAGATTCCTAGGCCGCGGATCGCCGATTCCAGTTCGTCCACATGCCGGACCCGCACCCCGGCCACCACCGTGCCGGTGAGCGCGGGGTCGGCGTCGAACAGCGCCGCCACGCGGAAGCCTCGGGAGGCGAACCCCCCGTAGTTGGCCAGCGCGTGGCCGAGGTTGCCGATCCCGATGATGGCCACGGCCCAGTCCTGGGTCAGACCCAGTTCGCGGGAGATCTGGTAGACGAGGAACGAGACCTCGTACCCGACCCCGCGGGTCCCGTAGCTGCCGAGGTAAGAGAAATCCTTGCGGAGTTTGGCGGAGTTGACCCCCGCGGAGGCCGCCAGCTCTTCGCTGGAGACGGTGATGATGCCGCGCTCCTGCATGTTGATCAGGGCTCGCAGGTAGACCGGCAGCCGCGCCACCGTGGCTTCCGGGATGCCCTGCCGGTTGGAGCGCAGCGAGGCTCCGCTGCCGGAACGGGAGTCCGAACCGGTGCCGCCCGACGCGTTGCTGCTCGTGCTGGCCACGCTGCTCCTCATCGCGCTCGCGCTCGGCGTTGCCGTCGTGCAGTGGATCTCGTTCAGCCCGGCGGTCTCGGGCCCCGATGAGGGGTGCCCTGGCAGCCCGACTGAGAAGGAGCCGGCGCGCTTGTGCGCTTGTTCCTCCTGCCAAGCACGATAGGCGTTTGTGAACGCGCGCACAAAGTCTCGTCGGGCACCCGATGACGGGATGCCCTATTTGTCAGCAGAACTGGGCGCCGAATAGTTACCAAACCGGGCACCGAGTGCTGTGGATCACTCTGCTCCAGAGCTTTCTCAGAGCCGGGGCGGAGCCGTTCTCAGCCCCGCGAGGCCTGGGCGATCGCCTTCCGGAGCCGGTCCCGGTCCACCCGCCAGAAGTCGTGTCGCCTGCCGTTCACCAATGTGACGGGGATCTGTTCCCAGTACTCCGCTTTCAGTGCCGGGTCGAAATCCTCGGCGGTGATGTCCAACTCCTCGACCGTCGCGCCGGTCTCGGCGGCCACCGCCGCGACGATCGCACGCGCGTCGTCACACAGGTGACAGCCCGGCTTGCCGACGAGGGTCACGGTCACGGGGGCGCCGCCGGAGCGCTGGAAGAGTCTCATCACGGGATGAGCCTACGGAGAACACGCACGCGACATCTGACAGTCACGCAGGGGGCTTAGGCTTGTGCTCATGGGCACCGAGACTGCTGGGCGCATTGTGCACTCCGCGGCGTTCTTCGACCTGGACAACACGCTGGTGCAGGGCGCCTCCCTGTTCCACTTGGCACGCGGCCTGACCGCGCACGGCATGGTGACCAAGCGTGAGATCGCCGGCCACGCGCTGCGCCAGGTCCGGTTCCGGGTCTTCGGCGAGCAGTCCGGGCTGCTGGACGACGTGCAGGAGCACGCGCTGGACTTCGTCAAGGGCCACGAGGTGGCCCGGATGGAGAAGATCTGCGAGGCGGTCTTCGAGGACTACCTCTCGGACAAGATCTGGCCCGGCACCCGGGCGCTCAGTGAGGCGCACCTGCTCAACGGCAAAGAGGTGTGGCTGGTCACGGCCGCGCCGATCGAGCTGGCCCAGGTGATCGCCCGCCGGCTCGGGCTGACCGGCGCGCTGGCCACCCAGCCGGAGTCCGTGGACGGCGTCTACACCGGCCGCATCTCCGGCCCGCTGCTGCACGGCCCGGACAAGGCCCGCCAGGTCGCCAAGCTGGCCCGGGAGCGCGGCCTGGACCTGGCCCACTGCTACGCCTACAGCGACTCCGCGAACGACCTGCCGCTGCTGTCCCTTGTCGGGCATCCAGTCGCGGTCAACCCGGATCGGGCGCTGCGCCGACACGCGCGGCATCACGACTGGGCGATCGTCGATTACCGGACCACGCGGCACACCCGGAAGGTTCCGGTCGCCGGCGCCGCCGCGGCTGTCGGCGCGGTTGCCGCCGGAGCGGCCGCCGCTGCGGCACACTGGTCTGGCGAGCGCGACTGAGAGCGACGGCCTGTCACCCTCCGTCTATCAGGGTACGCATGGGCTCCGACCTCCCGAAGGTCCCCTGCGCAACCCTTGCACGGGACCCCTCGAAGTCCTCTAAAGTCCTGCGGACACACGTGGTCCAGTGAGCGGACCTAAACCGGACTTCCTGTACAGGAGGGTGTTTCCTGTGGGTGTAATAGCCGGAATCACCCGCACGGGTCCACCCGAATTCCGTACGATGGGGAACCCTACGATCGGTGATCGAGGCGGAACACTCTGCTACTAGAGACATCTCAATGAGCTACCAGGCTGGCTAAAGAAACCGAGCCACGGGAGACACGTGTACCGGGACGACTTCGGACTCAACGGCTACAGCGCCAAGGTGGGGGGCGACCCGTTCGCCCGCACCGGCGCGCTGTCTGCGCAGGTACTGTCCACGCACGTGCCGATGCCGACGCCGGGACCGCTGCTGGACCGCCAGGACCGCGGCCTGCTGATGCTGCGCGAGGCCATCCGGGTCGTGGCCGGGGACGGCAACGGCCGCGGCACGCACGCGGCCGGATCGCGCTCCGGCGGCGGCGCGCGGCACGCCGGGGACTCGGGCACCACGGACCGTCCGGGCGGCCCGGTCGCCGGCGACGGCGAGTCCGAGGCGATGGTGCACCTGGTCCGCCAGGCGCAGGAGGGCAGCGCCGACGCCTTCGGCGAGCTCTACCGCATCTACTGCGACACCGTCTTCCGGTACATCTACTACCGGGTCTCCACCCGGGCCCTGGCCGAAGACCTCACCAGCGAGACCTTCGTCCGCGCCCTGCGCCGGATCACCACGTTCAGCTGGCAGGGCCGCGACTTCGGGGCCTGGCTGGTGACGATCGCCCGCAACCTGGTCGCCGACCACTTCAAGTCCAGCCGGCACCGGATGGAGGTCTCCACCGGCGAGATGCTGGACTCCAACGAGGTGGAGGCGTCCCCGGAGGACTCGGTGCTGGAGCACCTGTCCAACGAGGCCTTGCTGGACGCCGTGCACCGGCTCAACGACCAGCAACGGGAGTGTGTCACTCTCCGCTTCCTGCAGGGCCTGTCGGTGGCCGAGACCGCCGACATCATGGGCAAGAACGAGGGCGCCATCAAGACGCTTCAGTACCGTGCGGTTCGTACGCTTGCGCGACTTCTGCCGGCCGAGAGCCTCTAATACTCCTAAACCAGGACCACCCGTATGCGGGACACGCCGTAACCCCGAAAGTGGGGCCGTCGTTTTCCAAGTAGCGGTCCAACAACTCACTCTGACGGGTGAATAAGGGACCGAAAGACATGCCGGTGGGAGCCGGGGGCACAACCTTTGTCGTCTGTCGGTGTCTAACACTGCGGCGAGCATCGTCACCTTGACGGGCGGCGGTGGGCGACGGGTGGGGCTTCCCTGCGTACGGGACAGGAAGGATGACACATGGCCGCAGCATTCGGCGAGCGCCAGCGGGCCGAGCAGTTCGCCAGGCTGCTCGACGGCCTCGACGGCTCGCGGGACGGCGGCTCGGGTGTCGCGACGCTCATCCCGCCCCAAAAGGGCGACCCCGAACTCGCGGCGATGCTCCGGGTGGTCGAGAACGTCATCGACGAGGGGCGCTTCCACGCCCCGATGGTGCGCCCGGACTTCCGGGAACAACTCGGCGCCCGTCTGCACCGCGACTTCCTGGTCTTGTTCAACTCCGACGTGGACGGCGGCCCGGGCGACGGCGACGTGCTGGTCCGAGGCCGCACCCCATGGCGGCGGCGACTGATCGGCGGCGGCGTCGCGGTCGGGGTCCTCTCCGGGGGCCTGGGCGGAGTGGCGTGGGCGGCATCCAGCGCACTGCCAGGCGACCCGCTCTACGGGGTCAAGCGCAGCCTGGAGAACATGCGGGTCTCGGTGTCCGGCTCCGACCTGGAGCGCGGCGAGCAGTACCTGGGCCAGGCCAAGACCCGGCTGGAGGAGATCCACAAGCTGCTGGGCCGGCACGACTCGAACGTCGACGGCTCGGACACCAGCAAACTCGTGGCCGAGACCACGGACAACCTCTACAAGGACGTCGACAGCGCCGGTCAGCTACTGACCCCCCTGGCCGAGTCCGGCAACACCGAGGCCCTGACCAGCCTCCGGAATTTCCTGGACATCTACGAACCACAAGTCCAGGACCTGGAAACCCTGCTGGCCCCGGACAGCCAGGACCAGGCCCGCCGCCTGGTGGCCCTGATGGACGGATTCAGCTCCCGCCTGGCCGTCGCCCAGGCAACCATCGACCGCCAGCAGGCCGCCCAGCAACGACCCAGCGGCTCAGACACCGCCTCCCACCACGGCGGCACCCTACCGAGCACCCCGCTGCCCACCGGCACACCGTCGGCACACCCGACCCCCGGCCAGCACCCGCCGAG
The DNA here is from genome assembly GCF_015356865.1 of Catenulispora pinisilvae. Lineage (GTDB taxonomy): Bacteria > Actinomycetota > Actinomycetes > Streptomycetales > Catenulisporaceae > Catenulispora > Catenulispora pinisilvae. Next base: position 55,311 of record NZ_JAAFZA010000048.1, read on the forward strand.
CTCAGCCGGCCCGACCGGCACCGACTCCGTCGGCCCCACCGCCACCCCCACGGGCACACCCAGCAGCGACCCGTCGAGCGTGCACGTGTCGGTCCCGATCGGCTCCTCCGACACCACGCTCAACGTGCCGCCACTGATCAGCGGCCTGCCGCCGATCGGGATCACCATCGGCAACACGGGGCCGGCCACTGGGCCGACGACTGGCGGGCCGCCTAACACGGATCCGAACCCGAACTGAGGCGGACGGGGGCGGAACGGAGACGGGGCACGGACGGGGGCACGAGTAGGGG
>NZ_JAAFZA010000480.1 GCF_015356865.1 Catenulispora pinisilvae
CGGCCACACCGCCCCGTACGATCAAAGTTCGCTCCGCCTCGCTCACCGGGTGCGGCCTGCCCGCCCCGCACCGCCTGTCCGCCCGAACGGCGCCGTCGCACGTGTCGCCCGCCGCCGCGCGTCGTTGTATCGCAGTGCACTTAGCCATCCTGAACTGGCGCGACCCCTGGCAGCAGACCGCCGGGGGAGCGGAGTCCTTCGCGTACGAGGTCGCCCGCGGCTTCGCCGAACGAGGCGACACCGTCGACTTCCTGACGTCCCGCGAACCGGGCCAACCACGCCGCGAGACCCGCGACGGAATCAGATGGCTGCGACGCGGGGGACGCTGGTCGGTCTACCCAGCCGTCCTCGCACAATTGATCAGGGCTCGATTATGCGGGCCCGCATACGACTTCGTGATCGACTGCCAGAACGGCATCCCCTTCTTCTCCCCGCTGGCCCTGTCCCGACGCCGCACCGGCCTCGCGCTCGTCGTCCACCACGTCCACGACGAGCAGTTCGGCACCCACTTCAGCCGCCCGGTCGCCGCCTTGGGACGCTGGCTGGAGGGGCCGGCGGCGCGGCGGGTCTACCGCCGGCACCAGGCGGTGGCCGTATCGGAGTCCACCATCGCGGCGATGCGGACCCGGCTGCGCTGGACCGGGCCGATCGTGCTCGTACCCAACGGCGTTACGAGAGAAGGGTTTCCGGCCTTGTCTTTAACTCCAGTCTTAACTCCAGCCTTAACCCTGGCCTTACGCCCGGCCTTACGCTCAGCCTCACCTCTAGCCCCATGTTCGGCCGCCCCCCTGGTGCCTCCTCGACTCGTCGCGGTCGGCCGACTGGTGCGCCACAAGCGCCTGGAACGCATCGTCCACCTCGCCGACGACCTGGCCGAGACCTGGCCCGGCATCGAAGTCCACATCGTCGGGCGCGGCCCCGACGAGCACCGGATCCGCGCCGCCGCCGCCCTGCTCCGCCACCCCGCCCACGTCCACATCCACGGCCACCTGCCCGCCGAGGCCAAGAACGCGCTGGTGGCGACGTCCGCACTCCACCTGTCCGCCTCCCAAGGCGAGGGCTGGGGCCTGTCGGTCCTGGAGGCCGCCGCGCTGGGCGTGCCGACCGTCGCCTACGACGTCGACGGCCTGCGCGACGCCATCCGCGACGGCGTCACCGGCTGGCTCGTCGCCCCCGGCGGCACGCTCGCCGACACGGTGTCCTCGGCGCTGAAGGAACTGGACGCCGACCCGGCGCTCGCCTCCGAGATGCGGTCGTCGTGCATCGCGTGGGCCGCCGAGTTCGACTGGGACCGTACCCGCAACGCGATGGCACAGTTGGCGGTCAGGAACTCGCGCAGCCCCGGCACCCGCACGATCGCGTGAGCCCACGCGGGGTGATAGCGCGGGAAGACCGCCAGGGTCTGCACCTCCCCGTCCCGCTCGGCCTCCCGCACCCACCGCAGCACCCGCCCGACCGAGAGCGGGAAGAGCGACGTGCCGTACCGATTGGTCGGGGGAGCGCCGCGCCGCCGCTCATACCGCCGCGCCGCCCACTCGCCCCCGAGGTAGTGCCACGGCGAGGTCTCGTGCCCGCCCAGCGGCCCCAGCCAGTTGGTGAAGCACACGAACACCACCCCGCCCGGCCGCGTGACCCGCACCATCTCCTGAAGCATCCGCCGCGGCTCCACCACATGTTCGAGCACGTTGGACGAAAAGCAGACATCGACGACCCCATCCCGCACCGGCAACGCCGCCGCATCGCCACACACATCCCCGACCGCCCGCAGATCCACCGACAGGTACTGAGCCCCCTGTCTCTTATAC
>NZ_JAAFZA010000481.1 GCF_015356865.1 Catenulispora pinisilvae
GGGTAGGGGCGTTGCGGCCGACGGGGTGGGGCGGTGGATGGGGACGGCTCGTTGGACTGGGTTGGTGTTAGTAGCACGGGGGTTGATGCCGTGGGGCGTGCCGGCGTAGGACGCGGACGCGGTTGAGTTGCTGGCGGGGGGCTGCTGGGCTGTGGAGCTCTGGACCGGGGTTGTGGCGAGCGGCGGCGTTGCGGCTGCGCTCCCCGGAGCCGGGGCTGCGGCCATGACTTCGACTGGGCCCGCGAGGGCGGCTGACCGCTGGATCGGGAGCTCGGCGACGGCGGCGGACTGGTCGGACGTCGCGAGGCGCTGGATCGGGGTGGTGGCCGGTTCGGGGCGTGTTGCGCGCTGGACCGACGGGGTCGCGTTGGCTGCGGCCTCGGCAACGACGTAGCCGGCGAGTTGCCGGGTGCCGAGCAGGGGCTTGGTGGACGTGATCGGGTTGGATGCTGCCGGTCCCGAAGTGTTCAGCCGCACGCGCGCCAAAGGAGAGCTCGATTGCACCGGGGCACGCTGCACCTGGACTTCCGGCGCACGCTGCACACTCACCGCCTCGCTGACCACCTCACTGACCGAGGACTCCGCGACCGGCGACGCAGCACTACTCGGAACCTCAACAACCGGAGGCGTAACGGGATTGCGTGCGGCGATCGGCTGCTGCGGCGGCGCGCCGGCCGGAACCGCAGGCGGCGCCGACGCGCGCCGCTGAACGGCACGGATCGGCATGGCCTGAGGCGTGGAGGGCACGGCGCGCTGGGCGGCAGGCAGGCTGAACGGCTCGGAACCGGACGTACCTGTACCAGCACCCTGACCCGGAGGCTCCAAGGCCGAACGCTGGATCGGCGCCCCGGCGCCGGGACGCTGACCCGCCGCCGAAGCAGACTGATTCGCCTGCCCAGCCTGGATCGGCGCGGACCCGGTCGCCGACCGCGCCGCCGCACGCTGCACCGAGGCCGCACCCGCCCCTGCCGAACCCTGCGGTGTCGCGCGCTGTGCGGACAAGGGCCCGGATGCTGCCGAATTCTGTGCCGCCGAAGCCGATCCCTGGGTGGAGCGCTGCACAATCGCCGGCTCGCCCGCACCCGCGGCCGCTCCGGCCGAACCTCCACTCGCCGAGTCGCCCGCAGACCATCCCGCTGCCGAGCCACCCGCGGACCGCTGGACAGCAGCATCACTCGCACTGGCCGCCGACCCGCTTGCGGGACCGCTCGCGCTCACCGACGAACCGCCTGCCGCCGAGGCACTCGCGCTCGCCGAGCGCTGGACAGAAGAACCGCTCGCACCGCCCGACGACCCACTCGCCGCCGACGAACCGCCTGCCGCCGAGGCACCCGAGCGCTGAACAGCAGCGCCACTCGCACCTGCTACCGGACCGCCCGCGCTTGCGGACGATCCGCCTGCCGCCGAGGCACCTGAACTCACCGAGCGCTGAACAGCAGCGCCACTTGCACCTGCCGCCAGACCGCCAGCACTCGCCGCCGAACCACTCGCGCCCGTCGCCGAACCGTTCCCACCGGCCGCCGGCCCACTCGCACCCGCCGCCGAACCGCTCCCACCTGCTGCCAAGCCACTCGCGCCCGCCGACCGCCCGGCTGCATGGTCGCTGCCAGAGGCTCCAGCCGAGCTCGCCGACCGCTGTATAGCCGCACCGCCCGCCGACTGCCCAGCCGCAGAACCACCCGAGCTCGCCGCAGAACCACCTGCCGTCTGCCCACCCGCCGAACCGGCCGCAGACGCCCCGCTCGAACTCGCCGCAGAACCGCCTGCCGTCTGCCCACCCGCCGAACCTGTCTCTTA
>NZ_JAAFZA010000482.1 GCF_015356865.1 Catenulispora pinisilvae
GGCGCGGGCCAGGATCCCCCGATCATCCCGGCCCCGACACCCCTGCAACTACGACTACTCGACCTGCTTGGCATCGACCCACGCCGACTCCGCTGACGATCCTCAGGGCGCGGAATACGGGGCTAGCACGACACGTGGGCTCAAAATGGGCCCATCAGGGCCGGCAAGTACCGTTTCCACAGGTCGCAGCAGCCGCCTGCGCCGAGAGCGCAGAAACTGCGGCTGACCCCTACGTACTCCCCCGCCGACGACCAGACGTAATCGTCTTGGCGCGCTCATCCCCCCACCGCTCGCCCATAAGTTGTGAGCTTCGATGTGCCATAGTCTGGACGAGTCTGTACACCTACTTACTCCACGCGCGGCGGTAGTGTGTGGGATCGTCGGGGAGCGCGCAAGATGGCTGTGAACGAGGCGCCGGATCCTTCCCAGGCCCGTAACCTGGCGGAGTTCATCACGGTCCTCGGGGAGCTGCGGCAATGGGCCGGCGGTCCGTCCTATCGGGTGTTGGCCAAGCGTGTCGGTCCGCTGTCGCGGCCGCCGCAGGTCATCGCGCACACCACTGTCTCCAGCGTCTTCGGGGCGCAGCGCCGCCGTTTGGACATCGATCTCGTGACGACTATTGTTCGGGCGCTCGGTGTGGACGAGCCAGAGGTGGCTCGCTGGCGACAGGCTTGCGTCCGGGTGCATGTCAAGGCCAAGGCCAACAGCCTGACCGCGGTGCTTCGGCAACTACCCGCGAACCTCGCCGCCTTCACCGGGCGCGATGCCGAACTAAAACAACTCCTTGATATAGCGGCCACTGTTGGTGGCGAGGCGACGACGGTGGTGCTCTCCGCGATCGACGGCATGGCGGGGATCGGCAAGACCGCGTTGGCCGTACATGCTGCTCACCTGTTGGCCGAGAACTTCCCCGACGGGCAGTTGTTCGTCGACCTGCAGGCCCACACAGCCGACACCGGCCCCCGCGACCCGAACGAGGCCCTGGGCCGGCTTCTGCAAGCCCTCGGATTGGACCCTCAGGCCATCCCGCCGGAGTTGGAGGAGCGGGCCAAAGTCTTCCGGAACCGTCTGGCCGGCAGCCGCACCCTGATCCTGCTGGACGACGCCGCCAGCGAACAGCAAGTCCGTCCTCTGCTTCCCGCCGCACCCGGATGTTTGGTCCTGGTCACGAGCCGCAACCGCCTCAAAGCCTTGGACGACGCCCACCCGCTGCCGCTGGACGTCTTGGACCCGGCTGAAGCGCTCGTCCTGCTGCGCCGCCACGCCGGGCCCGGCCGCATCGCCGCCGACGACCTGGCGGTCGCCCGCATCGCCGAGTTGTGCGGATACCTGCCGCTGGCGCTGCGCATCATCGCCGCCAACCTGGCCGACCTGGCCGTCTTCAACGACGGCGACCGCCAAGTGCGCGCCGCCTTCGACCTGTCCTACGACAACCTCACCTCCGGCCAGCAAATCATGTTCCGCCACCTCGGACTGATCCCCGGCCCTGACAGCGACAGCTATGCGGCTGCCGCACTCCTGGACACCGGCCTGAGCGAAGCCGACACACTGCTCCAAGACCTCACCGACCGCAGTCTGGTCACCGAGACCGCCCCCGGCCGCTACCGACTGCACGACCTGCTGCGTGAGTACTCCCACGCCCTCGCCGTCACCCATGAATCCGCCAAGCAGCGCAAGACGGCATTGGACCGCCTCCTGCACTACTACGCCCACACCGCGCAAACCGCCTCTGGACCCATCGCACGATGGCCGCGGCCCGCCCCCGACGGCCCGGCCC
>NZ_JAAFZA010000483.1 GCF_015356865.1 Catenulispora pinisilvae
CTTGGGGTGCTTGGCCTGCTTGGGGTGCTTGGCCTGCTTGGGGTGCTTGGCCTGCTTGGGGTGCTTGGCCTGCTTGGGGTGCTTGGCCTGCTTGGGGTGCTTGGCCAGCCTGAGGTGCTTGAGCAGGCTGGGGCGCTTGGGCGACCTGGTCGCCTGATATCGGCGGTACCGGCGCCGGTGTCGATATCGGTAGCGGTGTCGATATCGGTGTCGGCTGTGCCATCCGCTGTCCCCCGTTCGCCTCGGGCGCCTCGCTTGGCGATGTCGACATCTGCGAAGCTCTGGCGCCGTCCTTGTCAGGATTGCCCATGCCCGGACAGTAGCCCCGAGGTCTAGCGTCGCGACAGGCCCTCGCGGAAAGGATCGATGCCGGTGTCGGTGCCAATGAAAGGCGCGGGCGCGCCGGTCGAGCACGTGGAGGTGCGGCGCGGCGAGTACCACGACTCGGTGACGCTGATGCTCGCGGGCCGGGCGGTCGCCGGGGTGGCCGGGGTGGAGCGGGTGCTGGTGGCGATGGCGACGGAGCTGAATGTCGCCTTGCTCGCCGAGTTGGGGTATCCGGCGCTGGAGTCGGTCGGGCCGGGCGATCTGGTGATCGCTTTCAGCTGCCGCGCGGATTCTGACGCACCCGGCGGTGCTGGTTCCGCCGCAGCCGGTGAACTCGCCGAAGCCGGTGAATCCGCCGAAGACGCAGCACTCGAAGCCCTGACCAGCGCTCTCACAGCGGCGTCGCAGCCCGGTGGCTCCATCACAGCACCCGGACATGCGTACCCTGACCAGCCCACACCCCGCACGACGGCCACCGCACTAGGCCGAACGAGTGCACCCATCACCCTGATTTCCACCCCCGGCCTTGCCGCCGTCGCGGAAGCCATGGAATCATTGGAATACGGCGCATCGCCGATTATTTTCAGCGATAACATCCCAATACATCATGAGGTACGCCTCAAAGAAGAGGCCCGACGACGCGGCCTGCTGGTCATGGGGCCCGACTGCGGCACCGTCGTCCTCCACGGAACCGGCCTGGCCTTCGCGAACGTCACCGAACCAGGCCCGATCAGCCTCGTAGCAGCCTCGGGCACCGGCGCCCAGGAACTGATGGCCCTCCTCGACGCGGCAGGCACCGGCATCCGCCACTGCCTGGGCGTCGGCGGCCGGGACCTGACCCGCGAAGTGGCGGGCCGCTCAACCCTGGCCGCACTGACAGCACTCGCCGACGACCCAGAAACAGAACTCATCGCGGTGGTCTCCAAACCACCACACCCAGCCATCGCCGCCCGCATCGAGGCGCACGCGGCAACACTCGGCAAACCGGTCCACTTCGCCTTCGTGGGCCCCGGCCAACCGACGCTGACCGACTCGGCGGAGCGGATCCTCGCCGCACTCGGCCAGCGGGCCCCGGCGGTTTGGCCGCACTGGGCCCCGGCACCGGCACGGGCACCGGGCGACGAGGCGAACACTCGCCGCGCGCCCGGGATCCGCGGGCTGTTCAGCGGCGGGACGTTGCGCGCTGAGGCGGAGGTGGTGCTGGCGCGTGCGCAGCCAAGTTCCAGCTCCGCCTTCACCTTCGACCTCACCGACTTCGGCGACGACGCCTACACCCGCGGCCGTCCGCACCCCATGATCGACAACACCCTGCGGTTGCGTGCGATCACGGACGCGGCTGCGGATGCCGCCGTCGGCGTGGTGCTGCTGGATGTGGTGCTGGGGCGGGGTGCGCATGCGGACCCGGGGGGCGAGATCGCTGCGGCGGTTGCGGGGTTGCGGGG
>NZ_JAAFZA010000484.1 GCF_015356865.1 Catenulispora pinisilvae
TCGCGTCGGCAGGGCTTTGCCTACAGTGCCGGTTCTCGGGAGTCAAGTTCGCGCTGTACGCGGCCGCCACCTGCGCACATACCGTGAGGGCGCGGACTTTACTCCCGGGGTTCGGCGCTGTACCCCTAATGAGTTCTGGGAGTAGGTCGTCAGGCAGACTTCCAGGTGGGCAGCCGCCGGCAGGAGAGCACTATGTTCCCCAGGACTTCGAGTCCTACCCCAAGATCGTGCCCTTGCTGGTTGGCCGGGAGAGTTGATCGCTGATGGGATGTCGTGCCCGTCCGAGTTGGGCGTGAGCACTGGTTCATTAGGTCGCTGATAGTTCTCTCGCAGGCTGTCGAAAGATGATGTCGGATGAGGGAGGCGCTATGCGGCTGTTCATCGGGGATGACTGGGCCGAGGACCACCACGACGTGGAGCTGATGGACGAGCGCGGCAAGCGCCTGGCCAAGGCCCGGATCCCGGAGGGCGTGGCCGGGATCGCCAAACTGCACAAGATGGTCGGCGAGCAGCTCGGCGAAGACGCCGCAGAGGACACCGAGGTGGTGGTCGGCATCGAGACCGACCGCGGCCCGTGGGTGGGTGCGCTGATCGCCGCCGGTTACACGGTGCTGGCGGTGAACCCGCTGGTCGCGGCCCGCTACCGGGAACGCCGGGCGGTATCGGGGGCGAAAAGCGACGCCGCGGACGCGCACATGCTGGCCGACATGGTCCGCACCGACGCCCACCAGCTGCGCGGCGTGGCCGGCGATTCGGATCTGGCCGAAGCGATCAAGGTGGTCATCCGGGCGCACAAGACCCTGATCTGGGAACGTACCCGGCACACCCAGCGGCTTCGGCACGCCCTGCGGGACTTCTTCCCGGCCGCACTGGCCGCCTTCGAGGACCTGGACGCCCCCGACACGCTGGAGTTGCTGGCCAAGGCCCCGGACCCGGCCTCGGCCGCCCGGCTGTCGAAGTCGCAGATCGGCGCCGCGCTGAAGCGGGCCCGCCGCCGCGAGGTCCAGGCCAAGGCGGCACGGATCCAGGCCGCGCTGCGCGCACCCCACCTCGGGCAGCCGCCGGCGGTCACCGCCGCCTACGCCGTGACCGTTCGTGCCCTGGCCGCCGTCCTGGCCGCGATCGACGCGCAGGTCACCGCCTTGGCCAAGGAGGTCGAGGAGCATTTTGGCCAGCACCCGGCCGCTAAGATCGTCATCTCCCAGCCCGGGCTGGGACCGATCATCGGCGCCCGGGTGCTCGCAGAGTTCGGCGACGACCCCGCCCGCTACACCGACGCCAAAGCCCGCAGAAACTACGCCGCCACCAGCCCGATCACCCGCGCCTCCGGCAAGAAACGCGTCGTCGCCGCCCGCTACATCCACAACGACCGGCTCATCGACGCCCTGATGTTCCAGGCATCCAAGGCCATCGTGGTCTCCCCCGGCGCCCGCGCCTACTACGACAAACAACGCGCCCGAGGCGCCGGCTACAACACCGCCCTGCGCCAGGTCGCCAACCGCCTCGTCGGCATCCTGCACGGCTGCCTGAAAACCGGCACCTCCTACGACGAGACCACCGCCTGGGCAAACCAGCCCAAACCTCCAACCACTTGACACAACCATTTCAGGGATGTCTTGGGGCTGACGACGCGACCGTGGGGAACGGACCGCACCACCTCAGGAACCGCCGCCGCTGAGACTGGCTCGACCACCCTATGGAACCGCGCCAGTTCCCCGAGGGAGCCGAGAGCCCCCGCCGGA
>NZ_JAAFZA010000485.1 GCF_015356865.1 Catenulispora pinisilvae
GCTAGCCCCATATTCCGCGCCGTGAGGATCGTCAGGTTTCTTCGGTGTGGCAGGTTGGCCGGGCGGTTGGTCTGCGGCAGGGTTCTGGTGCGTGAGACAACATGCGCAGTTCGGGACGCCGTCGGTCGAGAAGCTGCTCGGGGCGTTGCCGGTAGTGGCCGATTACTGTTCCCGGTTGAAGATCCGGAGCATCGTCGACGGGCTGTGTCCGGTGGATGACCAGGCCGATCTCACCTATGGGCAGGTGATCGAGGCGTTGGTGGCCAACCGGTTAACGTCTCCGGCTCCGCTGGTGCACGTCCAGTCGTGGGCGGACGGGTGGGCGGTGGGCGAGGCGTTCGGTGTTGAGCCCGCGCTGCTCAACGACGACCGGATCGGACGCGCGTTGGACGCGATCGCCCCGGTCCTGGACCGGATCGCCGGATCGGTCGGGGCGGCGGCGATCGAGGCGTTCGGGATCGACGTGACACGGATCCACTGGGATCTGACGTCGATGTCGATGCACGGCGACTACGACAAGCAGGCCGAGGGGTTCCCGGCGGTGAAGCTCGGCCACCCGAAAGACCGCCGCACCGACCTGAAACAGATACAGACCGGACTCGGTGTGACCGGCGACGGCGCGATCCCGGTGTTCCACCAGGTCTTCGACGGCGGTGCCGGCGAGGTCAGCCAAGTCATCCCGATGATGAGGGCACTGCAGGAGATCGCCACTGAACGCCGGCTCCTGATCATCGGGGATTCCAAACTGATCTCGTACGCGAACGTGGCCGCGATGGACGGCGACGGTGTGACGTTCGTGGCGCCGGCCTCCAAGGCGTACGTGTCCGCGACCGACCTGGCCGGCCTGTCCCTTCACGCGGCGACCGAAGTCGCCTACATCGCCGGACGGGACGCCGGGAAACCCGCCGACCGGCGCGGGGTGTGGCATGTCGTGGAGGACGCCATGAGCGTGACCGGTCCACGCAAAGCCGACCCGGCCGTGTCGTTGCGTCGGGTGTTCGTCCACTCCTCGGCCCGCGCTTCGGCTGCGATCACCGCTCGCGCGAAGAAGCTTCAGCGGGCCGCGGGCGACCTCGGACGACTGGAACGCACCCTGGGATCCCGGCACTACCCGACCGTGGAGAAGGTCGACGCCCGCCTCGCGGCGATCCGGCGGGAACGACGGGTCGCCGATTACCTGCGAACGACGACCGGAACCGATCCCGACACCGGGAAACCCATCCTCACCTGGTCCTTCGACCCGGACGCCATCGCGGGCGAGGCCGCCGGCGACGGCTGGTACGCCCTGCTGACCAACCTGGACGCCGACGAAACCGACGCCGCCGCGGTCCTGATCCTCTACAAGGGCCAAGAAGCAGTCGAACGCCGCTACTCCGCGTTCAAAGGACCCCTCGCGGTGACCGCGCTGTTCCTGAAGAACAACCGGCGCATCGCCGCGTTGATCACCGTGATCTGCCTGGCGCTGCTCATCTTCTCCCTGATCGAACGCCAGGTCAGGATCGCTCTGGCCGAACAGGGCCAGACCAAGGTCGAGGGCTTGTACGCCGGACGGCCCGCGATCCCCACCGGAAAGCTCATCCTCGACGCCCTCGCCACCATCAAAATCATTCCCGGCGCGGGCCAGGATCCCCCGATCATCCCGGCCCCGACACCCCTGCAACTACGACTACTCGACCTGCTTGGCATCGACCCACGCCGACTCCGCTGACGATCCTCAGGGCGCGGAATACGGGGCTAGC
>NZ_JAAFZA010000486.1 GCF_015356865.1 Catenulispora pinisilvae
GGGTTTGGGTGCGCTGGCTGGTAGCGGCAGTATCGGGCGCAGGTTGCGAAACCCTCGGCGGACGCGGGCCGGGGTCAGGCGGCCGGGTGCGGCGGGTTTCTCCCAGGGGTGGCGCAGGTCGGCTACAAGGGGTCGGGCCAGGCGTAGTTGGGTGTGGGCGGCGATGACCAGCCAGGTCCAGCGGTCGGCGGCTTGGGGTGAGCGGATCTTCGGGGCGGTCCAGCCCAGGGTTTGTTTGAACAGCCGGAAGGTGTGCTCGATGTCGAAGCGGCGTAGGTAGGCCTGCCAGAGGCGGTCGAGCTGGGCCGGGTCGGCGCCGGTGATGGCCGTCCACAGCCACATCGGTGCCGGGTGGCGGTTCCCGGGCAGGTGGTCGACCTGCAGTCGGATGATGGTGCCCTCGATGACCGGTAGGGGGCCGTCGTGGTCGGCCCAGCGGTTGCGGTGGGTCAGTTGGGGGTGCAGCCGGTCCCAGCAGGTGGCGGTGGCGGTGCCGCAGCGTGGGGTGTCGCTGGTGGTGGTGACTGCCGGGGTGGGGTGTGTGCTGGCATCGGCCAGGGCGAAGGCCGGGCCGTGGATGGCCGGGCGGCCACCGCGCGGGCCGACGCTGGCGGCGGGGAAGCGGAACACCCGATCGCTGCGCAGCCGTCCGACCAGCAGCACCGGCAGATCGGCCAGCCTGTATGCCAAATGCGGGATGTCATAGCCGGCATCCAGGCAGATGGTGATCGGTGCATCGCCGTGGCTCCAGTGCCCGGCCTCGATCAGGCGCTGCACCACCCGGCGCAGTTGGGTGGCGGTGACTTCGGCGACCTCATCGGCCGGGGTGATCCGGACCGCGTCCAGCACCGCGGTCCAGCAGGTGCGGCCGGATTCAAGCGCGGCCACTACCGAGTACGGCCATCCCGGGATCGTCAGCGCGGAGCCGCCGCCACGGTTGCGGACATGGCAGAAGGCCCGGTCCGGGCTAGTCACCGCATCTGGACGCAGCCAGTTCGACACGTCGACGGCCAGCACGATCCGCCCGTCGCCGGTGCGTGGCACCGGCAGATTGGCCAGCAGCGTGGATAGTCGGGCTACCTCGATGCGCCCGGCGTTGATCCCGTCATACAGCGCCCCGTGCCCGCGCCGGTGCTCGACGGCCAGCGCCAGATCCACCAGCTGCCGCACCGGCCCGGGAGCGCACAACAACGCCTCGGTCAGCTCGAACAACTCATCCGCCCGCGCCTGCAAACAGGCATGCAACCCCCGGCGGAACTCCGCCAGAGTCTCCAGGTCCCCACCGGCCTCGACGCGGCGGAACAGATCGGCAAAACTAGGCACGGCGGTCTCCCGGATGCGGTGCGTTCTTGGTCGAACACCAGCATCACGCGGAGACCGCCGCTTGTCAGGGCGTTGAAGAACCTCGGGCCAAACGATCAGGCTCAGGTTAAAAGGCAAGCTTCATCACAGTTTTTGACCTTGATCTGGCTCTTGATCTCGCTTGTGCAGTTGATTTTTCCTGTGATCTCGATCTGGTTCTTGTTCCGACTTGCCGGAGTGGAAGAGGCCTGAGGCGCGGCGGGGTTGTGAACGCGTAAACCGGCGGCCGACAAACACACCCGCCGCCCCGAACCCCGAACCGGCACAACCATGACCGAAGGCCGTAAAAAGCTTCTAAAAACCACACAGCCAACCGCAACCAGCCCCGCGAACTCCAGCCCCCACCCC
>NZ_JAAFZA010000487.1 GCF_015356865.1 Catenulispora pinisilvae
GCGGAGATGTGTATAAGAGACAGCTCCGGTTCCGATCCGTCACCTCCGCTGCCGACCGATCGGATGACGGAGCGACCCCGGCGCCGCGTGGGCCGGACCCGCGGTGGCGTCGCCACCAGGCCCAGGGCCTCCATCAGCAGCCGGGCGTCCGCGGCGTCCCGGGCCCGGGCCGCCAGCGCGCGCAGGGCCCGCTCGCGGATCTCGGGCGGGCATTCGGCACTGGATGCGAGCTCCACGACGGTCCCGCCAGAGGGGAAGGCGAAGCTGTCCGTTCCTTTCGTCACGCTCTGACCCCTACCCGCCCCGGCCGCTCCTGAACGGAACACGCCCCAGACCGGCGCTTCGGATGCCAGGCATCTGGTCTAATCACCTCCGTGAAAGCCGCTCTCCTGCGCCTGTCCGACCGCCTCTACGACGGCGGCGCCGCCAAGCACGGCGTCCTGCCCGGCCCGCTGATCGTCGCCACCCTCGTCACCGGCACCGTGGACGCCGTCAGCTACCTGGCCCTGGGCCACATCTTCGTGGCCAACATGACCGGCAACGTGGTCTTCCTCGGCTTCGCCCTGGCCGGCGCCAAGGGCCTGACCGTCTGGGCCCCCTGCCTGGCCATCGCCTGCTTCGCCGCCGGCGCCTTCACCGAGACCCGCCTGGCCCGCGCCACCCCCGGCGACGACGACCACCACCGCCTGGCCAACGCGGTGGCGGCACACGCCGCCTTCGTCACAGTGGCCCTCCTACTGGCCGCCCTCGAAGACGACACCAAAACCTCCACCCACGCCCAGCTCACCGCGATCCTGGCTTTCGGCTTCGGCGTCCAGAACGCGGTGGTCCGCAGACTCGCGGTCCCCGACCTGACCACCACGGTCCTGACCATGACCGTCACCGGCATCGCCGCCGACCCCTTCGGCAAACCGACCATGCGCCGCCTGCTCTCACTCGGCTGCATCTTCCTCGGCGCCCTCTGCGGCGGCCTGCTGGTGCTGCACCAGAGCATCAGCGCCGCGCTGGGGCTGGCGCTGGCGTTGCTGGTGGTCGCGTGCGGGCTTGCGCTGATGGAGTGAGTGGGGTTGGGCTGGCGGAGTGAGTGGCGCGGCGGCGTTGGGGTTGTTTGGGGTTCGGATTTGTCGTGTGGTGGATTCTGGGTTTTGGGTTGCGGTTGGGTTGTGGGTTTCAAAGCTTTTTACGGCCTTCGGTCATGGTTGGGCCGGTTCGGGGTTCGGGTCGACGGGTGTGTTCGTCGGCTGCCGGTTTCCGCGTTCACGACCCCGCCCCGCCTCAGGCCTCTTCAACTCCGGCAAGTCGGAACAAGAGCAGATCAACAGCCAGATCAAGAACCAGATCAAGAACCAGATCAAGATCAACAGCAAGGTCAAGATCAAGAGCTGTGATGAAGAGCCCGGCGCCTCCGGCGGGGGCTCTCGGCTCCCTCGGGGAACTGGCGCGGTTCCATAGGGTGGTCACCTCAGGGCCCTGCGGCGGCGGTTTGTGAGGTGGTGCGGTTCGTTCCCCTCGGTCGCGTCGTCAGCCCCAAGGGGTACAGCACCGGTGTCCGGGAGTAAAGTCCGCGCCGTTGCGGTCGGGCCTGCAAGCTGCGGTTTTGATAGCGCGAACTTGACTCCCGGCCACCGGCACTGTAG
>NZ_JAAFZA010000488.1 GCF_015356865.1 Catenulispora pinisilvae
GGCCACCCCCACCCACCTAGCCGTCCGCGTAATCCCCTGCCTGGACGTCAACGCCGGCCGCGTGGTGAAGGGCGTCAACTTCGAGAACCTGCGAGACGCCGGCGACCCCGTCGAACTCGCGCGGGCCTACGACGCGGCGGGCGCCGACGAGCTGACCTTCCTGGACGTCACCGCGTCATCCGACGCCCGCGAGACCGTCTACGACGTGGTCAGCCGCACCGCGGACCAGGTCTTCATCCCGCTGACCGTCGGTGGCGGCGTCCGGACGGTGCAGGACGTGGACCGACTGCTGCGCGCGGGGGCGGACAAGGTCGGCGTCAACACGGCGGCGGTGACGCGCCCGGACCTGATCGCCGAGATCGCCGACCGCTTCGGCAACCAGGTGCTGGTGCTGTCGGTGGACGCGCGGCGGTGCCCGGAGGGCGTGAGCACCGAGTCCGGCTACGAGGTCACCACCCACGGCGGTCGGCGCTCCACCGGCATCGACGCGGTGCGGTGGGCGGCGCGTGCGGCAGAGCTCGGCGCGGGGGAGATCCTGCTGAACTCGATCGACGCCGACGGCATGAAGCAGGGCTTTGACCTGGAGATGCTGGCGGCGGTGCGAGCCGCGGTGACGGTGCCGCTGATCGCTTCGGGCGGCGCGGGCGCCACCGAGCACTTCGCCCCGGCGATCGGGGCCGGGGCGGACGCGGTGCTGGCGGCCTCGGTGTTCCACTTCGGGGATGTGACGATCGGCGAGGTCAAGGAGTCGCTGCGCGGGGCGGGGTATCCGGTGCGGTGAGGTCGCCTCATCGTGCCGAGGTCATTTCATATGGCTAAGGATGAAACGCCCCTTATAGATATGTATATCGCGCGCTACTGACACCCGGGAGCCGCGCCTCACTCGGCCGACAGCCTTCTCCGGATGAACGAGTTCGACCACCCAGCAGCCTTTCCAGGTGAACAAGCTTGATCACCTGCCAGCCCTTCCAAGCGAACAAGCTAGAACACCCGGCAGTCCTTCCAAGCGGTCAAGCTCGATCACCCGGCAGTCCTTCCAAGCGGTCAAGCTCGATCACTCGGCAGCCCTCGCCAGGCGAACAACCTCGATCACCCAGCAACCTTCTCCAGGTGAACAAGCTCGATCCCCGACTTCAGCATCTCCCGCCGACTCTCCTGATACCCCAGCCGCTCATAGAGCCGAATGTTCTCCACACTGAGATGCCCGGTGAACAGCGCGAACCGCTCGACACCAGCCGGTGCCCGCCGCTCCACCTCGGCCAGCAACCGCGTCCCGATCCCCAGCCCTTGCGCATCGGGGGCGACCGTCAACCGCCAGATGCGCCACACGGCCTCGTCCCGGCGTGCTCGGACGGCGCCGATGATGCGCCCGTCGCGGACGGCCTTCAGCGCGAACGACTGCGCCAGCTCCGCTTGAAGTTCCTGATGGCTCTGGATCAGGGCGGGGAACGACCAGTCGTCGTACAACTGCGCCTCGGTGACGTACGCGGCCCTTTGCAGGGTCAGAACCTCGCCGGAATCAGCGGGTTCTATCGAGGCAATTACGAGGTTGGCCATGCGCCGGAAGCATAGCGACAGCCGCCCGCCGCAAGCCCGCCCCGCGCATTGCACCGAAGCTGCTCGCGCGTACCCCGAGCCCGCCCGCGCATTCCACCGAAGCTGCTCGCGCGCACCCCGAGCCCAACCGCGCATCCCGCCAAAGC
>NZ_JAAFZA010000489.1 GCF_015356865.1 Catenulispora pinisilvae
CCTCCGTCTTTCACCAAGAGCATGATCGGGTCGTCTGATTCAGGGTGCTGATGGTTTCCGGGTGCGGCTGGCGTGTGGGCATGCCGAAGTTCCGGCGCTCGGGCCGGGGTCTCCAGGGTTCCTTCGGGTTTGCGGGCGGTCAGGGGTGTTGCCGCTGGTCAGCAGGTGCGTGGCCGGGGCAGTGCGGTCAGGCGGGCGAAGGCGGCGGCCAGGTCGCGGGCCCAGGGCCAGTGCTCGGCGATCCGCAGCCGAATCTGCCGCTGGCCTCGGGTGATGCGGGCGGCGGTATGCAGCAGTCGGTAGCGCAGCTTCTTCGGCTCGGCCTTGGCCAGTTCGCCGTCCAGCAGCAGCGTCTTCGCCCAGGCGATCAGGTCGATCGCGGTCAGGGCGAGTTCCAGCCAGGCGGCGTTGATCGCAAACTGGCGGGAGGGAAAGTGGCCGAAGCCGGTGTCCTTGCCGGTGCGGATGCGGTCCTCGACGCGGGCGTGAGCCCGGTGCCGGGCGTCCAGCCAGGTCAGGTGCCCGGTTCCGGCGGGGCTGTCAGTGGCGATGAGTTGGTGGCGCATCCCTTCGACGGTGTCGAACAGGTCCAGCTGCGCGCCGGGGTGCGGACGTTCGCGGCGGACGATGAACCGGGTGCCGTCCGGGAAGCGGTCGTCGGGCGGCAGCAGGCCGGTCAGGTCGGCGACCTCGGCGCCGTCGCGCAGTTCGGCGTCGGCGTCGATCGCCGGGTACCAAGCCGTGGCTGGGAGCTTGACGATGGCCTCGCGCACGTCGGCGTCGATTGGCGCCCCGACGGAGAACCGCACGTCGCACCCGGTCTGGCGCAGTGCTCTGAGGTGCGCCAGGAACGCTTTGGTGCAGCCTGCGGTGTCGGTGCGGACCAGGATCGGGGTGCCGTGCCGCGTGTCGTCGGGGATCTGTGTCAGGGCCTGGTCGAGCACGGTGATGTGGTCGACGGCGGTGTTCGACCCGGCGCGGCCCGGCCGCAGGACAGCCGACAGCGCTTCGTCGGTGTTGTCCAGGAAGCAGAACATCGGGTGGTAGCCGAACGTCTTCTTCCAGGTCGGGGTTGCGTCCTGCTTCTCCGAATGGCAGATCACGATGGACGCGTCGATGTCGAGGACCAGCCCGGGTATCTCCCGGCCTGCGGCCTTGGCCTGTGGGAACACGGCTCTCGTGTCAGCGTGCTGCGTCCAGGCGAGCTCCCGCGCCGCCGCGCGGGCTGACCGCAGCCGGGCCAGCGCGTACTCGTCGATGCCGTCCAGCACTCGCCACGCCGTGGCCGGCGAGGCCACCGGGCCGAACAGCTCGGCCTGGTCGCGCAGTACCGCCAGGTCGGAGATCGTCTCGCCGCCGTCGGCGAGCATGACGGCCATGTCGATGGCAACCCGGCCCGGGTCGTGCCCGCCGCCGCGGGTCCGCGACGGCGCCAGCGCCTCAGAGAATGCCTGCTCCAGGCTGGTGGCTTCGGCCAGATCCGCCAGCAGTCGGGCCCCTGCGTGCCCGACCACGCCCTTGCCGTCGGTGGTCACGGACAGCCTCGGACGCGATCTTGTAGTCTTCACCTGGCAAGTGCTCCGGTTCTCTGGACGATCTCGACTTCGCAATCAAGATCATCCCAGGTGGCGGAGCACTTCCTCGTTTCGGGGGTCAGCCTTCGATGTTCTTGGTGAACGCGCGAGG
>NZ_JAAFZA010000049.1 GCF_015356865.1 Catenulispora pinisilvae
CGCGCCCCCGTCGAGCACGGCTTCGCCGCGCTCAAGAACTGGCGCATCCTCACCCGACTCCGGCTCAACCAGGCACGGGCCACGAACCTGCTGCGCGCCCTGCTCGTCCTGACCAACCTCGAAGTCAACCGCTGACCGCGGCAGACGATCTAGACCGCAGACACCCGCCTACGAACAGGATGAGCACCCCGCAAACCCGATCACACCAGTACCCTGACCAGCGACGTCATGTTGGCATTCGCTCATTTCCGTAGCGCCGACCCGGCTCAAGCACCGCACTGCCGCCCAATTGGTCGACTTCCTGACTGACACCCCGGAATCCGACTTGTGGCCCGGAACCCTGTCCCTACTCGACGAGGCCACAGAACCATTCTGCGTCCTGGACCCAGACGTCGAACAGGCCTACAGCGCATTCGCCACCGCCCGGCATGCCTACGCCGCCTCCGAACGCGACACCCCACACGGCACCGACGCCCGGGACCGGGTCGTGGAGGCCGCGCGCATCCTCGGCGATGCGCTCCAACCGCTCGGCGACGTCCGCATCACCCGGTGCGCCCGCCTACTCGTCAGCGGAGAGGAGTGCGAACTCCCGCTGGACGGACAGGGCGAATGTGGGTCCTCCCGCCACACCGAACACGCCTGAGTGCGACGCAGCACCCCGCCCGGGCCCCTGCGGCGGGCTGCCGCGCACCACACCGACCGCATCCGCCATTCCGTGGCGCGACGCGCAGGCCCGCCTGGACTGGGGCGTCACAGGATTCGCCGCCACACCCGGGCATCACAGACCATGGACAGTAAACCAGCAGGTGGAAGCGGCGCTTCGGAAGGGCAGTCGAGCCTCCCACTCTGTGTCGACGCCTTTTCGTACGATGCGTCCTTTATGGGGGCTGACAGTGCTGTCCACGGGAGCGTTGCCATGGCGAATGAGACCGGAACCGGTCGGCCCGGTGCCGAGGGCGGTTTCCATCCGATTCCGGTACGGCAGCGGAAGTCCGGCCCGGATCCGGCGACGGTGCTGGACATGTACGTGGAACAGCAGCGGACGCTGAAACAGATCTGCACCGGGCTCCACACCAGCTACGAGCCTGTCATCGAGGTGCTCAACAATGCCGGGGTGTCGATTCGCAGCAACCGGCGCCGGCGCCCGGTGTCCGAAGCCGAACTGCGGCGCCTCTACCTGGAGGAGAAGGTGTCGGTACGCGCGCTTTCCAAAAGGTGGCAGGTTTCAACAGGCACGGTCGACCGGTGGCTCGCCGCGGCCGGGGCAATCACGCCGCCGGACGGCCTGGACACGGCCAAACTGCGCCGGCTGTACGACGCGGGACTGCCGGTCCGGGAGATCGCCCGGCGGCTGGGATGCCCCGTCACCGCGCTGGACGCGGCCCTGACCCACGCCGGGATCCCCCGGCGCCCGACCTCTGCCGTCCGATCGGACCGCGAACACGACGCCACGATCACCGACGCAATACTGCGGCAGGTATACGTCGGGGACGGGCTCACCCTAAAGGACGCCGCCGCAAAGCTCGGGGTGTCCAGGCGCTATCTCGGTGAGCGTCTGGAGAAGGCGGGACTGGTCAAACGCCTGGGAGCGTTCACCGCCAAGACCCCGTACAGCCACGCCGAGCTGCGCCAGCGGGCGACGGAGCTGTACAAGAACGGGGCCAGCATGCTCGCGGTCGCCGAGGCTTTGGGCGTGGAGATCGCCACGGTCCGCAAGGCGCTGCACGAGGCGGGCGTCCCCACCAGGCGCCGAGGCTTCCCGCACACCACCGAGGACGCCCCGCGCCGGTCGCTGATCGACGACCTCTACGCCGACCCGGCGATCATCGGATGCCTGAACCGCCACGGCGTGCTGATCCCCGCCGACGGACAGTGGACCCCGGCGGGGCCGACCCAGTCCTTGGCCCCGCTGCCCCTGTCGGCCGAGCTGATGCGCGAGCTGTACCAGGTGATCGGCCTGGCCACGCTCCACATCACGATGCTGTGCGGAGTCGGCATCGGAACAGTCCGCAAAGCTCTATCCAACGCCGGCATCACCCTGCGCCCCCGATCCGAGACATCCCCCTGGCTAGCCAAGACCCACGACCTGGGCTCCACCAGTACAACGAGACGGCAGCGCGGCTGAGTCACATCTCGGCGCTGACAATCGCCGATATTCAATGACCGGCACAGCCAGCCCCAGGTTTCCCAGTGTTAGGTGCGCGCCCACCGTGAGAATGAGTACGGCTCAGCCTGATGACGACGTGGACGCAGAGAGCAGGGCGACGCCTCGTTCCGATCGAGGGTGGGGATGGATAGCCTGTCGTCGGAGAGGAGGTCGGCATGCTGTTGAGGTTCAGAGTCGCAAATACGCGATCGTTTCGTGATGAGCAGGAGTTGTCGTTCGTCGCGGATCCGCAAGCTGCTCCTTCCGTCGCGCAGGTCGTTGAGCTCTCATCCGGAACGGCCCTCATGGTTCATCCGGTAATCGGCGTATTCGGCGCAAATGCTTCCGGGAAGTCGAACTTGCTGGCCGCACTCTCTGACATGCGTAGGGCCGTTCTGGATTCGTATGCGCTGTGGCCGACCTACGCGGGAGTGCCCCGCGATCCATTCAAACTGGAAGCGAAGCACAAGGCAGAGACCTCGTTCGCCGAAGTGGATTTCGTCGTGGACGCCGTCCGCTACACCTACGGCTACGAGTTGGCTGACGACCATGTCGCCGGCGAGTGGCTCCACGCCTACCCCGCCGGGCGCAAGCAGGTTTGGTTCGACCGGGACGCCACTCGTGAACGAAAGTTCGACTTCAAGGGTAACCGGCTAGGGCCACGTTCAGTGACGGATGCGCTGGCTCGTCGAACTCGCCGCGATGCGCTGTTCCTCACCGTGGCATACACCGACAACCACCCCCAGCTCAGCCCGTTCTACGCGTGGTTCCGCGACAACCTGTGGATGATCGATCCGGAAGTGGACCGCGCCGATCGGGAAGCCTTCACTGAGCGCGAGTTGAAGGGGGCTCGCGGTGAGCGTATCCGGGAGCTCCTGGCGGTGGCGGATCTCGGGATCAGCGACGTACTGACGGAGGTTGATGAAGGCGGTCGTACGACCATCCGGCTCCTCCATCGCGGCGCGGACGGAAACATTCCGTTCGACTGGTCACAGGAATCCTTCGGGACACGATCGTGGTTCGCGCTGTTAGGGCCGATCCTGCTGGCCCTGGACAGCGGCGCCGTTGTGATGGTCGACGAATTGGATTCGTCTCTGCACCCCGGGTTCGCTGCGGAGATCGTTCGACTGTTCACGGACCCCGAGGTCAACACCACAGGCGCCCAGCTGCTGTTCACCTCGCATGACGCCACCTTGCTGGGCGATCGGGACACTCATCGGCTGCTGGGACCGGATCAGGTGTGGCTCACGGTGAAGGACCGGGAGGGGGCTACAGAGTTGTATCCGCTCAGCGACGCCGACCCGGGCCCGAACGAAGACCTTGAGCGGTCCTACCTGCTCGGACGATTCGGCGGTGTTCCGCGCATCAGTCAGGGTCAGGTGGGTCGGCGCCTTCGAGCAAGTAAGGCCGAAGGCCTGCGGAAGCGTGCCTGATGGGGCGTCAAAGGGGGAAGGAGACGCCTGGGCGTCAGGCAGGAAAGCCCCGGCGCAAGCGTGACGTGTGGTTCTTCACCGAGGGCACGTTGACCGAACCGATGTACCTCGACTTCCTGAAGACCGTCGAAGGGTTCAAGGACTCCCAATACGTCATACAGATCCACGACGACCACCGCAAAGAAAGCGGTCGTGGGCCGGCTCGCAACAGCAACCGGCATCCGCGAGATCTCGTTGACGCCGCGATCGCTCTGAAGGCACGCCTGAACAAGGACGAAGAACGCGCCGGTATCAACAAGGACATGCGCTCCATCGTCTGGTGTGTGTTCGACGACGACGGCAGGCACGACACCGACGCCAACGTTCGGCGTGCGCTGCGGGCCGACATCAAGGTGGCGTTTTCGCACCCCTGCTTCGAGCTGTGGCGGCTCCTGCACTACCAGGAGTACAGCTCCACGTTCGGCGGGGTATGCGGCGATGCGACCGACCGGGTCAGGAGGCGCGCCCAGGCTGAGGGACATCCCTTCAGCGACCCGAAGTACCTGCATCCCGAGCAGGTCATCGGCAGGTTCAAGGTGGCGAAGGAGCGAGCTCAACGCTTGGCTGCGCAGCACGGCGACCACGTTCCGCACGGCCGGCGTGATCCCTACACGAACGTGTGGGATCTGGTGGAGCAACTCGGGATCACCGCGTACTGAATAGACTGTGCAGGTTGAACGGCCGTATCGATCGAGGTAGGAGCGCACCCCTGTGGCGAAGATGACGTTGCCCCAACTGGAACGTCACCTGTGGGCCGCAGCCGACATCTTGCGCGGCAACGTGGACGCTGCTGTCTACAAAGACGTGATCTTCGGGCTGCTGTTCCTCAAGCGCGCCAACGACCAGTTCGACGTGGCGGTCGAGGCACGCAAGGTCCAATATCTGGCCGAGGGGCTGAACGAGCAAGAGATCGAGGGTCTGCTGACCGAACGGCTCGGTTTCCCCAAGTATGTCGCGTTCGTCCCGCCCGAGGCGCGATGGGCAGGACTCCGGGCTAAGCGGGTGAAACTGGCCGACGAGCTCAACAAGGCGGTGCGAGCGCTTGCGACAAACAATCCCCGCCTGACCGGCGCTTTCAACTACGTCGACTTCCACCGGGGCGCCAACGACGACAAGCTCCACCGGCTCGTCCTCCTGTTCGACCGGATCCGCCTACGCAACGAGGACTTCGAGTCCCCCGACCTGCTCGGCGCGGCATACGAGTACCTCATCAAGAAGTTCGCCGACGAGGGCGGCGGCAAGGGCGGCGAGTTCTACACGCCGCGCTCGGTGACCCGCATGATGGTCGAGATCGCACGGCCCCGCGAGGGCCACCGCATCTTCGACCCTTGTGTCGGCTCGGGCGGCATGCTCATCCACGCCAAGGAGTACGTGGAGGAGCACGGCGGGAATCCCGAAGGCCTGCTGCTTGCCGGGCAGGACGCCAACCCCGGCTCCTGGGCCATGGCGACAATGAACCTCGTCCTGCATGGGGTAGACCGATTCGACCTGCGGATCGGTGACACGCTGGCCGATCCCAAGCACCTGGCCGGCGGTCGGCTGGCGAAGTTCGACATCGTCCTGTCCAACCCGCCGTTCTCGCAGGACTACGTCATGGACGACCTCCAGTTCTGGGAGCAGAAGGAGTTCGGGACCGCTCCAGAGAAGGACAAGGCGGACTTGATGTTCCTCCAGCACATGCTGGCCGTACTCGACCGTGGCGGCATGGTGGTCACAGTCATGCCGCTCGGCGTGTTGTTCCGTGGACGCGAGGAAGTCAAGATCCGCACGAAGTTGCTGGACGCCGACCGCCTCGAAGCCGTGATCGGCCTGCCTTCGAACGTCTTCTACGGCACCGGGATCCCGGCCTGCGTCATAGTGCTTCGCGCCGAGGATGCGCGAGCCGACGACGAGAAGCGCCGCGGCAAAGTGCTGTTCATCAACGCCGACGCCGACTACCAAACAGACGGCGTCAAAAACGCCCTGCTACCCGAACACATCAACAAGATCGTCTCGACCTACCATGCCTTCGAGAACGTTCCCGGCTACGCGAAGGTCGTCGATCGCGAAACGCTCGCACGTAATAATGACGACCTCAACGTCCGTCTGTACGCGGACAACACCCCGCCCCCTGAGCCCCACGACATCTCGGCGCATCTGATCGGCGGTGTTCCCCGCTCGGAGGTCGCCGCCCGATCCGCCTTACTGGATCGCTATGGGCTCGTCGCGACCGATCTGTTCGCGGAACGCGACGCCCACTACCTGGACTTTCGAGACGGCGACGACCGGGTCGACACCGGGGTTGTAGCCCGGCTTGCCGCCGCACGCGAGCAGATCTTCCGCGACGCGTTCACTCAGTGGTGGCGCGCGGAGGAAGACCGCATTGCCGAGTTGGCGGACAACACATCACCCGACGATCTAACGCCGGACGCACTCGCGGCAGCACGAGTAAAACTCCTCGACCTCCGGGCGCATTTGCTAGGGTCCTTCGCCTCTAGCCTCGAAGGCAACGGACTGCTCGACACCTACACGCTCGCTGGCACCCTCGCCGGCTGGTGGCAGGACGCGCGGCACGACCTCGCCGCCTTGCCGTTTGGCGGATTCACGCGCGTCGTCGACAGTTGGAGGGACGCGGTCGATACCGTGATCTCGCCCGAACCGGATCCGAAGACGGGCAAGCCTGAGAAGAAGTCCGCTGCCGAGCGGCGGCTAGCCTACGACCTTCCGCTGGTCACCGCGCTCATCCCGAAGTTCCGCGCCGAGTTTGCCGAAGCGCTGGAGCACAAGGCTGACCTCGATGCACAGTGGAAGGCCGCCAACGGCGGCCTTGAGGACAGCGAGGGGGAAGACGAAGGTGACAGAGACGGCGTGGCCTTGAGCCAGAAGGAGCTTGACGCACTTAAGAAGGCGCGTACCGCGGCGAACCGACGGATTCGGGTCCTAGAGGACGACTTCTGGCCACGGCTGACTCAGGCCCGGGAGGCACTCGACGCAGACGATGAGCGGATCCTCGTCCTCGGCATTCTTCGCGGAGCCCTCGCAGCGGCGGCCGACAAGCACGTCGACACCGCACGTCAAGAGCTGATTGACGCGTACGTGAATTGGGAGTCGAAGTACGCGGTCCCACTGCGCGTCATCCAGCAACGCCGAGAGGAAGCCAACAGCAACCTGGAAGCGATGCTGAAGGAGCTTGGCTTTGTCTGGTAGGCCCAAGCCAACTTGGATCAGGGTAGGGGACCTTGGAGACGTCCGGATGGGCAAGCAGCTGTCGCCGCTTGCTACAAGTCGTGCCGACCAAAGCCCGTACCTCCGCGTGGCCAACGTCTTCGAGGACAGAATTGACTACAGCGACGTCAAGTCGATGCACTTCTCGCCAGCGGAGAGGGAGGTCTTAGGGCTCAAGCCCGGCGACATCCTCCTGAACGAGGGTCAGGGCAGCATCGCGCTCCTGGGGAGCAGCGCGCTGTACGAAGACCCTGGGATGGAGCATTACTTTCAGAACACGCTCATCCGGTTCCGCCCTGGGCCCGAGCTCGATGGTGCGTACGCCCAGGAGATCTTCAAGCAATGGCGGCGAACGGGTGAGTTCGCGCGCGTAGCACGAGGCACGAGCATCGCTCATCTCGGCGCAGATCGCTTCGCTAGCATGCAGTTCCCATGGATTCCGCTTCCCAAGCAACGAGACGTCGTTGCGAGGCTCGAAGTCTTAGACAGCTCAGCGGCTCTCGCTGCGGCCGAACTTCACAAAACTGAGCAGCTTAGGCAGGCAATCGTCAACTCCCAGGTTGCACGCCTTCCGCACGACTCCCGCCTAGCTGACAACTTGCTTGTTGCGCCCCAGAGCGGGTACTCGCCGCGGGAGGTGCCGAGTCGCACGGGCAATTACGTCTTAGGCCTCGGGTGCCTGACACCGTCGGGTTTTTCTCCCGCACACGTTAAGAATGCTCCGACGAGTATCGCGCAGCGGCCCGAGTTACTGCGTGAGAACGACCTTCTTATTAGTCGCGCCAATGGCTCACGCGCTCTCGTTGGTCTCGTAGGGCGCTATCGTGACGTCGGGGGCCCTTGTATTTACCCTGACCTCATGATGCGCCTTCGCCTACGTAGCAATTTGAATCCGGCCTACGCCGAGGAAGTTCTACGCGCACCCACCGTCCGGGCTCAGATTCTGACTGAGGCGCGAGGGACTTCAGGGATCTTGAAGATCACGTCCTCGATTGTGTCAAATCTCATGATCCCCGTTCCAACGCCGGAGGTTCAGCAACACGTTGTCGACCTGTTGGGGGCGCCAAGCATGAAGGTTGCTGCGTTGCGAGCGGAAATCCATCGGCTCGCCGAGCTCAGGAAGGCGCTCCTCGATGTGCTCTTGCCTCACCCCCTGAGCATGCACTCGATCAAGGAACCAGCCATAATCGGAGCCTGAGTCTCGAGGGGGAGGTGCCGTGCGGGTCGAGCGCGACGAGGTAGAAGTGCCGTTCATCGAACAGCTCAAGGCAATGGGCTGGCAGCACATACCCGGCCCCGAGCTGGATCGGGACTCACTCGCCGATGTTCTGCTGAAGCGTCGAGTTGATGCGGCACTGCGCCGGATCAACACCCACAATGGGGTCGCGTGGCTTGACGACGAGCGGATCGAGATGGCGATTCGCGACCTTGGGGAGATACAGGCGGGCGCGCTGCTCGAAGCGAACCAGACCGCGACGGCGCGGCTACTCGGCGGGATCACCGTGCCCGGTGACGCCACCATTCACGGCGGGGTCCGGGCGACGGTCTCGTTCATCGATTTCAACGCCGACCGTCTCGCCCTCAACGAGTTCATCGTCTCCGACCAGGTGCGTATCCGGCGATCGACGGGCGAGTTCGCGGTGCTGGACCTGGTGCTGTTCGTCAACGGCATCCCTCTCGTCGTCGTAGAGTGCAAGAGCCCGGACACCTTCGACGCCGTCAACACGGCGATTCGCGACCTTCGCGCCTACGCCGGCGTCCCGCTTCCTCCGCCGGAAGGGTTCGATCCGGACACCAAGGATCGGCTGGTAGGCGTAGGTCAGCTGTTCCACACGGTTCAACTGCTGGTCGCGACCTGCGGGGAGCAGGCCAAGCTCGGCACGATCACCAGCGACGAAGGTCACTTCGCGCCGTGGAGGTCCATCCTCCCTGAGTCCGAGGAAACGCTCCGTAGCGAGCTCCGCGCTGCGGGACTGCAGGACGGTGATCGGGCGCTCGATGAACTGACGGAACAGGAGAAGCTGGTCGGCGTCGTCCTGCGGCCAGCCCGGCTGCTGGACATCGTCCGGCACTTCGTGTTGTTCATGCCCGTCAACACAGCGGTCGACGGCGGCAAGATCATCAAGATCGTGTGCCGGCACCAGCAGTATCGAGCCGTTGTCAGTACCGTCGAGCGGTTGCGAACAGGATCCCCTCCGGCAACAAAAGACGACGCTGACGGCCGAGGCGGCGTGGTCTTCCATACCCAAGGCTCCGGTAAGAGCCTGACCATGACCTTCCTGGTTCGGGTCATGCGGTCGGACAGCGACCTGCAACGGTTCACCGTGCTCGTCGTCACCGATCGCAAGGACCTTCAGCGTCAGCTCTCACGCACGCTGCGGTTCAGCGGCGATGATGTTGTCACCGCTGACACCGGAGCTCAAGTGCAGGCGCTCGTCGCTCAGCAGCAATCACGCGTCGTGTTCGCGATGATCCAGAAGTACGGCAAGAAGGGGTCCGGTTTCCGGTTCAGCGGCGATGCAGCGCCGGCCAATGAGGACGAGGATCTCCTGAGCGAGGATCCCGAGCCCGATCCTCTCGAGGAGGAAACTCCAGCCCTTCAGGCAACAGACAACGGCCTCGTTCACAGCGACTCAGCCGACATCCTGGTCATCGTCGACGAGGCTCACCGGTCGCACACCGCGGCGCTGCACGCTTTCCTCACCGCGGCAGTGCCGAACGCGGCACGGATCGGCTTCACCGGCACTCCCATCGTCCGTTCGCGGACCAAGACGACGGTAGACATCTTCGGCCCCTATCTCGACCGTTATCGGATCGAGGAATCCGAGCGGGACGGCGCCACCGTTCGAATCCTGTATGAGGGGCGAACGGGTCCGGCCAACATCGTCGACCGGGCCGAGTTGGACGCCAAGCATGTCGCGATGGTGCACGAACAACCGACTGACAGCGACCGCGGCAGTCGGATGTCGATGTGGCCGACGACGACGGACGTCACTGAGTCATCACCGCTGATCCGTGCCAAGGCGAGGGACATGCTCCGGCACTATGTGGCGACCGCGCTACAGGGCGCGTTCAAGGCCCAGGTCGCTGTGGCCAGCCGCGCAGCCGCAGTGAGCTATCGGCGGGCACTCAACGAGGCCCGCGACCAGCTGATCGCTGAGCTGTCCGACTTCGATCCGGCAACGGTCGACGGCGTTCCCGACGCCGATCTTGATCCGGAAGATCGCTTCCACAGAACAGCTCACCGGTTCCTGCCGATCCTTCAGACTATGGACTTCGTCCCCGTGATCTCAGGAGACAGCCGCAAGGAGACATCGTGGCGCGACTGGATCGACCCCAAGCGGCAGCAGGAGCACGTAGATCGGTTTCTTGAGCCCCTTCCGCAGTACCCGGTCGGCACCCCTTGGTCGGGTAGTTCAAGGACGACGAGCACAAGCGACAGCGTTCCGGCGAGCGGCACCGGTCCATGGAGCCAGACCGCCCGACCTACGCAGCCAACCCAGCAGCCGCCGATCGCATTCCTGATCGTCAAGTCGATGCTGCTTACCGGATTCGACGCACCGATCGAGCAGGTTCTCTATATCGACCGCACCATGCGCGAGGCGGAACTACTCCAGGCGATTGCCCGAGTCAACCGGCCCGCGGCTGGCAAGACCGCCGGTTACGTCGTCGACTACGTCGGGCTTTTCGACGAGTTGCGGTCGGCAATGGAATCCTATGAAGACGAGGACGCGCAGGATCTGAGGGAGAATCTGATCCATGACTTCATCTCGGAGGCGGACGAACTCGCGGCATGGCACCGCGCTCTCCAGCTGTTCCTGGAGACGCGGGGTATAACGTCCCTCGACAGCCCCGGCGGTCTGCTCGTGGCGGTCTTGAGACTGTCCCAGCCTCGTGACCGCCTCGACTTCGACGACCTTGTGCACGAGTTCGCCACTCGCCTGGAGAACCTGCTGCCACGCCCCGAGGCGTTGGCCTACGTCGACGACGCGAAGCAGTTCGCCCTGCTCCAGAAGCGCCTTCGGCGCCGCTACCGTGACGGGCTGCGCGGTGACTTCGACCTGCGCCGCTACGGACGTCGCGTCAGAGCTCTCATCGCTGACCACTTGGAGCTGCCAGAGATCAACCAGGTGATTCCGCCAGTGTCGATCTCCACCCTCGGGTTCTCAGAGCGGGCTGCGGCCGCTGGCGATCCGCAGAGCGTGGCCTCCGAGATGGCCAGCGCCCTCCGCTTCCACCTGGAGGACCGTGTCCGGTCCGCTGACGAGTTCCGGTTCCAGCGGATCTCGGACCGCCTGGAGGCAATCTTGCGTGAGCTTGACGGCCGTTGGGACGAGCAGATCGCGGCGATCAAGCCGCTCATCGAGGAGGCGATGCAGGGCCAAGACCCAGACCTGCCCGGCATGACTGCGCTGGAGCAGGCCGCCTATCGGATCATGGAGCAGAATCTCTCGAAGGACGCGATGCCCGCCGCCGCCCATCCTGACGGAGAGTGGTTCGAGGCGCTCCGCGAGATGGCGATCTTGGCCTGTGATGTTCTCGCTACCGAGATCGGTTCGGTCGCCTACCGCGGGTCGCACGCTGACATCGACGACAGCGCACACGAGTTGTACAGCGGGCTGCTCATGCCATGGCGCCAGCTACACGGACCCGGCTTCAAGCTGGCGGACTACAAGCAGGCGATCGAACGCCTGTCGAAGTTCGGCCGTGAGAACGCAGACCAGTTCCGGGCCCGCAGCGCACGCATGGGTGGACAATCGGCTACATGACCAGCGCCATCGTCTGCTCTGCGGAATGCGATACCCTCACGTTCCGCGTCCAAGGCCAGCACGTGCAAGTTCGCATCGGGGCCCGGCGCAGAATGGCGCTGAGCGTCGAGCACGACGGCACGCCTGTACTCCATCTCCCAGCCGTCCATGACCACGAGGAAGCTCGCCGGTTCCTGGACAGCCACGGCGACTGGATCGCGCGGAAGCAGAGCGATCGTGCTCGGCTGGCACTGTTGAAGCCGGCCAAGCAACTCCTTGACGGAGAGGGCTTTCTCGTCCTTGGCCGGAACCGCATGCTCCAACTCGTCGACGACACCCGTCATCGCTCATCCGTGACCTTGACCGGCACGACAATCGAAATGCCCCGTGAACTGGCGGCAGACCAAGCGAAAGCCAGAGATGCTCTCAAGGCCATGTATCGTGCGGTCGGTCGTGAGTGGCTGCTCGAAGGCTTCCGTCCCTGGGCTGGAAGGCTGGGAATCGAGGAGCCTCCAATCTCCGTCAGAGACCTCGGGGGACGGTGGGGATCATTTAGCAGAACGACGGGGGCGGTCACGCTCCACTGGGCCGCATTTCAACTTCCCGACCCACTGGTCGCATACGTGCTCACTCACGAACTCACCCATGCGCTGGTGTCGCATCACGGGAAAGCGTTCTGGTCGACGCTTCGCGACGTACTGCCTGAGTGCGACTCGCACCGTCGTGAGCTGGATCTATTCGCGCGTCAGGCATGGCTCGGGGAGATCCATTGATCGACCTGAGCGCCGCGGCGAGGAGGCGCCGACTAGGCCCCGTGGGCCGGGTCGGGATGCCTGTGGGGTTCAATAACTCGGCCGCAGGCTTTGATCTGGTCTTTCATGCGGCTTGTTCATACTCGTGGATCAGTCCGCTGAGGACGGTTCGGCGTCGGATCCGGTCGATGGGTGCGGGGAACGGGATCACGTTCGGATCGTCGTCCGGGGCGCGCAGCACCATGCCGTGGCCTTGGTGGGAGCGGCCGGTGTTGTAGTGAGCGACGAACTGATCCAGCACGACGCGCAGGTGGCGGTCGCCGGCGATGAGCATCCGGTCGGTGCACTCGGCCCGTACGGTCGGCACGAAGTGTTCGGCGAACGCGTTCATCCGCGGTGTCTGCGGCGCGGTCTTCACGATGTCGACGGCGATCGAGGCGAACACGGCGTCGAAGGCGGCGGTGTACTTCGCGTCCCGGTCGCGGATCAGGTGGGTGAACCGGGCGCCGGTCTGCTCCAGGTCGGCGGCGAGTTCGCGGGCGAGCTGGGTGGCCCAGGCCGCGGTGGGATAATGGGTGGCGCCGAGCAGATGGATCCGGCGGGTGCCGTGTTCGATGAACGCGACGTAGAGCCGAGTGAGCGTGACGGCGCAGTCGACGTGGAGAAAGTCTGTGGCGAGCAGGGTGTTGGTGTGGGCGCGCAGGAACGTGCGCCAGGAGTCGTCACGGGCATTGTGCGGTGGGATGCGGTGCGCGCGCAGGATCTTGCGGATCGTGGAGGCGGCGACCCGGTGCCCGAGCCGGCGCAGCTCGCCTTGGATCCGGACCACGCCCCACCGGCGGTTCTCGGCAGCCAGCCGCACGATCAGGTCCACCAGCTCCTGGCCGATCGGTGGGCGGCCCGGGCGTTGGGCTGGGTCCACTTCTTGGTCACGAGGCGCTTGTGCCAGCGAAGCAACGTGCCAGGCGTGACGATGCGGTGCGCCCGCAATCGCTTCGGAAGGATCCGGGCCAGCGCCGCGAGCACGGCCCGGTCCGGCCAGCCGAGTTCCGGACACGGGTTCACCCGGCGCAGGGCCGCCACCTCCTGCCGCAATACGAGTGTATCTCCACGTCCTTCGACGCCGAAGAGCGAGTCGCCAGCGCCAGCCAGGACACCACCGTCACCAGCAATCGATACAGCAGTGAAACAACCACGAACACCGATCCTGACTAAGGCGAACCGGCAGGTCGACCCCAGTAGCCGAGTTTACGACCACTACACGCGCGAATCGTCGCCACTGGCCCTGCCCAGGACGCCGGGATCGACCCGGACCGCGTCTCTTTCACCGTGACGCTGCGCGCCGCCCGGCTGACCATGATCGCTGCATCCGGGATTATCAGGCACGCGAACAGCCAGTCGGTTGGCCGGATCCGAGCGGCCGTACTGCACCCGCGCGAACTCGGGCCACAGCGACGGCGCAGCAGGATCATGCCCCGGCGGGTCAAACGCGGACGATGAGCGGTTCTTGGGCACTCCGAGAGCTCACACTTCGAGAGCTCAATAGTCTTTGTGCTCGTCTGCTTCGGCGTGGGAGAGCCGGGTTGAGCGGGCGAACTGGGTTGGAGTCTGCCCGTATCGAGCCTTGAAGACGCGGGCGAGGTGGCTGGCGTCGGTGAACTGCCAACGGGCGGCGATCTCGGAGACGCTGGGCGAGCCGCCGGTGGCCAGGTCGAGGCGGGCGCGTTCCAGGCGTCTGCGGCGGATGTACGCGGTGACCGACTCGTCGGTGTCGGCGAAGGCACGGTGCAGGGTACGGACCGAGACGTTGAGGTTCCGGGCCAGGACCGCGGGTGCGAGGTCGGGGCGGGTGAGGAGATCGTCGACGAGGTCTTTGGCGGCCTGGGCCAAGGCGGGGGCCAGCAGCGGCTCGTCTCCGTCGACGCCGCGGGCCAGGACGCCCTTGGCCAGCTCGACCAGGGCGGCGCGGGCGGTCTGGAGCCCTGCCGGGCTCAGGTCGTCCAGCGTCGCCTCGATCATGCGCGCGTGGGCCATGAGCAGGCGTACCTCGGCCGCGTCGGCCGCTCCCGTCACCACGCGCGAACCGATGTGCGGCCGCAGGTCCGCGGCCGGCAGGACGAAGACCTTCGCGGTGGTGCGCGGCCCGATCTCGAAACGCCATGAGCGGTCGTTGTTCCGCATGGCGAACCGGCCGGCGGGCACGGCCACCCCGGCCGCCGCGCTCTGCTGGTCCGGACGCTCGAACAGCCACTGACCACGCAGCACCACGTGCAGCACGATCCGGTCCGTGTGGTGGTCGTAGGCGCCGCCTGTCCCGCCCGCCAGCGCGTCGCTGAACAGTTCCTCGATGATCGCGTCGTCGACCTTGGAGTGAGCGATACGGGCACGGTAATCGTCGGTCCCGACCGGCCTGCACGGCGGCAGCGGGATCCCATCGGCGCCCGGAGAACCGCCGGCCCCGGACGCGTCGGCCTCGGCCAGCATCGGGCCCGGGATCGTGACGTCGAGGAGGTACCTGCGGCGCGGCCCGCCGGACGGATCGTCGTACCCTGCGCTCACCTGCTGCCCGCATTCGAATCCTGGTGCCCGCACCGCGTGGCACGGATGTGCTGTGGATCTGGCACCGATGTGCTCGCCCGCGAGTGTACGGCGTTCCTAGTATTCGATGACGCACACGCCTCTTCGCGGCATCCGGGGCCGGCTCAAGGACTCCGGCTGACCACGAGGGAGGATTCGGCTCCATTGCTCGCAGCAGTAGACACGTTGAGGAACCGGCATGGCTTTCGTGATTGACGACAGTGTGGATATCGACGCGCCCGCCGAGGTGGTGTGGCAGGTGCTCACCGACTTCGAGCGGTACGGCGAATGGAATTCGTTCTGCCTCGAATGCAGCACCACTCTCGAACCGGGGTCACCGATCGCCATGCGGGAGCGCCTGATGGGAAGGCGCGAGACAAGGCAGCGCGAGGTGATCCGCTCGCACACGCCGGGCGTGGAGTTCAGCCACACGATGAATCCGGCGCCCCTGGGCGCCCTGCGCAGCGTGCGCTCGCACACGGTGACCCCACTCGATGCCGGGCGCTGCCGTTATGGTTCGTATTTCGAGCTCGACGGCTGGCTGCATCCGGTCGTCGGCGGAATGCTCGGCTCGGCCTTCAGGCGCGGCTTCGGCTCGATGACAGCCGGTCTGGCCCGTCGTGCCGAACAACTGACTTGAGAGCCGGCGCGACGGGCGT
This sequence comes from Catenulispora pinisilvae, assembly GCF_015356865.1. Taxonomy (GTDB): domain Bacteria; phylum Actinomycetota; class Actinomycetes; order Streptomycetales; family Catenulisporaceae; genus Catenulispora; species Catenulispora pinisilvae. The sequence continues at coordinate 15,559 of NZ_JAAFZA010000049.1, forward strand.
CGCACGTGTCCGGGGCTGTGATGGTTACCGACCCGCGGCACACCGGCAGCGTCGGCCGACAGCTGGGCGGCAATCTTCTCGCCGCTGATGCGCAACTTCGACCTGTTCCCGGCTCAGGGCAGTCCTTCTTCGAGCCGGGAGATCGGGCTATCGAACCGTACACGGCTCCACCAAAGCGGCGATCATAGTCGAGGCGTGCCAGCGCTCGAACTCGTTGTGGTTCCAGCCGCGCTCTTCTACCAGGCGCCGGTAGTTCGTGGGCTGGATCTGGAGCCACAACATGTCGGCGGCCGCCTCACGCGTGATGTCCGGCCGCGGTGATCCGGTCGAGGCGACCGCGTCTACGATGCCTCGGGCGCAAGCCAGCAGTTCCTGCTGGCTTGATTCCAGTAGTCGCGCCAGTTCGGGGTCGGTCCGGCGACCTGTTCGAGGATGAGTCGCAGTGGTCCGAGCCGTTGCGAGATGGCCGCGGTGAAGGCGGCGAACTCCACCAGCAGCCGGTGTGCGTCGGGAATCGCCAGCAGTCGCTGGAACCCTTCGTCGTTGGCGGTGAGCCGACCCCCGGCGGTCGCCCGCTGACGGGCGGGCGCGAACAACTGGGCTTTGTTGCCGACGCCGAAGACGGCCGGGCGGGAGACGCCGGCGCGGGCGGCTATCTGCTCGATGGTGGCGCGCGGCCGGTGCTGGCCGCCCGCCGGGCGGACCGGCTGGCCGCGCTCAGCGCGGAACTCGACGGCGCTCTGGCCGTGCCGACCGACGTGACCGACCCGGCGCAGCTGCAAGGCCTGGTCAAGGCCACCCTGGACCGGATTAGCGGATCGACGGGCTGGTCAACAACGTCGGCGTCAGCCTGCACACGCCGCTGGCCGACGTCGATCCGGCAGAAAATTCCGCGAGATCCTCGACGCCAATGTGGTCAGCCTCGTGGCCGTGACCCAGGCCGTGCTGCCGGCCATGCGCGAGCAGCGTTTCGGCCGGATCGTGAACATCAGCTCGGGCAGCGCCCGGATGGTCCTCGCCGGCGACGGCGCTTACGTGGCCACGAAGTCAGCGGTGAACATGCTCAGCGCGGTGTTCCGTGCGGAGTTGGCCGCTGCCGTCCGCCGTCGTGATGCGGGGGAACATCGCGCATGTCCTCGGGATGCAGCCGTGGGAACTGCGCGCGAAGGGCGAATGACGATCGCGGTGACGGGCCACGTCAAAGGTGGTCCGCTCCCGGGGAGCGGACCACCGGAAACTCAGTGCTCTACCTCGCTCTACGTCAGAACGCGGACAACCCGTTCGGCGTGCCCCAGCCGGTGGGGCCGTCGTAGCCGGTGACGGCGTCGCACTGGTAGTCGCCGCCGCAGTCGAGGCTGACGATGTCGTTGCCGCCGACCACGTCGTTCAGGGTGCTGTGGTCGGTGTAGAAGGCGGAGGCGTTCGGGAACTTCTGTGGGTTGCCGGCCAGCCCGATCACGCCGGCGATGAAGGGCGAGGAGGCGCTGGTGCCGCCGATGATGGTCCAGCCGGTCTGGACGCCAGGCGGCAGGCCGTAGGAGTCCGTGAGGTACACGGCCGGGCCGGTGTCGGGGTCGGCGTCGGCTGCCACGTCGGCGACCATCCGGCCGGGGCAGTTGGGGTCGGTCTGCCAGGCCGGCTTGTCGATCCAGGCCGAGCAGCCGGCGCCGGCGTTCCGCCACGCCGTCTCCGACCAGCCGCGGGTGTTGGCGGCCTTGGTCAGCGAGGTGCCGCCGACCGAGACCACGCTGGTGAATACCGCCGGGGCGGAGGCGATGCCGTAGCCGCCGTCGCCGCTGGAGGCGACGATCGCGACGCCGGGGTGGGTGTAGTCCGCGGCGTAGTCGGCGATGCCGTTGGTCTCGGTCGCGCCGTAGCTGTTGGACACCTCTGTGGCGCCGAGTGCGACGGCCTCGTTCACCGAGGCGCCCAGGTCGTCGGTCGAGGGGGTGTCGCCCTCGACGAGCAGGACGTGGCACTGCGGGCAGGCCGCCGACACCATGTCCAGGTCGAGTGCGATCTCCACGGCCCAGCCCTGGTCGGCCGGCAGCGGGGTGGCCGCCCCGTGCTCGTTGACCTTCTTGAAGCAGCCGTTGGCCGTGGTGCAGTCCGGCAGGCCGTAGGTGGTGCGGTAGACGGCCAGGTCGGCCTCGGCGTTCGGGTCGTCGCCGGCGTCCACGATCGCCACCGTCTGATTCGCCCCGCCGGTGGTCGGCAGGTTGTAAGCGGAGTGCAGGTCCGCCGGGCCGAGGCCGGCCGGGAGCGCGGTCGCGGCGGCGCCGAAACGCTTGGCCGCCGGACCCCGCACGCCGGTGCCACCGTGCACGTCGGTGCGCGCCTCGGCGAAGCAGCGGGCCTGGCCGGGCGAGGCATGCCCGCAGACGTTCGTGACGTTGCCCGACCGGTGGCCGTGGTTCGGGGACGCGCTGGTGCCGGTGCCCGTGCCGGTGCCGGCGTCAGCACCAGTCGCCGCTGTGACGGTCATAGCGGCCGTCAGCAACGAGGCGGCGGCGAACACGGTCGTCAGACGCAGGCTGCGCCGGGCGCCCGGTATCCGTCCTGCGGGGTTGGTCAGGTTCATCAGACTCCTCATGACGTCACCCCGACGGTGTAGGGGTTGGTGATGGTCTGGGTGATCGAGCCGCCGAGGCAGTCGGTGGCGGTGACCTTCAGCTGGACCGGACTGCCGGGGGCCGGGTTCGCCCAGTGCGCGGCGTAGGTGCCGTTGTCGCCGTGGGTCTGGACGTCCTGCCAGGTGGCGCCGTTGTCAAAGGACACTGACACCTGCGCGGAGGCGATGCGCGCCTGTGAACCGACGCCGCCGTAGGACAGGTGGCCGACGTGCAGCACCAGGTTCTGTGTCGGCGAGTGCGACGTGTTCGTGTTTGTCAGGGCCTTGAGCTGGTAGTTCAGGGTCAGCGCCGGCAGGATCTGGCAGGGCGCGCTCGGCGTGCCCGCCGTTGACGCCGGGAGGCAGGAGGTGCCGGACGGCAGCTTCATCCCCGGCTCGTCCTGGCCGGAGTAGGGGATGGTGACGTCGGTGTGAATCTTCGTGGACTGCGTGATGCCGGTGGCGCTGCGGTCGTAGTCGAACACCGTCCGCACGGTCGCCGGGCCCGCGGCGATGTTCTTCAGCAGGTATCCGAGCTGGTCGGTGTCGGAGGAGACCAGCTGGCCGTTCCAGTACAGCTGCGCCGTGCCGGAAGCGCCATAGTCCAGGCCGGTGGTGTCCTTGTTGCTGTCACCGAGCATGCCGAGGGTCACGTTCATGTTCCCCGCGCCGACACATGCCTGGCAGCCGTACAGGTTCTGCGTCACAGCGGGGTGCCGGCCGAAGCTCGGGGCCTGCGGCGCGTGGGTCCAGGTGCGCGAGGCGGTCTGGCCGGCGTTGTACAGGACCGGGTCGTCCTCGAGGATCGTCGGCGCCGCGGAAGCCTGGCCGGCGACGGCGGGCAGGCTCATATTGCTGAACCAGCGCAGCCCGCCGGTGACGTATTCGGTGAGCGAGTCGCCCGGCACCGGCAGCGGCGCCATGTCCTGCGCACCACTGGGGGTCAGGAACGTGCTGTCCAGGGCCGGGGTGTTGGTCCCGTACGCGGGGTCGAGATCGAAGCTGTGCCGCAGGGTGGCCAGCGAGCTGTCAGCCGGGGCGTAGGCCTGGTTCGCAGAGATGTGATCCGCGATCACCCCGAGGTTGTACCGGTAGGGACTGGACGCCGTCGCGGGGCCGGCACCGATCCAGTTCACGTCATAGTCCAGCGTGCCGGTCGTGGGCTTGGCCTCAGGGCTGACGTAGGTGGTCGGTGGCCCGGCGGGGTCGCCGCCGAGATAAATGAATCCGGCCCCGGTGGCGACGCCGTTCGAGTCATGCCGGCGGATGCGGAATGACCCGCCGGCCATGGTCGACGGCTTCTGCGTGGTGAAGGTGACCTGGCTGGTCGCCGTACGATCGTCGACGGTGGCCGGCGGGACATCTCCGGTCGCCGGCACGGTGATGCCATCTTGCGTGACAAGGATGAACTTCGTGGTTTTGGTCTCAGGGTCGACGACGAAGTCGAGGCTCATCGCGGAGTAGTTCCCGGCTGGGACCGCGACCCGTATGACGCCCTGCCGGGAGAACACCGCCGCGTTGAACGTGCGGAAGTTGTCGGTGTTGAACAGGATCACCAGCGCGTTCGAGGGCGCGCCGGTGCTGTCCAGGGTGTTCAACTGCAGGATGTGCAGGGGGTAGTAGGGCTGGACCGGCGTCGTGGCACCAAGGGCCGCCATCGATGTCAGGCCGCCGAAGACCGGCGCCGTCCCGGCCTGGTGGCCCGCGGCGAGGTCCGCCTTGATCGCGTCCCGCAGCGCTTGCGCGAAGGCCCGGCCTGAATCAGGGGTCAGATACCCGGTCGCGGACTGGCCGCTGACCGCGGTGAAGGTGACGCCGGCCGGCGCGGTCGGGGTGACGCCCGCGGCGAAGGTGAGCTGTACCGGGATGTGGGCACTCGGGTCCGGGGCGGCGGCCAGCTTGGTCACGTCGAACAGCGACAGGTCCAGCGCGCGCCCCACGTAGGGAGCAGCCTCGGAAGGGATGACGTAGCGGTCGCCGCCGACAGTGGCGGTCGCGAACGCGTCCGAGCCGCCGGGCGTCTGGTCGACGGTGAGCGGGGCGTTCACGCCGGTACCGACGGTGACCCGGTCACCGGTCGGCAGCACGACCGAGGCGGCGGGAGCGGGGATCGGCGTCACGGCGGGCACCGCCGCGGTGGCGGCGGCGGTACTGGAGCTGGCGGGGATGGTGGTACTGACGCCGGCTGGGGTGGTGGCCTGCGCGGCCGCCGGCACACCCAGCGCGACGGCCGTGAACAGTGCGGCTATCGTCGAGGTGGTTCGGGATCTGCGAGATGTCACCTTGGATTCCTCCGTGGTGTAGCGGGATTGACGCACGTCTCGCCCCGGCGCTGCGCGACAGCGCGCGCCGGGGCGAGACGTGATGCATGCTTTCTACGTGGGCTTTTTCAGAGGGCGAACCCTGATAACGGAGGAGCTCAGTTCACGACGTTGGTCGTCCAGTTCGCCGGGTCTGTCCCGAGCGAGGTGATCCGGTCCAGCAGTCCCTTCGCCCCGCCGATCGAGGCCAGGGGATCCGAGCCGTGCTGGTCGTCCTGGACACAGATGTGCAGGCCGTCAGAGTCCTCGCAGGTGCCGCCCTTCGGCTCGGCGCTGACGATGTGCGGGTTCGTCGCGGTCACCGACTTGCCCCCCGAGGCCGTGATGCTGAAGGAGGGGCTGGAATCGCCGGGCTTGTGGTAAGCCAGCACCACGTTGAACCCGTCCACCCCGATCGCCGCCGGGTCGTCCAGTTCGGCCGCCTCAAGGGTGAAGCCCTTGGGCAGGCCCTCGACGTGGATCGGCAGCGGCACCGCGGTGCCGTCGGCGGCCGCCGAGTCGGCGACCTTCAGCAGCGTCGCCTCCTGGTCGCCGGCGAGAATGCCGCCGAGCCGGAGCCAGGAACCGGACGCGGTCTGCCAGTCCACAGTCAGGCCGGCCGCGCCGACGTACGGGTTCGTCACCAGATAAGCCCGCTGGCTTCCGGCCACGGTCACCGGCTTCCTCGTCACGCCGCTCGGCTCATACGGTTCCGTCGCCGAGGAACTCAGCACCAGCGCTGGCGCAGCGGTCGAGGTGTTCGAATACGACTGGCTGGTCTGCGCGGTGACGCCGTTGCCGTAGTCCCCGCTGTAGTGGGCCGTTGCCTGGAAGCCGGCCGGCAGCCAGCCGAACCGGGCCCCCTTGGTGAGCGGATCGGTGCCGGTGAAGCCGTGCCCGGCCGCCGCGCTCGTGGCCGTGGTGCCCGCCCCGGCCGGCGACGTGCCGCCGAGCCCGTTCACCACCAGCGCACAGGCCGCCACCACCGCGACGCCGCCGCCGATCGGCGCCAGCCGTGAGGCCAGCACGCGGCGCCGGCCGTCCTCGCGGGCCCGGCCGAGGTCGAAGGTGCTCACGGGGGCATCGGCGTACTCGGCCGCCACGTGGTCTTCCAGCACGGTCTTCAAGTCGTGGGTCATCGGGTTACCTCCATATCAGGGATCAGATTCGGCTCGAGAAGGTTGCGCAGGTTGGCCAGGGCGCGCGCAGACTGACTCTTCACGGTGCCAGCCGAGCAGCCCATCGCCTCGGCGGTCTGCTCGACGGACAGGTCGCAGTAGAAGCGCAGCACCACGGTCACGCGCTGCCGCAGCGACAACCGGGCCAGCGCCGTCTTCACCACCAGCCCCAGTTCCAGGTCGACGGTCGCGGCCGGATCCGGCTCCGGATCGGCGGCGCTCCCGCCCCCGAATCGGTACAGCATCGTCCACTTCGCCCACCCGGACCGCTGTTCGGCCAGGAAGGTGTTGACCAGTATCCGACGGGCGTAACCGTCGACGTTGTCGAACCGGCGGGCCCGGTGCCACTGCGTGTAGAGCTTGGTGACCGCGCTCTGCATCAGGTCGTCAGCGCGGTGCCAGTCTCCACACAGCAGGAAGGCGACCCGCCGCAGCCAGGCTTGGCGCGCGCTGACATATTCGGTGAACTCGGCGTCGCGGTCGGGCTTCGCCATAGGCTTCCCCTCTTGGTCGGTGTGTCCGGACTCCCACCTAATGCATCCGGCCCCCCATTGGGTTGTCGGTAGCTCAGCATTTCTTCGGGCGGTTTCGTCGGTCCTGACTGAACCACTAAGTCGTCGGTGTATGACATGGGGCGATGCCCAGCAGCCAGGGCCGCAGGCTGGCTTCGCCACCGGCCCGGATCCAGGCTCGGAGTTCGTCCATGCCGTGACCTGTCGATTCGGCCCGGAGCGGTTTCCGTGATGCGCATCGCACCCGAGGCGCTGGTTCGCATTCTGGAGACCGTCTAGATCAGTGGGCGCTCGACGACCGGAATCAGTACGCGCCTTCAGGGGTGAGACCGAACAGGTGTCGGCCGGCCATGGCTCATGATGCTGTGGGGCTCGGAAATACGAATCTGGGGTTGACCTGTGGTTCTGTGGTGCGGAGGGCGAGGTGCGGTCAAGCGGCGATCTGGTATTCGTGGGTGAGTCCGCCGAGGATGGCCTTGCGGCGGATCCGGTAGTCCGCGAGGTTGACCGGCGCTGGCGGCCCGGCCTCGGCCTGCACCGGCGTCAACTGGCCGAGCCCGGGGTGCGGCCTGGCCTGGTTCCGGTGGACCAGGTAGGTGGTCAAGGTCCGGCGCAGGTGCTCTTCGTTGACGATTCCAGGATGAGTTCGTGCTCGAATCCTGCGAACGCGCCCATGACCGACAGCAGGAGCGTCGCCATCGGGGAGCCCTCGCAGGTGAGCGCGAGGCTTTCCTTCACGAGCCGCGGGGCCGATGCTGCGGCGACTAAGGGATGACCGGCTGTTCCCGGAGCTGGCGCGGGTCTTCCGGCGGTTCCCCTTACAGACCCATTACGTCTTGGTGCGGCCGGGTGGACGGTGATGACGGGCAGCAGGAATATGCGCGTAATGCTCCACATTCCGCGCTATCTCCGTTTCCTTATCTGGGGGACTTTCGTGCGCAAGTATGTCGTCGAGTTCATCGGTACGTTCTTCCTCGTCCTCACCGTCGGCGCCGCCGTGCTGGGCCGGGTCGCGCTCGCCCCGCTGGCGATCGGCGCGGTCCTGATGACGATGGTCTATGCCGGCGGCCACATCTCCGGCGGGCACTACAACCCGGCGGTCACGTTCGCGGTCCTGGTTCGCGGCCGGATCGGCCGGACCGACGCCGTCGCCTACTGGGCCGCGCAGGTCGCGGCCGGGTTCCTGGCCGCGCTCGTCGCGAAGTGGCTGGTGAATCCCGGGCCCGTCAAAGCCCTGTCACCGACGGGCCGGGGGCTGTGGGCGGCCATGGTCGCCGAGGCCCTGTTCACCTTCGCCCTGGCCTACGTGGTCCTCAACGTCGCGACCAGCGACGACCACGCCGACAACTCCTTCTACGGGCTGGCCATCGGCTTCACCGTGGCGGCCGGCGCGTTCGCGGTCGGCGGGATATCCGGCGGCGCGTTCAACCCGTCGGTAGCGCTCGGCGCGGCCACGATGGGCCTGTTCGCGTGGGCGAAGATCTGGCTGTGGCTGATCGCGACGCTGGTCGGCGGCGGCGTCGCGGGGTTGGCTTACCGGTACGTCGCCTCTCCCGCCGCGGCTGACGCGGCACTGCCTTCGAGCCGTGTATGAGGCCCTCCACGCGCTCACCGCGGTGGGGCCCGTGCGCCGCATCGAATCGGCCGACAGTCCGGCCCGGTTCGAGGGGCGCGTGGGGAAGATCACCACCACGTCGCGTGCCGGTCGTGCGGTGTCGTCGCTGACGTCGGCAGCGCGGTCGGCGAGCGCCCTGCCCCGACGCGTCCGACGACTATGGCTTCTCGATCGACGAGGTGGAGGTCATCTTCTGGGGCCTGTGCCCGGACTACTCCATCGCTCGCAGTTCTTCAGCACCCTGATCCGTCGAGTCCGGAAGGCCTCTCATGACTGAGAACAATGACGCAATCGTCACAGACGCGAAGATAGACAGTGGAGAAAGCGGAGGGAGGTGCCCGGTCGCGCACGAGCGCGCGCCGTACCCGACGCAGGGCGGCGGGAACCGCCAGTGGTGGCCGGAGCGGCTCAACCTGAAGATCCTCGCGAAGAACCCGGCCGTCTCCAACCCGCTCGGCGAGGGGTTCGGCTACGCCGAGGCGTTCAAGGCCCTCGACCTCCCGGCCGTGAAGCGGGACATAGCCGAGGTGCTGACGGACTCGCAGGACTGGTGGCCGGCCGACTACGGCAACTACGGCCCGCTCATGGTCCGGATGACGTGGCACAGCGCCGGCACCTACCGGATCAGCGACGGCCGCGGCGGCGCCGGAGCCGGCCAGCAGCGCTTCGCCCCGCTGAACAGCTGGCCGGACAACGTGAACCTAGACAAGGCCCGCCGTCTGCTGTGGCCGGTCAAGAAGAAGTACGGCCAGTCGCTCTCCTGGGCCGACCTCATGGTCCTGGCCGGCAACGTCGCCCTGGAGTCGATGGGCTTCACGACCTTCGGCTTCGCCGGCGGCCGCGCGGACGTCTGGGAGCCCGACGAGGATGTCTACTGGGGCCCGGAGACCACCTGGCTCGACGACCAGCGCTACACCGGCGACCGGGAGCTCGAGAACCCCCTCGGCGCCGTCCAGATGGGCCTCATCTACGTCAACCCCGAAGGCCCCAACGGCGTCCCGGACCCGGTCGCGGCGGCCAGGGACATCCGCGAGACGTTCCGCCGGATGGCGATGAACGACGAGGAGACCGTCGCCCTGATCGCCGGCGGCCACACCTTCGGCAAGACCCACGGCGCCGGGCCGGCCGAGAGCGTCGGCGACGACCCCGAGGCCGCCCCGCTCGAAGCGCAGGGCCTGGGCTGGCCGAACACCCACGGCACCGGCAAGGGCGGCGACACGATCACCAGCGGTCTCGAGGGCGCGTGGACGAACACCCCCGTGACATGGGACAACAGCTTCTTCCAGACCCTGTTCGGCTCCGAGTGGGAGCTGGCCGAGAGCCCCGCCGGCGCGAACCAGTGGAAGCCGAGGGGCGGCGCCGGGGCAGGCACCGTCCCCGACGCCCACGATCCGTCCAAGAGCCACGCCCCGACGATGCTGACGACCGACCTCGCGCTGCGCACGGACCCGGTCTACGAGCTCATCTCGCGGCGCTTCCTGACGAACCCCGACGAGTTCGCGGACTCCTTCGCCCGAGCCTGGTTCAAGCTGACCCACCGCGACATGGGCCCGGTCGTGCGCTACCTCGGCCCCGAGGTCCCGACCGAGACGCTGATCTGGCAGGACCCCGTCCCCGCGGTGACCTACGAGCTCGTCGACGCCGAGGACATCGCCTCCCTCAAGGGCCGGATCCTCGCCTCGGACCTGTCGGTCTCCCAGCTCGTGTCCACCGCGTGGGCATCGGCCTCGTCCTTCCGCGGCAGTGACAAGCGCGGCGGCGCCAACGGCGCCCGCGTCCGCCTCGAGCCGCAGATCGGCTGGGAGGCCAACGACCCCGACCAGGTGGCGATGGTGCTGCGCACCCTGGAGGGGATCCGGGAGTCCTTCAACGCCGCCCACAGTGCTGATTCGAGCACCGGCGGCAAGCAGGTCTCGCTCGCCGACCTGATCGTGCTCGCCGGTGGCGCGGGCGTGGAGAAGGCGGCACGGGACGCGGGCTTCGACGTCGAGGTCCCCTTCACACCGGGCCGCACGGACGCGTCGCAGGAGCAGACCGACGTGGAGTCGTTCGCCGTGCTGGAGCCGACCGCCGACGGGTTCCGCAACTACCGCGGGAAGGGCAACCGGCTGCCGGACGAGTACCTGTTGATCGACCGGGCGAACCTGCTGACCCTGAGCGCCCCGGAGATGACGGTCCTCGTCGGGGGCCTCCGCGTCCTGGGTGCGAACCACCAGCAGTCGCCGCTCGGCGTCCTGACCGCGACCCCCGGGACTCTGACCAACGACTTCTTCGTCAACCTGCTCGACCTGGGCACGACGTGGAAGGCGACGTCCGAGGACGCGAACGCGTTCCAGGGCCGCGACGCCGCCACGGGCGAGGTCAAGTGGACCGGCAGCCGGGTCGACCTCCTCTTCGGGTCGAACTCCGAGCTGCGCGCGCTCGCGGAGGTCTACGCGAGCGACGACGCGAAGGAGAAGTTCGTGATCGACTTCGTCGCGGCGTGGACCAAGGTGATGGACCTCGACCGGTTCGATATCGCCTGATCTGGGAGTCCGGGCCGGCCCGCGCGGGCCGGCCCGGACGGCGTAGCAGAAACCTCGACGGCATCCCCACGATGGTGGCCCCCGCAGCATGACAACAACCAGCCCGGTGATTTGAGCGTTCGCCGGACTGGTGGGACGTCGAGAGGTTTCGTCAGCGGTGAGCTGCCGGACCTGCTGACTGCGGCACCACTCCACAGGACGTGACCTTGTGGGTGCCGGCTATCTGGCTCTGGCAAGATTGCTCGGCCTGCCTGTCGAGTTACGGGGCAAGCTGGAGCCGCTGCGCGCGAAGCTGACGAAGGTCGCCGACCGCGGCCGGCTGCGCAAACTCGCCGACGGGCGGTTCACAACCGCGTTCTGAGGGCGGCCGGGGGCATCCGTTACCGTCACGGGACCAACCACGGGCCCTGAGAAACCATCGTTGATCTGCGCGGGAGTCGTGGATGCCAGCCATCGGCCAGGCCGGGGTGGCGCCCTTCTCCAGCGGCACGTTGGCCTCCACGATGTCGACCCTGGTGCCGTCGGAGCGGTACCAGGCGACGTAGGGCAGCTTCAGCTCCGGTTCGGCGGGATCGGCCGGGTCCTGGACCACCAGGTGTGAGCCGTCGGGCAGGTCCGTGACGGTGACGTGCGGCACCGAGCCCGTCAAGCCCGACTCGGCCCAGGGGGTGCGGGTGACATCCACCTCGACGTTGCCGACGCCGGCGCTGTAGCCGATCTTCAGCCTGGCGTACGTACCGGTCCCATGGTCCGCCGAGGCGATGGTGCCGCCGATACCGTCGAGCGGAGAATTCGTTCCGGCCTTGGCCAGGACGTCCTCGTTGGTGATGCCGTACGGCGCGAGCCCCTGCTCCAGCCACTTCACCATGTCCTGGCCGATTCGCGTCGTGCTGGACAACGGCTCGGCGCACACCGCCAAGAAGACCAAGGCGTGGCTGGCGGGGCACCCGCGCCGGCACGTCCATTGGACCCCGCCACATGCATCCTGGCTCAACCAGATCGAGCTGTACTTCTCCGCCCCGGCCAAAAGCGTCATCCGTTACGGCGACTTCAGCAGCCGCGACGACCTCATCAGCAAGATCGAAAGCTACATCCTCGGCAAGAACGAAACCGCCAAGCCCTACCGCTGGACCTGCGACGGCACCCGCTGAAGGCCGCGTGAGCACGCAAGGATGTATCCACACCGGCCGACATCCGCGCCGGCGTTTCATGAACATTCATGTCGCATGGTCTAGTTCTCGGCCGACTGCTGCGTCGCTCGCCACTGCGCCCCCGCGCGTTGGACGCGATCCCACAGAGCAGCGCGGTCGGCGTCGTCGATGGCCGAGAGGTCCAGATGGAACACGTCCGTTGCGATCTTGAACAGCTCCTCAGCGGACTCCAGGATGCGTGTCGTGCGCCGTCCGGCCCCCTCATCGCGCGTGAACTCGTCATCCAGCACGAACTCGGCGCAGCCCGCGTCGCGGCGGAAGAGCTCGAACCACCTGACGTAGGGAGACTGCGGCGACGTCGACAACTCGGTGTGGCAGCTCCTGAAGTCCTCCCACGTGGCCGGTGCCAGCGTGAAGTCCATACTGTGGAAGGTCGTCTGCGCCGGATCGGTGTGGAACCGCCAGGCGCCCGGGCCGATCTCCGGCAGCGGCCGCAGCTCGAAGGCGAAGGGGCCCTGGACGTGGACGCCCTCCCGGAGCGGGATAGGCTCGTGGTGCGAGTTGGCCAGGCCGACGTCGACCGACCAGCGTTCGCCGTCGATCACGACGGTGAGGGCCATGTGCGTGTCGTATTCGTCGGCGGTCGCTTTGGCGGTCGCGACGGAGCCGTTTATCTGGCCGCGGTGCATGGTGACGTCGTACCCGAGGACGGCCAGCAGCTCGCAGAAGGCGTTGTTCAGGTTGAAGCAGTAGCCGCCCCGGCCGGCCAGGATGCGGGCTATGGACTCGGCCGGGTCGATGCCCTGCGGGTGTCCGAGCTGGATGTCGAAGTTCTCGAAGGCGATGAGCTCGACGTGTGCGCGGTGAAGCCTGCGCAGGGTGTCAAGCGACGGGGCACCGAGGGACTGCGGGTCGTCGACGCCGAGCCTGGCCAGGTAGGGCGCGGTCCAGGCGGGATGATCGTTCGTCTTCGAGGTCATGGCTCCGAACGCTAATGCAGCGCCGCGAAATCCGCTCAGCGATTAACGCGGCGTCGCATTAGGGCCAAAGCAAGATGGCTCGGGCTCCTCGGCGGTGACGTCGCCGCAGCCCTGCTGCTCGCAGGCGTCGACTCCGCGCTGGAGTCCGGTGAGCTGGTCCTGACGAAGCTCGACGTCGCCTTCCCGCCGGTCGAGTAGCTCCTCGCTCGCGCGTTCATTTCGACCCCGAAGGCCGTGACGGCCGGCAGCACGCCGAGTCGTCACGGCCTTCGTCGTTCCCGGAACCTCCAAGATGGAGGCGGCCGATGACTCGCGTCCCGGCATCCACAGTCACCGACGACGACCATCTGACAGTTCCGAGCTCAATGGTTCTGGTCGCACGCCTCGGAGGTACGGCCGCTCTGCTGGCGGCGGCAGCGATCTCCGCCATCCGGACACCCCGCCTGACCGGAGCGGACGAGGTTCTCGGCAAGGACAACCATGAACAGTCCCGCGCGTCCGCGAACTCGTCAGTCCGCGCTGACCAGCAGCGTCGCACCCTGCCGGCTTTGCTGGTACAGCACGTTGCGTCCCTCGCGGACCCGCGTGGCCAGCCCTGAGCGGTGCAGGATGCCGAGGTGGTAGGCGACGGTGCTCTCGGCCAGGCAGTGGCGGCGCGCCAGTTCCCGCGTTGTGCGCGGGCGGTTCAGGTCCTTGAGTAGCACGGTGCGGGTGGCACCGATCAGCGCGTTGGCCGCGGAGGCGGCGGCGCGAGCGGCGCCTCCGTCGTCGTTGACGGCCGGGTACAGGAGGTACGGCGGCTGGGGCGATTGCGGTTCGAGGCCGGGCGGAATGCCGCCGCCGGCCATGACCACGTGGAACGCGATCGGGGTCAGGACCACGCCGGACGGGGCGGTCATCGAACCCTGTGGCCCCCGGACGAGGATGAGCGCGTCACCGTCCCAGACCATGCACCAATGCAGGTCCGCGGGCACGCAGCCGACGCCTCGGCGGGACGCGTCGCGCGCGCGGCGTGCGATGTCTGATTCGAGGCGTCCTCGGAGCTTCGGCCACTCGGGGGCGAGGGTGGCCCGGAAGAAGTCGGCCAGCTCGGCGGCCAGGCGCGCCGCCGGCGGCCGTGGTCGCCAGCACGTCGAGTTCGGCCCGCACGCGCCCGGCCGACGTGGTGGCGACCTGGTGCAGGTCGGCGTCCAGGTCCTCGTCGCAGCCGGCCGGAACCGGCGTCAGGAAGTCCGGCAGGTAGGGCCGGCGCTGGTTGAAGCACGCCTGGAGCAGCTCAAGCCGCCGCTCGCGCAGCACGCTGCGGGCTTTCGCCCCGATCCGCGGGCCGTCGCGGCGCGTCGCCCTCGGCCGCCAGCATCAACGCGTCCCACGCCACGGCCAGCGGCGAGAGCGCGAACCGCACCCGGCCCAGCGCGGCGGCGTCGACCTCGATGCGCAGCATGGAATCCCCCGCCTCACGATGCGATGCCGCCCGGACCGGCGAAGATCGGAGTTCGCGGTGCCAGCGCAGCAGCGTTCGGACCAAACACTCCCCCACCTGCACGGACGAAAATCTCGATGCCTACAGGGTCAGGCGGTTGCGCAGCGGCGGGCGCGATCCGACCAGCGGAGGACCAGCCCCAGGCCTCGGCCGACCACCCGGCCGCGAGGCCCGCCCATACGCGGCGCGTCATATCCGGCATCGGCAACGATCAGGATCTCCGGATCGCCTGCGGTCCGATGCCTGGCAGCCGGCAGGCGTTCGACGACCTCGCGTAGCTGCGCGGCGGTGATCGCCACGACGCCAGCGCCCGGTGGCAGCCGGATCGCGTCCGGGATCGCGGTCCACGATTTCGGGCCGGTCTCCAGCGCGGCAACGAACGAGTACGGCCAGCCGGGGATAGTGCGGTGTTCGTCCTTGCCGCGACCGTAGGCGTGGCAGAAGCACCGGTCCGGCGAGGTGTTCGTGTCCGGGCGCGGCCACGGCGATACGTCCACGGCCAGCACCAGCCGACCGTCCGCAACCCGCGGCAGCGGCAGCGGCATGTCGGTGATCGCCCGCCGCAGCTCTGATTCACCAGACACGGCCGGCCGCGAGTCCGCCAGCTATATCAGTTTCCTTACGCGCGCAACGCCTGCGACAGTGCGTCAACGGTCACGCCCACGATGGCCCGCAGCTGCTCCGGGGTCGCCCCGGCCCTGCTCATGACGGCGAGCGACTGGTTCACAGCCGCCGCGTGTACGGCGAAGGCCTCGGCGTCCTGGTCGGTCAGGCGGCCTGCCTTCAGCGCGGCGCGCAGCCGCCGGAGCTGGGCGCCGAGCCTCTGTCTGGCGTGCCCTGCGACGCTCGGACTCAGCACCGGAATCGTCATGGCTGACTGGGCGATCAGGCATCCGTCTGGTAGTTCGGGATCGGCGATGCGCGCGAGGGTGACGTCGAAGAAGGCACGAACAGCGGCAACGGGTTCCGAGGCTGCACACGATAAGGCGGCGTCGTACTTCTCGCCGTAGCGCGCGGCGTAGAGATCCAGGCAGCGCAGGAAGAGCGTGTCCTTATCGCCGAAGGAGGAGTAGATGGAGCTGCGGTTCAGGCCGGTTGCCCGAGACAGATCGTCCAGTGAGGTGTCGGTGTAGCCGTCGCGCCAGAACTGGATCATCGCGGCGTCGAGCGCCGTGTCCATGTCGAACTGCTTCTTGCCTGCCACGCGGCACTTCCTTTCCGATGCGTCGACGGTCGGGCTGTGATGTACACCATTCCATCTTGAACTGATTGGTTCAAGATGTGTTAGCCTTCGAGCGTGTCAGCCGCACCGTCCGCACCGCACACCTGACACCGATGGAGGATCCCCATGACCGGCCCAGCAACCAGCGCCACGCAGGTCTCCGAGAGCAACCCCATCCGCGACCTACCCCTACAGCACCTGGCCGGATTCACTCACCGCTGGGTCGACGCGGACGGCGTCCGCCTCCATGCCGTCGAAGGCGGACGGTCCAGCGGCCCGGCCGTCGTCCTGCTCGCCGGATTTCCGCAAACCTGGTGGGCCTGGCGAAAGGTGATGCCCAGCCTCACCCACCGGTTCCACGTCATCGCGATCGACCTGCCGGGCCAGGGTCACTCCGAGCGCCCGGAGCGCGGCTACGACACGCACGCGGCCGCCGCACACGTCCACGCAGCCGTGAAGGCACTCGGAGTCTCGACCTACTCCCTGGTCGCCCACGACATCGGCGCCTGGGTCGCTTTCTCCCTCGCCCTCACTTTCGAGAGCCACCTGCGCGGGGTCGCTCTGCTCGACGCGGGGATTCCCGGAATCACTCTCCCGGAGGCGATTCCGACCGACCCGGATCGGGCCTGGAAGACCTGGCACTTCGCGTTCCACGTCGTGCCCGACCTGCCCGAGACCCTGCTTGCCGGCCACGAACGGGAGTACGTCGGCTGGTTCCTGAAGGTGAAGGCCCTGTCCCCCGACACGTTCGACGACGCCGAGCTCGACCACTACGCGGCGGCCGTCGCCGTCGATGGTGGCCTGCGCGCTTCCCTCGCGTACTACCGAGACGCCGCAGAGTCGGCGCGTAAGAACCGAGAAGCGCTCAAGTCACGGCGCCTGACCGTGCCGGTCCTCGGAATCTCCAGCAGCCACGGCTCCGTTCCGGACATGGCCGCCGCCATCAGCCCCTGGGCCGACGACATCACCGGGATAGTCGTGCCCGACGCTGGACACTTCATCCCCGACGAGCAGCCCGAAGCCATCGCTGTCGCGATAGCGGACTTCATCGCCGACGGCGACTGATACCCGTCGGACCTGCCCGACCGTGCTGCCCGAGGCCGCGCGAAACTCAGACCACAACGTCACGGGCCTGAGCGGGCCACACCGACCGATACTCATCGGCGGGAAGGGCCGTCCACGATCCCCGGACACGACCTAGCGCCTACCTTCCCCCGGCCGGCAGCCGCGCCTCGACATGCCGTCCGAGACGCGCGGCTTTACCTCGCGTAGTCCACGCACCGGCCCACTGGGCGCGCCGTCTCGCGGCGCATACCTCAGGTAGGTTCCGGAAGCCCTCGGGGACATACGGGCATCCGTTCAACCCGCCGTGGACGCGCCAGTAGCCCCGTGCCGAGTTCTGGCGTGCCATGCACAGAACCAGGGATTTGATGTTCCGGTGGGTGGCCGGACGGCCGTTCTTCGGGCAGGACTTGTCGGCCCAGCGGCGGCGCAGCAGGTCGCGGTGCCAGCCGAGGACCGTGTCCGGGGTGACCAATAGACGCAATCCAACGCGACGTGCCTCGGGTATCAGACCGACCAGCAGCGCGATGATCGCGCGATCGGCCCAGTCAGGACGCGGACGTCTTCCTGTCGCGACGAGTTGGCGCTGCAAGATGGCGAGCTGCTGACGTAGCAGGCGCTATGCGCAGATTTGCCGGATCTTGTCGATACAGAACCGCGGGATCCGACATCAGCCGGGGCCATGACGCGAACAACGCACCCGCTACCCAGCGACCTGTCCGACGCCCGCTGGGCCCTGTTCGAGCCGATCCTGACAGCCTGGCGAGTTGCCCGAACCGAGGCCGGCATCGGCGGCCGTCCCGACTTGGCCTGCCTGGGATCGGCGGGCTTGGAGGGTTTGATACTGCGTGCCTCCGGGAGCCCTCAACAAGAGGGTGACATAAGGACCATCATGGTGGTCCGCGCGAGTTACTGTTCCGCCCAGATGTATTCAGTGCGCAGCGCGGCTAGGTCGTCGACGGCGAGCAGAACCTCCAGCCCGCGGTCCCGAGGCGCGAGAGCGCCCTTGGGCACCATGGAGTCGGTTCCGCCGAGGTCGATCATGACCTCTTCGTCATCGTCGATCTCCAACAGCCAGTAGAACGTCCCATCGACGCCGAGGGTGGTCACCGAGTAATCGTCGGCGACCTGGACGATCACCACGCCGCCTTCGCTGATGTCGCCCCACGACACGGTGGGAGACTCCCTCTGCGGCAACTCGGCATAGACCTTGGGCAACTCGTCGCGGGACACCTTGCGTGGCCGATATCCCTGCGAGATCAACTCGACCTCGTACTGCACCTGGCCGTCGTCTGACTGAGGCATCAGCTGACTCTCCCGCTCTGGTTCCACACCCCGACTAGACCATTCGGATCATAGACGGTGATGCTGTCCAGGTTGAGCTTCTTGGCGTAGCCGGCCATCGAGTTCTTGCAGAACCGGCAGGTCGGGCGGTCAGTATGGACCACGGCGCTACCCCCGCTGTAGCCCTTTATGGCTGCTTGGTGAACCATGTCCCCCTCGGCGTCGTCCTGGAACGACTTCGCCGTCATGTTGTACCCCTTGCCGGGGAACGCGGCATTGCGGTCGGGAAGTTGCCCGTTCATCCCGTAGACAGGGTCACGGCCTCCGTCGAACTCCATCTTGCCGAGGGTGTTTCTGATACCCGTCGGGACCTTCTTGCCGGCATCTTCGTACACGGCGGCGAGCTGCTCCTCCTTCGAGATGCTGTTCATCCCCATCTGACCGCGCATGCTCGCCAACTCGTTCTGGGTGCCGACCGGGCAGCCGAACAGGCCCAATGGGTCGCTTTCGACCAACGGGTTCGGCACGTAGGCGGTGTTATTGGGCGCGGGAACGAACCCGAGAGGGTCCGGCGAGCAGTAGCTTGCGGTTTCAGGGTCGTAGTAGCGGTAGACGTTGTAGTAGAGGCCGCTCTCGTCGTCCCGATACTGTCCGGGGAATCCGAGTCGGCAGTCGGTCGTGCTGTCGGGCGCCGTGATCTGCTGTCCGTACAGCGACCGCGTTGTGTGCCACGCCAGTCGTCCGTCTGGGGTGACCAGTTCAAACGGAGTGCCCACGGCGTCGGCGACGATCGCGTGGAACTCTTGGTCGATTTCTTCTTGGGGCGCGTCAGCGGCCCAAGACCTGCGAGTCTGCGCGAGCGGTTGGAAGCCACCGGGCTCGTAGTCCCAAGTGGTGCTCCAGGACCTGCCGTCAGTGCCATCTCGGCGCTCTTCGGTGACCCGGGGACCGTCCCAGATGAAGACGGTGGTCTCGGCAGTCGTGCCGTCTTCGGTAAGCCGGTTCTTGGCGATTCGACGGCCCAGGGGGTCGTAGGCGTAGGTCCAGGTAGTCCCGTCGGGTCCGGTAAACCCTGTCAACTGGTCGTCGTCGTTCCAGGTGTAGGTCCAGATCTTGCGGCCACCCGACAGTGTCCGCCGGACTTTGCGTATGAGCCGCCCGGCGGCGTCATGCTCATACGCGGTACGGCTACCGGCTCGGATCTGGGTCCCCTGATATTCGAATCCAGCCCCGGCTCCCTCATCGGGCTCGTCGGCCCCGCCGGGTACTCGGGCGTTGGCAAGGTTGCCGAGCGCGTCGTAGGCATACATTTCGTGCCAGTCGGCGGCGTCGACACCGTCGACCCGCCCGGCGGCGTCGAGCTGGTAGACGATGGAGCCTCGTAGGCTGTCGCGCACTTCGACGGGGATTCCGTCAGCCCGGTAGCCGATGGCACGCGCCTGGATGACCGAGGCTCCCACCTCGGTCGCGATCGCGGCGGCGTCCTGGCCGGAATGGGACCGGATGTCCTGGGCCAGCAACCGGCCGGCCGTGTCGTAGGCCTGGCGTAGGGTCGCGCCGGGTCCGAGCAGGCGAAGCGTCTCCTGCCCCGCGGCGTCGTACCGGAACTCGAGGGCACCCGCGGTGCCGGCCATGCGCTCATGACGACCGGCCAGGTCATAGGACCATCGAGTCGTGACGCCCGCGGGCGTGGTGCGGTCAGTCCGGCGCCCGGCAGCGTCGTAGGTGTTGGTGAGAGTGCGCCCGTCGACCGTTTCGGCTATGACACGCCCAGCGGCGTCATAGGTGTACGTGAGTTGCGCGCCGGCGCCGACAGCCTCCCGCATCCGGCCCGCGGCGTCGTAAGCGAACCGGACAACATCGTCGCCGGTGTGCCGGGCCACAACACGCCCACGCCGGTCACGTTCGAACGCGATGCCACGGCCGGCGGCATCTAGGCGCTCCGTCAGCTGGCCGGCGGCGTCCAGGCGATAGGTCCTCGCGACATCGTTGAAGTCGCGCTCGCCGATGAGGTGTCCGACGGCGTCGTACTCGTACTGCCAGGTCAGTCCCGTCGGGCCGGTAGCCGTGGTCATATGCAGTTCGGCGTCGTAGGCGAAGGTGTAGCGCGATCCGTCCGGGTCGGTACGCGCCGTCAACTTGTCGAAGGGCCCGTATTCGTACCGGGTGACCGCACCCGTGGGTGTGGTGTGGGCGAGCAGGTTGCCTTCGGGGTCGTACCCCCATTGCTCGAAGGTGCCGTCGGGCGCGACCTCACGCACTGCCCGTCCGAGCCGGTCGCGTTCGATGACGGTGCGGTCCCCGAGCGGGTCGAGGTGCTCCACGACGCGGCCGAACGCGTCACGGCTGACGCGGGCAACGGCGCCGGTCGGACCGACGACCTCCAAGGGCAGCCCGGCCTCGTTGACGCGGTAGCGCTGGGTGGCCCCTGCCGCATCCGTCATCTCGACCAGGCGGCCCAGTTCGTCATAGCCGAACGTGCTGGACGCATCGCAGGGATCGGCGATCGAGACCAGCAGGCCTCGCGCATCGTAGGTGTAGCGCCAGCACGCCCCGTCCGGCGCGACGACCTCTATCGGCTGGTCGTGGTCGTTGTACGCGGCACTAGTCACGGCACCGTCAGCCTGCGTAACGCTGAGGGCATTGCCGCGTTCGTCGCGAACGAATTCCGTGACGTTGCCCAACTCGTCGACCTGGCGGAGCAGGCGGCCGCGTGGGTCGTGCCAGAGTTCACGGGCGCCGCCCAGCGCATCGACAACCTGGTCAAGGTGGCCGTACTCGTCATGGCGGTAGCGCGAGACGTGGCCGAGAGCGTCGGTGACCGTCGTGGTGCGTGCTTCGTCGTCATATTCGAACGCCGCCGCCAGCACGCCATCGTGACTCCTACCGCGGACCACTCGGCCCGAGTCGTCGTAGGTGTACCGGTACGCGATGCCGTTGCGGTCGGTCCAGGCGACGATACGGTCTGCCTCGTCGTATTCGTGACGGAACGGAATTCCCGAGGCGTCAGCTATCTCCGTCAGACGACCGTTCTCGTCGTACCCGAAGGTACGTACTGTCTCCCCGTCTCCGATTCCGTCCAACAGCCGAAGCCCTGTGACACGTGTGCCGTGAGCTGTTGGAGCCGTATCGACAGCGACACGGTATCCGGGTGCTTCAACGCCGGAGGGAGTGCCATCCGGTTCCCGAAGGATTCTTATGGTGTTCCCACTGAGATCCGATATCGCGGTCAGGTCTCGTATCTGTCCGGCTTCCTCGGCGTGATGAACCACGGCGAAGTGCCTGATCAGGCCTGCGCTTGGATTCGTGATCCGGATCTCATCAGTCGCGCGATCCCACTCGAGCGGCCAAGGCTCGCCGCGAGAGGGCGGGACGGCGTCGCCAGCGGCGGGAACGGGGTAGTCGAGGACTTGCCCGTCGTCCCCGGCGAAGTGGATACCAGCCGCATTGACCGATATTCGCTGGTCGAGCGTGGAAGACCAGCCAGGACCGAACAAACGCCCAGCGTAAAAGGCAGATGCGTATGCACGGTGCAGAACCAGGGGCAGAACACCGGGCAGCGACAGATCGGTGGCATCGGTAAGCATCTGGCCCGAAACCACGTCCACCGGGTCGCCAGCGGTGAAGGCCTCCTTGTTGCCTCGCGCCCCGATTCGCTCAAGCGCCGCGCCGCCGAACTTCTCGAGCGCTTTGCCGCCGAGGAACGTGACGCCTAGCATGCCGGCGCCCATCAGCGCGTCGCCCCAGTGGCCCTGCATAGCATCGCCGGCGACTTCCAACCCGGTGCCGGCCAGCGCGATCAGGTTGTCGGCCTCGGCCAGTCCGGCGGTGATGACGTCCACGCCGGGGATCCACGAAGTCGCCAGGGCAAGGACATCCAGGATCGGAGCGATGTCGTTGGCGATCTCGGCGATCTTCCCGCCCCACTCGGACAAGAACGCGCCGACGTGCTCCCACCAGTGCTTGTTGTGGATGCCATCAGATTGCGCGTGGCCGATGGCCTTGGCGCACTCCTTGGCGGCGGTGATGCGGTCGTTGTAGGCGTCGTCGGCCTGCTTGGTCAGATCGGCCATGCGAGCCTTGGCGCTGGTCAGGTTCGTCTGCGCGCTGTCGTGCGCGGTTTGCGCGTCGGTGACCGCCTGCGGATTGGGGCTGGCGGCATGGTTCTGCTGCACCGTCTTCAGATCGGCCGCAGCGGTGTTGGCGCTGGTAGTGGCCCGTTGCAGATCCGCGTTGGCGTCCTGAGCCTGACGCAGGGCCGCGTCCGCCTTCGACTGCGCGGCCTGAAGTATCGGTGCGTAAGCGCTCAACGCGTCGGATGCCTCGCTGTAGGACGTGTACAGCTTCTGCAACCGGCCGGGCAACGGACCGAACTGGCCCTTAAACGCATCGGCAGTCTGGCCGACCCACTGCAAAGCCGCAGCGTCCGCCCCGAAGGAGTTCAGGCTCCGATACGCCGACTCCACATCATGAGCGAAATCCCCGAACTCCTTGGCCAAGGCCTGAACCGACTCCACAACACCCGGCGTCGGATCGCCGTCCAAACCCAGGATGTCCCAGCCAACCGGACGCGCCATCAGTACCCCCCGTTTAGGACGCCAGGCACGTCAGCACCCAGCGATTCACCGACAGGGCCCTGAGTTTACAAAGTCGATCACGGGACTGGTAGCCCCTCATCTTGGATCGACTACGTACGGTTGTAACTTCGACTGTCCGGTGCGTTCATCCCCGGCTACGGCTATGCGGCGCTTCTGCGAGTCAACGTTTGGACCAGCGCAAGCACACGAGTGCCGGAGCCACTCACGAGGTTGTTCACCGACAAGTCGGGATTGGACGCGTGGGATGCACGGCCCAGGGCGAACGTTCGGACACGGCTTTCGCTTGCTCTGGCGGTCTTCTCGTACTCGCGCGCCTCACGACGACGCGTCTTTGCCGGGGTCGATCGGGCTGCCCGGAGCACCTCTCCACTCGAGGCTTTCCAATGCGTGCGCGATCTTTCGGCTCAGGAATCCGGACGGATCCTCATCGTAAAGCGCGTTCTCACGCAGCCAATGCTGTAAATCCTCTTCGATCTCCTCACCATCCTTGATATAGCCCCCGTCAACCCCGGATGCCGAATGACCGAAACCCCCGTCGGCGTCCGTCACCAAATCGAAGCCGTGGACGTACTGGAGGCCGTTCAGGACCATTGGGTCGGTCGGATTGAAGTCGGCATCCTCGACCCAGGTGGCCGCCCAGCGGTGCGCGCTGTCCCGGGACACCGACCCGTCGATGACACCGCGCCACTCGCGCATCACCCGTTCTCTGGTCGGGACTTCCGCCGGTTCAGCCATTGGGAGCGCCCCAGATGCCGCTCGTGAGCCTGCCGTCGAGCTCCTGCTGGGTGAAATTGGTCATGACCGTTAGGTAGCTGCCACTGGGGTTCGACATATCTCGCACGGCAACAGAGTAGTTTCCATTACCGACGTCGAGGACCTTCACGATCAGCCCGCCCTTCTGGACCAACAGCTCGCTGTTGGGGTCGTTCCAGATCTCGTCGCCGGCTGCCCGCTCTGCCTCGCGCAGCATGCCGTGGATGTCACGGGTCGCCGTTCCCCCGGTCGCTTCCTCCCACTGCTGGTCCAGGTCGGGTGCCTCGGGATAGACCGGGTCGCCGTCCATGCCGTCGCAGATACAGTTGGGCTCGTGGCCGTCGATCCAGCCCCCGCAGTTGTGCACCAGCACCGGGGTGTGGCCCGCGACCACGTAGTACGTGTGCACTCCGTCGATCGTCAGGTCGTAGGTCACCATCGGCCCGATGTGTGGCCGAAGGCCTCGCACCACCACGACCTGGCCCGAGCCGCTCTGCAGCCGGTCGCCGGGCGCCAACGATCCCGCGTTGACGAACCCTGCCGTGGTCACGTCGTAGAACGGGTGGTTACGGGTGCTGGTGATGGTCTCGACGCCCCCCGGCGTCGCCATGACCACGTCCACGAAATCCGCGTCCGTCGTCGTGACGTGCACCTTGTCCACCGTGTGGACCTCGTTGCCGCCACCGGGCCGCGCGTTCTCGATCGAGTCGCCGGCTCGGACCTCGGCGATCGGTTCCGTGGTGCCGTTCGCCATCAGGACCCGCGTGCCGCCGACGAAGCTGTGGCAGGGGTTGTCGAGTTGTGAATCGAAGTACTCGACTTCGTCCTTGGCGAACGTCTCCGTGGCCTGCTCTGGATTCTGCAGGCCGAGGTCGGAGAACCGAAGGATCGGCTTCCCGTCCGCACCCAACTCCGGGTTCCCCGCAGCGTCCATCGGCACGTCGCCGTAGGTCGGGTTTCCGTTCGCGTCCGTGATCTTCGGCGAGTACTCCAGGTCGAACTGCGACGCCTCGTCACTGAGCCCCTGGTCGTCCAGGTTCGACTGCAACTGGCTCAGACTGACCGCGGGCCCCTCCGCCACGGCGTTGGGCGTGCCGCTCTGCGGCGCCGGCCGCGGCGTGTCCCCGCCGACGTCCTGCGGCGGCGCCTCGGTCACCGGGTCGACGTGGTCGACGGTGAGCTTCTCACCGCCGACCTCCGCGGTCGCTTTCCCGCCCTTGTCGATCGCGTCGTCGAAGGCCTTCTGGCCGGGCGGCGGTTCCTCGCCGGCCGGCGGCTCGGGCTCGGTCACCGCGTAGTCGCCGTCGGCCTCGGGGATCAGGCCGTCGTAGGTGGTCGTCGGGTCGAGGTGCGCGGTCTCGTCCGGCGGCAGGGCGCGCACCGCGTCCGGTGACAGCGTCACTCGCACCGGTGCCTGCGTGACCGGGCCGTCCGCCTGCGGTTCCGACGCGCCGCTGTCGTCCGGAGCCGCTTCGTATGGCGCGTCCGGTTCGGCCGAGTCGCCGCCGCTGATCGCCGGCTGGGACTGGTTCGCGTCCGGTGCGGCCTGGTCGGCCGCCGGGTCGGACGGGTCGCCGGCGGGGTCCGACGCGTCGCCGCCGGGCGCGTCCTCGTAGGGCGCCGCGTCCGGTTCCGAGGCGAGCTGCTGCTCGTACTCCGCGACGTCGCTGAGGATCTTCTGGCGCTGGGCGTCGAGGTCGGAGGCCTCGCTCTGCATCGACGTGACTTCGTCGTTGTGCTTCTGGATGTCGCTCTGCAGCTGGTTCTGCTGCGATTCGATCGACGACTCGGCGTTCTGCAGGCTCGTCTGGCTGGACTGCAGCGAGTTCGCCTGGTTCTGCAAGGCCGCCTTGCGCCCGTCGAGGCTCGCCTTCTCCTCGTTGTACGCGTCGTACGCCGCCTGCTGGTCCGGCAGCTCGAAGACGTGCGGTTCGGCGTTGTGGGCGGCGATCTCGTTGTTGAGTTCGGTGATCTGGCTTTCCACCGAGCTGGCCTGGCTCTCCAGGCCGGACTGCTTGCTGGTGATCTGGTTGGCCTGGTTCTCCAGGTCCGACTCGCGCTGCTTGAGGGAGTCGGTCTCGGCCGAGACCGTCGCCGACTGGCTCTGGAGAGCCTGCGCCTTGGTGTCGTAGTCCGTGATCTCGGACTGGATCTGGGCCGAGCCGCCGCCGATCGAGTCCGGGACGTCCGGCGGCGCGGACGGGTCGGCGTCCTGGGACAGGCGCCAGGTAAATGCGGTGCTGGTCGGCGCGGCGCTCGTATGCGGCACCGCGGCGGCCAGCGCGGCGGGTCCGGAGACGACTGTGACGCCGGTCATCAGGCCGGCGGCGGCGAGTACCGCGACCAGGCGGCGCGAACCGCGGCCTCGACGAGGCAAAGGCGACTGCGACTGCGACTGCGACTGCCCAGCCACGACTTACCCGCTCACCTTCGCCGCGAACTGGTCGGCGACCTGCGCCGCCGCGGCCTTGCCGTCGCCGCCCTCACAGACCGCGACCTGTAGCACGGCCTTGCCCTTGAGCCGGGCCTGGCGGTAGCACGCCCACCCGCCGCCGGAGTCCTGAGACGCGGTCCAGGCCAGGTCCTCGGAGGTGTTGGTGTCGACCGTGTAGTTCCACTTCACAGTGTTCTTCTTCTGGTCGGTCCGGGTCGCCGACGGGCAGCCGGCAACCCCCTTGGCCAAGCCCTGGAACACCGCACCGGACTGGTTCGCGTCGCCGTACTTGCCGATCGTCTGCGTCACCGTGTAGTCGCCGGCGCCGGTCGAGTCCTGGTAGGTGGTGGAGTAGAAGACCGTCCAGCCTTCGGTGTATCCCGCGGCCGTGGCCGGGCCGATCGCCACCGCGCACGAGGTCGGGGCCGCGGTCAGCGCCGGCGGCGGCTGGCTCGCCGCCGAGCCGGATATGACGGTCGTGCCGACGGCCTTGCTGACATCGTCCGGGGTCAGGATGCCGGCCTGCACCGTCCCGGCGACGACGTGCTGCGGGTTCACGGCGACCGGCGCCTTCTTCGCGCCGCTGGGCCACACCGCGAAGGTGAGCCCGCCGCCGAGCACCACCACCGCGACCAACCCGATGATCAGCAGTCGGCGACGGTCGCGGGGGGACGTGGGCAGTTTGGGCGCCTGGAAGGACTTGGTGGGTTGCAGCGGCGGCTGAGGTACCGGTCCGTAAGAAGGCGAGAACGAACTCTGTTGCGGAGGCAGAGTCTGGTATCCACCCCCGGTGGACGACGCGGTCGGAGCCGGGGCCGGGGCCGGGGCCAGTGGCGAAACCGGATACGCCTGGGTCTGGTTCGGGATCGGCTGGTTCGGGATCGGCTGGTTCGCGGGCGATTGCTCCGCGGACGCCGGCCGCAGCGACGACCCCGCCGGCGTGACGACGTTCAGCTGCTGCGTCGTCAACGCCGAAGTGTCGTCCCCCAGCAGTTTGTCCTGGTCACCGGTGTGTATGTGTTCTTCGTTCCGACCCTCGGGCTCGCCCGCCATGTATCGGCTCCCCATGTCTGTCAACGCGGTATCGCAGTGATCGACGGTACTGACCGCCACACCCCTGCGATACCTGTAAGCATCCAGGGGAGCAGCCTTGTCCACGGCCTATTGCCAGACAATCGGCTTCGTCTCGTAGTCCTTCACGGACTGGCCCACCCACATCGCCTTGACCGCCGAAGTGTCGCCCGCGTCCTGCAAGAAGATCGCGCAGCCGTCCAGTGTCGAGCCGGCCGGCTGGTTGTTCAGGTGCTCGGTCAGCGCGGGCTCGCAGGGGAAGTTCGGCGTGTCGTCGAAGGGATTGAAGTTGAGCACGTTCATCCCGCCGAGCAGGTGGTCCGGATCACTGCCCAGAATCAGGTCCTCAGCCTGGATGCCGGTGGTGGCGGTGGCGTCGGTCTTGGTGATCCGATAGTGGACGTAGTAGGCGGCCTTGCCGGCCACCTGCTCCGGGTGTTGCAGCTGCTGGAAGTCCGACATGTTCGCTTTGGTGACGTCCAGGACGGTGATGCCCTCGGCGGCGGCGCCCTTGTCCTGACTGATGCGGACCGTGGCCATGGTGCCGAACGGCAGCGTGGTGCCAGGCTTGGTGTCCCCGGCCGGCACGCTGATCTCCGAGCCACTGGAGCAGCCGGCCGCGGTGGTGAGGGCGGCCGCGGCGAGGAGAGCCGCTGTGGCGGGCTTCCACGCCCTTGCGAGTTTTGCCATGGCCGCAGTAGAGCAGAACGGTTCGAGGACCGGTCCTGGGACAGCGTCATGGTCCGCGTCTCAGTGCCCGCTCAGAACCTATCCCGTGCCAAAGTTGGCGACGAGTGCCCTGGCCAGCTAATTCGCCGTTCGGGTCAGGCGGCTCGGTGGTACTCGTGGATGGTGGTGGCGGGACTTGTCCGCGGCGGATCCGGCCTTCGATCGGGCTGACTTCCGCGATGTCGGCGTCCGGAGGGGTCCGGTCCCGGGTCTGATGGGGCCGATGCCCGTTGAAGTGGTCTTCGTAGGCGGCGAGGACCTTGCGGGCGTGAGCCTGGCCGAACAGCGGGACGTTGTCGGTGCGGTCGTACCTGGCTCTGCGGATCCACCGCTCCGCCCAGCAAATCGACCTCAAGGACAGCGACTCCGCGACTAGCACGCTGGTCGAGCGCACCACCCGCAACACGATGCTCGTCCATCTACCTGACGGACGCACCGCTGAAAAGACGCGCGCCGCAGTCCAGAGCACCATGCAGGCCATGCCATCCCCGCCTGATCCGATCCCTAACCTGGTACCAGGGCTCTGAGATGAGATCTCATCACGCCTTCAGCATCGCCACCGACATCCCGGTCTACCTCTGCGACCCCGCCTCGCCTTGGCAGCGCGGCAGCAACGAGAACACGAACGGCCTGCTGCGCCAGTCCTCAGTCCCCCAAGGGCACCAACCTCGCCGTCCACACCGCCGAACACTTAGCCGCCGTTACCACCGAATTCAACGATCGGCCACACAAAATACTCGATTGGGAAACCCAGCCGAGCGCCTGGCTACACTTCTTGCTGCTTGACCAACCGGCCACATGTGGCGGCGACACTCAGAATTCGCCCGACGTCAGTTTCGAACGATCGGCGGACCGCCGGCATCCGTAGCCCCAAACGGAGTCGGCCGGCCATCGTACCGCCCTCAACAGACGCAGGATTCTACGAGCGAGGCCTAGTATATTCCCATTTCCTGCACCGGCTGGTCAATCCTCATATGGAGCGATGTCGCCCAAGGTTAGCAGAGTCATAGGTTCGTCGGCATACCATGCATGTGTCCTGGTGGCTAGACGAGGAAGAGACGACTTCGCTGGCGGACGAGTGCGTGATTCGAAAGCTGTCAAGAATCGACATTGCTCCACAGTAATGCTGGACTGGCCAGCCCACTCCAGGAAGGCGTCTCGACGTTCCGTGGTGATGGGCCCGCCGGTTGCGACGACTTCGATGAACCACAGAGTCTGCTGCGTCTTATCGAGATCTGCGATCAAACAGTCAGGGAGAAGTTTCTGCTTGTCAATGGTCAGCCCGATGGATTTTAGAGTACTGTCGTCGATGAGGTTGACTTTTTCCCCTGATTGGGAAATGAAGATCACGTTCGGATGGGCGAGCGTCGAGGCGAAGTCTTCGATGACGCCCTTCAAAATTCTGCTGCTCAGGCCTGGATGGAGGGTTCGCTGACCACCGCCAGGCAGATTGACGATGACGGAATCTGTACTCAGGGCGGGGTCGCGCATTTTGGCAGCCCGCAGCTTTGCGAGGGGTTTGAGGTGCTTCTCTTGCCAGCTAACAATGGCCGCCGCCAAGTCCTCTCCGAGCAAGGACGGCTCGAAGAGGGCCGCAAAATCAGGGTCCAGATAGTATCGGCCAAGGGGTGAAGACCCCGTCACCGTCGTGTGCTTGACCGCGCCGCAGTTAGCAAACTCCTTGAGCGTCTCGTCTCGGATAGGCTCACGGCTATCGTCCGCGTACCAGGTCGATCCACGAGCAATACCCCAGGTGACGCAGAGCTTGCTGACAGCTTTGCTGCCGCTCCGCGACGCCTTGTAGTAGGCTCTTCGGTCCGGGTCAGTCCGTCGCTTCGCGACCGAGTCGCTCATCCACGAGACCGTCTTCGGACGGATCGGGTGCTCTGCATCGACCGCGCCTACGTAGAGCGCAACGAACACCACCGCAGCCGCCACCGGGTTCGCAGTGGACGTGGTCCCTGTGACGAATTGAGGTAGAACGAGCTTGAGTCGTTCATGGTAGGCCTTGCGGGAAGCCATGAGCGATGGAAGCGACGTCGAGTCTGCGGAGGTCACACCTCATACTATGAGCCGGCTTTGATCCGCGCAGCCTCGATGTGCTCGCCGACCAGGGAAACGATCTCTTCCCGGCTGGGCAATGATCGACCGGTATTGGACCCTGCCGCATCGCTCGCACCTGCGAGGAGTCGACCACCACCCGTTCCCAGTCCAGCTGCCCGTCCACTGGCAGCTTAGACCCGGCGAGATCGCGATGCCCAACGCGTGTTCGAGGGCTAAGAGCTCCGTCCCTGTACGCATTCCAACCACGGATCAGCCATGTGGCGACCGCCGAACGTAGCGAGCGACCGCCGTGGTGGGGACCAAAGGACAGCCGGCTCGGCGGCACCAGCACAGGACTGTCGTTGCCCGTCCCACTTCACCTTGAACCCGCGCCGCCCCTGACACTTGCGGTACAGCCCATTCTGCGAAGGGCGGGGTGAGTAGCGGAGTCTTTTGCCGATGAGGGTGCCGGGAGGCGAAGATCGTTTAATGAGCTCGCAGGCGTCCCCGCGTTTGCGATCTTGCTGGTCGGCTAGTCTGTCGCGGTGACAAACAGCACCGATCCGGGCCAGTTGCTGGACAACCTTTTAGGTGGAATCGAGCAGCGACGCCTAGAGGTAGCTGGCCGCCGCCCGAGCGCTGTTCAGCGGAAATGGGGACAATTCTTCACCCCCCGTGCCGTTGCCGAGCAGATCGCTGCACATCCCAGACTCGATCAGGACGGCGAGCTATCGATCCTCGACCCTGGCGCCGGAGTCGGGGTCCTGGTTGCGGCGGTCATCGCTCGAGCTCTTCGTGAACGTCCGGGGTTGCCGATCCGTGTCACGGCCCTGGAGATTGATCCCTCGCTGAATCTCGCACTGGAGGAGACGCTCACAGAGTGCAGAGCCGCCGCTGCGGAGCTCGGCACCGAGCTGCTGTATGAGGTAGTGGCTGGCGACTTCATTGATTGGGGGATGAGTCAGACCCAGGTGAGCCTGGATGCCGCCGAAAACCCCCGCCGCTACGACATCGTGGTGCAGAACCCTCCTTACGGGAAAGTGCAGCGCACCAGTGCAGTACGGGGATCGCTCTCGATGCTGGGCGTGGAGGTCCCCAACATCTACGCTGCGTTCCTCGCCATCGCCACCAGAGTTCTCGCTCCAGGCGGGCAGCTCGTCGCAATCACCCCGCGCAGCTTCTGCAACGGCGTGTATTTCCGTTCCTTCCGCGCCGACTTGCTCGCTCAGGTGGGATTGGACCGGATCAGCGTGTTCCACGAGCGAGACACGCTGTTCTCCGACTCCTCGGTGCTCCAGGAGACCATCATCTTCAGTGCCACGCAGGGCATACACCCGGACAATGTGATGGTCGTGACAGCCCGGGGCTACTTGGACCCCCGCCTGGAGCGGCTGATCCCCTACACCGACCTCGTCGTACCCAGCGATCCTGAGGCGTTTCTGCGTATCCCGACCGACGCTGACGACGATGCGGTCAGCGCCACTGCCGCGGCTTTGCCGGCGACTCTGGCGGACCTGGGACTGAAGGTGTCCACGGGACGTGTGGTGGACTTCCGGGCTACCGGTTTCCTCCGTATGGATCCCGAGCCCGGTGCAGTCCCGCTGATCTATCCACACCATTTCAACCGAGGTAGTATCGCCTGGCCTGTGAGGCATGCGAAGAAGGCGAACGCCATCGTCCGCGCATCTGAAACCGAGAAGCAGCTGTTCCCCGCAGGAACGTACGTGGTGGTAAAACGGCTCAGTTCCAAGGAAGAAAAGCGCCGTATCGTATCAGTGGTCTATGATCCTGATGTTGTCGAGTCCGACGCCATCGGTTTTGAGAACCATGTCAACGTCATCCATGCCGACGGGATCGGATTAGATCCGGTACTGGCGCGCGGAATGTCCGTGTGGCTCAACTCCAACCAGCTGGACTCGCATTTCCGGCAGTTCAGCGGCCACACACAGGTCAATGCGACCGACCTGCGGAACATGCGCTACCCCGACCGGCCAAGCCTCACCGCTCTCGGAGAAGCGGTAACGCTGAGTGCGTGGCCGGAGCAAGGAGAGATCGATGCGCTGGTCCGACACCACGTACTGGTCGGGGAACGGGACGAGGAGAACCAGGTGATCGAGGACGACGGAACGATCCTGAATCAGGCGCGGCGCCTGCTACTGGATATGAAGCTCGACGCCGAGCGCTCCAACGAGCGCTCGGCCCTCGTGCTGCTGACACTGGCGCGTCTTGGACCTGATGACGACTGGTCACAGGCGACCAACCCCATGCTGCGGACGGTCCAGATCATGGACTATCTTCGGCAGCACCACGGTCGGGACTACAAACCGAACACTCGCGAGACGATAAGGCGGCAGACGCTACACCAGTTCATTGATGCTGGCCTCGTCGTCCTCAATCCCGACGATCCCGGACGGCCGGTCAATTCTCCGCACAACTGCTACCAGCTTACCGACCGCGCGACAGAGCTCATCCGTTTGTACGGAACCACCGACTTCGAACCCTCGCTGAAGGTCTATCTAGCCGACCTACCAGGGCTGAAGGAGGTCTACTTCGCGGAGCGCAAGATGCATCGCATCAAGCTAACGCTCCCCGATGGAGGCGAAGTGGATATCAGCGGCGGCGGACAGAACGAACTCATCGAGAAGATGGTCGAAGAGTTCTGCCCCCGCTACACCCCCGGCGGTGTCGTCCTGTACGTCGGTGATGCCGATGACAAGTGGAAGCACTCGCAGAACGAAGCCCTCGCCGCGCTCGGCGTCACCTTCGACAGCCACGGCAAGATGCCCGACCTGGTTGTCCATCTCAAGGAGAAGAACTGGCTGGTGCTTATGGAAGCTGTGACCAGCCACGGACCTGTGGATGCCAAACGCCACAAAGAGCTCAAGACCCTGTTCGCTGACAGCACCGCCGGCCTGGTCTTCGTGTCCTGTTTCGAGACCCGAGCCGACATGCGGCAGTATCTCAAGGACATCGCTTGGGAGACCGAAGTCTGGTGCGCTGACTCGCCGACACACATGGTCCATTTCAACGGCAGCCGCTTCCTCGGGCCCTACGGCCCTGAGGCTGAAGGCGAAGGTGTCGACGCATAGACTGCTGTGTGTCGGAGAGCGACAGCTGGTTGTGTCAAGTGCTATCGATGCTTCGGCGAGGTCCCACATCCGACGGGCGCAGTGTGGAAGCGCGATGTGAGCGGATGTCGCGGCACCGGCCATTACGGCCTAGTTGCGGCAACACGAGCCTGGTCGTAGCACATATATGGGCTACGATTTTTAGTACGAAACGGAACATCGCGACCCTCGATATCAAGTCCCTGATGGCCCTACAGAGGCTCGAATCCCTTCGCGCGCACTCGTGTTAGGCACATGAACCGCAGGTCAAAGCCCATCCACGGTCGCAAGTGGAGGGGCTTTTGCGTGCCCTGTTCCGGGACCGGTCTCACTTGTCGCCTCAGATGGGGTCTTCCTCAGACGCTTCCTGTGGGCTCGGAACCCGCCACAGGTCCCAGCACGCGCCGCGTTATGCGGTACACCATCGGCAGGAAGTTCCCGCCAGGATCTCAGCTCGACGACCAGAGGCTGCATGCACCCAGGTCACAAGGTCACGTGAATCTCCGAGTCCACACGATGGAGCGAGTACGGCGCCGAAGGATGCGCTGATCTTCGCGTCTCGGTCGCAGATCGATCGAGTGAAGTGGTGGCCGACCTGCTCCAGATCGAAGGTCAGTTCTCGGGCAAGTTGCATGGCCTGAGCACCGGTCGGGTGATCAGTGACAGCCAACAGATCGGCCCTTCGACTGCCGACCTCGATGACGACCGCCGCATACGGCCGTTTCAGCATGACGGTGTCGACGTGCAAGAAATCGATCGCCAGGATCGTTTCGGCCTGGGAGGGCAGGAACGTGCGCCCCGTGTCGTCGTGCCTAGACGGCGACGGGACCGACGTGCACGCAGGATCTTACGGATAGTGGAGGCGGCCACACGGTGACCGCGCGTCGACGCAACTCGCCCTGGACGCGAACGACACCCCAGGTGGGGTTCTCAGTGTGGAGCCGGATGATCAGCACCACCACATCGTCTGGGATCGGTGGACGTCTCGGCAGCTTGGGCTGACGCCACTTCGCGGAGAGCAGGCGACGGCGCCAGCGTCGAAGGGGTCCGGGAGCAACGATGCGACCAGGACAATCAGTTTCAGACCGCTCAGGCGCGGTGGAGCTCTCGGTGGTCGACCGTATGAACTAGTTTGGCCAGGGGAGTTCGTTACCACAGCGGAGTTCGCCGCATGGACAGTCGCCCCTGGCAGTCGACGCCCATGAGGCCGTCGTGGTGATCGACCGCTGAATGTCGTGCGTCAGGCGGGCGGAGCAGGCGGCTGGTTGCGTGTGAGCATTCCTGCGTACTCGGCTAGTAATCGTTGAAGGCCAGCGCGGTCGGCTGGGTTGAAGGCCGCCAGCGAGGCGGCGATGACCTGGTCTGCGCGTTGTGTTGCGCTGGCCAAGGCCTCGTGGCCGGCCTTGGTCAGATGGTTCTCCACGATGCGTCCGCGGCCCATGCTGCGTTCGACGAGTCCTCGGTCCTCAAGGCGGCGCAGCAGTCCGCTGAGCGTCTGCGGCGTGTGGAAGGACGCCCTGGCTAGTTCGGAGGCTGAGGCGCCCGGTTCGCGCTCTACTTCGAGAAGTACTCTCCACATTCCCAGGTTGAGGTCGAGCGGCTGCAGGACCTCGTCGATCTGCTGCGCCAGCAGGTGCTGCGCGCTCCTGAGGAGCAGGCCGAATCGGACCGCTGAGGATGTATCGGGCTTGCCGCTGTTCTCGTCCACCTTGACAGTATAGGAGGCGCCTCCTATGTTGAAGGTGGCTTCAATTAAGGTACCTTCAATTCAGGAGCGGCCCCATGAACGGCAAGATCGCGCTTGAAGAGCACTTCAACCTCCCGGCGTTCGCCACCGACCTCCCGCAGTACGTCAACCCCGGCGCGATGAAGGAGATCGCCCGGCGCCTGCTCGATCTGAGCACCGACCGGTTGGCGGAGATGGACGCCGCCGGGATCGACTACTCGGTGCTGTCGCTGACCGCGCCCGGCGTCCAGGCGGTGCCGGACCCGCGGCGGGCTGTCGCGCTCGCCCGGCAGGCCAACGACGAGCTCGCCGAGGTCGTCGCCGCGAACCCCACCCGCTACGGCGCTTTCGCCTCCCTGCCCATGCAGGACCCGGCGGCGGCGGTGGCCGAGCTCGAGCGGTGCGTCGCAGAACTCGGGTTCCACGGTGTGATGCTCAACGGCTACACCAACATCGGCGACGCCGAGACCGGCTGGTACTACGACCACGAACGCTACCTGCCGTTCTGGGAGCGCCTGGAAGCGCTCGGCGTCCCGGCCTACCTGCACCCGCGCGATCCGCTGGCGGGCAACCAGGGGATCTACGAGGGGCACCCCGAACTGTTCGGTGCGGTGTGGTCCTTCACCGTCGAGACCTCGACGCACGCGCTGCGGTTGATGACCAGCGGACTGTTCGACCGCTTCCCCGGGCTCACCGTCATCCTCGGACACCTCGGCGAGACCCTGCCGTTCAATATGTGGCGCATCGCCCACCGCGCGTCCTACATGGGCGACCTGATCAAGTTCCAGAAGCCGCTCGACTACTACCTGCTCACCAACTTCTACGTCACGACCAGCGGAAACTTCCACACCCAGACCCTCAACGCGACGCTCGCCGAGATGGGCTCCGACCGGGTCCTGTACTCCAGCGACTACCCGTATGAGTCGATGCGTGAGGCGTCCGAGTGGTTCGACCATGCCGCGATCAGCGAGAACGACCGGGTCAAGATTGGCCGCGCCAACGCCCGCAGGCTGTTCCCCGGCATCCCGGAGAAGATCGGTAAGTAGGAGCGGCGTGCCCGTCTAGGGCGTGCCCCGTCGGGCTCGCGAGCACATCAAGAACCTTTCGACCCGGCGGCCAGCGCGTACGCCTTCGTGCCGTCCAAGAGGTCAGCGGTGAAGAATTCGCATGCGGTGACGACTCCAACACGATCTGGACGGTGTGAACGACGGAGTCGTGGAAGCGGTTACGCTCGATACCGCGCAGGGCCGTCGTCGCATGCGCGCCGTGCGGCACCGGGAGACCCGAACGCCGCACACACCCATGACTGAACTCCTTGAGGAGGAGTGTTGACTGCTGAGGCCCTGCCGGCGGAGCTGCGGCGGACGATCGTCCAGATCGCCCGGACTCCGCGGCTCCTGGTCGCCTGCGACTATGACGGCACGCTGGCCCCGATCACGTTGAACCCGGACGAGGCGCGGCCGCTGTCGGAGTCGGTGGGTGCGCTCAGGTCGCTCGCGGCCTTGCACGAGACGACCACGGTGGTCATCTCGGGCCGGGCGCTGCGCGACCTCGCCACGCTGTCGCGGCTGCCCGCCGAGGTGAACCTCGTCGGCAGCCACGGGTCCGAGTTCGACATCGGCTTCGTCCACGAGCTCGCGCCGGAGGCCCGGGCGCTGCACCGGCGGCTCGGTGCCGAGCTGGAGCGGCTGGTCATCGACGTGCCGGGGGTGAACCTGGAGGTCAAGCCGGCGAGCATCGCGGTGCACGTCCGCCAGGCCGAGTACGACGCCGGCCGCGAGGTGCTCGCCAGCGTGCACGCCGGGCCGGCCACCTGGCCGGGCGTCTCGACGACCGTCGGCAAGGAGGTCATCGAGCTCTCGGTGGTCAAGACCGACAAGGGCCACGCGCTGGACGTGCTGCGCCATCAGGTCGCCGCCACCGCGGCGATCTTCCTCGGCGACGATGTCACCGATGAGAAGGCGTTCGCCCGGCTGAGCGGTCCGGACGTCGGCGTGAAGGTGGGCCCCGGCGACACGCTCGCGGCCTACCGCGTATCGGAGACGGCGGACGTCCCGGTGGTGCTCGCGTTCCTGCTGGAGGAGCGCCGGAACTGGCTCTACGGCCAGTCCTCCCACCCGATCGAGCGGCACTCCCTGCTGGCCAACGAGCGCTCGGTCGCCCTGGTGACGCCGGACGCCAAGCTGACCTGGATGTGCCACCCCGGCGCGGACGCGCCGGCGGTCTTCGCCGACCTGCTCGGCGGCGCCGGCGCCGGGCACTTCAGCATCGGCCCCCGGCACAACGGCCTGCCGCTGGGCCAGCGCTACCTGCCCAGGACCATGACGGTGGAGACCCGTTGGTCGCGGCTGCTGGTCACGGACTACCTCGAGCTCGACACCCCGCCGCACCGCACGGACCTGGTCCGGGTGGTGGCCGGTGACACCGAGGCCACGGTGACTTTCGCACCGCGTCCGGAGTTCGGCGGTGTCCCGGTGCGCTTGGCGGTGGAGGCCGACGGCCTGCAGGTGCACGGGACCTCCGAGCCGTTCGTGCTGCGCTCGCCGGGCGTCCAGTGGACCATCACCTCCGACGGGCTGCACGAGACGGCGTCCGCGGTGATCCGGCCGTCGGCGGGGAACCCGATCGTGTTCGAGCTGCGCTGCGGGACGGCCGAACTCGACGAGCACGAGAGTCCCGAGGTGGAGCGGCGGGCGCGCGCGGGCCGGTACTGGAGCGAGTGGGCGGCGACGCTGAAGCTGCCCGGCGTGCTGCCCGAGCTGGTGCTCCGGTCGGCGCTGACGCTGCGCGGGCTGGTCAACACCGACACCGGCGGCGTGCTGGCGGCGGCGACGACGTCGCTGCCCGAGGAGATCGGCGGGGTCCGCAACTGGGACTACCGCTACTGCTGGATCCGCGACGCGGCGATGACGGTGCGGGAGCTGGTGCACCTGGGCTCGGTCGAGGAGGCGGAGGGCTACCTCACCTGGCTGCACGGCGTGCTGGGCACGCTCGCCGGGCCGGAGTGGCTGCACCCGCTGTACACCTTGTCGGGCAGTGTGATCGGCGCCGAGGCCACGATCGAGTCGCTGCCCGGCTACGCCGGCTCCCGACCGGTCCGCGTCGGCAACCTGGCCAACCACCAGGTCCAGCTGGACGTCTTCGGCCCGGTGGTGGAGTTGGTCAGTACGCTGGCCGAGGTGCGCGGCGAGCTGCGCGACGAGGACTGGCAGATGGTGCAGGCGATGGTCGAGGCGGTCTCGCAGCGCTGGGACGAGGCCGACCACGGGATCTGGGAGGAGCGGCACGTGCCGCGCCACCGGGTCTACTCGCGGGTGATGTGCTGGGTGAGCATGGACCGGGGCGTCACGCTCGGCGAGCGGCACGGCCGCGAGGTGCCGCCGGAGTGGAAGGTCCTGCGCGACAAGATCCGCGCGGACGTCCTCGACCACGGCTGGAACAACGAGGTCCAGGCGTTCACCACCGCCTACGACGGCACGGACCTGGACGCGGCCTCGCTGTTCGTGGGTCTGTCCGGCCTGATCGACCCGGCCGACGAGCGCTTCCAGCAGACGGTGACGGCGATAGAGGCCGAGCTACGCAGCGGGTCGACGGTGTACCGGTACCGGCGCGACGACGGCCTGCCCGGCGGCGAGGGCGGCTTCCACATCTGCGCGGCGTGGCTGATCGAGGCCTATCTGCTGGCCGGGCGGCGGGACGAGGCGGAGGAGCTGTTCGCGCAGATCGTCGACGCGACGGGCCCGACCGGCCTGCTGCCGGAGCAGTACGACCCGGTCGCCGAGCGCTCGCTGGGCAACTATCCGCAGGCCTACTCGCACATCGGGCTGATCCGGTGCGCGAATCTGCTGGCCGAGTATCAGGGCACTGTCTGAGTTCGCCGGGTGCCAGTGCCGGTGCCGGTGCCGGTGCCGGTGCCGGTGCCAGTACCGTGCCGGAATCGGCGGATGTTCAGGCTGACCGGCTGATTCGGCGATCGGGTCAGCCGGCTCGGTGGTACTCGTGAAGGGCGGTTCCGCCGGACTCATCGACGGCGGAACCGTCCTTCGACCGCCGATGACTTCGGCTAGGTGGAGTCGCCAGCAGGAGTAACGCGGCAGGTGCCAGCCATCGGGGAGATCTGGAACCCGACAGGCACGGTGGCGGCCGTCGCGGTGGGCGAGTGGAATCCCGGTCCTCGGGTCGTGCTGTTGTCCTACATCGCGACCCGGCCTGGGATGCGAAGCGGCGGTGTCGGCGGGCCGCTGTTGGACCGCGCTCTGGCGCGGTGGCGGGATACCTTCGATCCCTGCGTGGTCCTCGCCGAGGTCGAGGATCCACGCCATTTCACCGCGAGTGAGGACCACGGTGATCCTGTCGCGCGCCTGCGCTTCTATACCCGCCGCAGCGCCCGCGCACTGGACATCCCCTACTTCCAAGCCGCACTGGGGCCGGGTAAGCAGCGTGTGCGGAATCTGCTCCTCATGGTCCTCCACGCCGGTCCCTCGTTCGCCGGGCGTGGTACTGACACGTTGCGCGGTGACTTCCTTCGTCAGTACATAGAGCTGTACCAAGAAGCCTGCGAAGGGACTGTCGGCACGGACCCAGAAGCGCTCGCCTTGTTCGCGGCGATCGACCGCCCGGGCGGTGTTCCCTATCTGGACTTCTCGGCTCTCTAGTGCGGTGGCCGGGTTGGTTCGCCGGGTTGGTGGTGTGGTCGCCGGTTGGGGTTGCGTCGTGTGTGGGGGTTGCGGTGTGTGGGGTGGTTGAAGGGCGTTGTGAAGAAATCGGCGGTTCCGGCCAACTGTTGGGCTGATCCGGTGCGGCGGGGCGGGATGGGGCCGGAACCGCCGGTTTCTTCACAACATGTGTGCTCACCTTCCGCAAAACGGACGACCCGAGCACACGCCCTGTCCCACCGCCGGCCGCCGGATATCCCTGAAACCGTTCTCAAGCCGTGCCTGGAGCCCCGAGGGCGGCTGGGCGGGGACCAGGTCAGGCGAGTCCGGTCCGACCGCGGCGTTCTCGCCCAGGCCGAGTACGACTGAGATGACCACTCATGTTGTGAAAAAACGGACTGATTTCCGCCGCCCTGCCGGGCGACCGCCACCGAACCGGCAAACCCGGCGGCGGAAATCTGGCGGTTTTTTCACAACGAAAT
>NZ_JAAFZA010000490.1 GCF_015356865.1 Catenulispora pinisilvae
GGGCGCATTTCATTAACACGCTGACTTGATCTAGTGGCCGAGGGCGGCGGTGAGGCGGTCCGGGGTGCGCAGTGGTTGTTCAGCGGGGGTGAAGGCGAAGCCGAGGCCGGCCAGAGCGCGGATGGTGGCCGGGACGCCGTGGGCGATGGTGGTGTGGGCGACGCCGAGCAGGGTGGCGATGGCGGTCTGGGGCAGGCGGTGCCGGATCTGCAGTGCGGCGGCCAGCAGTTGGTGTCGGGTGGTGAACCCGCCGGTGCCGGGGCGGCGGCCGGGTGTTCCGGCCGGCGGCGCAGGTGGGGTCAGATATCGGACCAGGGCGTCGAAGTGGTCGTTGGTAAGGCCGGTGATCAGCGGTTGGCGCAGCCAGTCGGGGTCGGGCAGGGCCGGTCGCGGCGGCGGTGTCGGGGCCGGCGGCTCGGGGTGCAGGGTGTAGTTCAGGTCGCCGCGCCAGGGGTTGTGGTCGATGGGCAGGGCTTTGAACTGCGCGTCGGGGATCTCCCTGCCGGTGGGGTAGCTGCCGGTGTCCAGCTCGGCGTGGACCTGCAAGCCGGTGGTCGTGGTGGTGGCGGCGATGGTGTCGACGACCACTTGCAGGCTGGTCAGCGGCTGGCCGCGCCAGTTCCGGGTGATCGCCGAGAACAGCCGGTGCTCGATCTTGTTCCATTTGCTGGTGCCGGCGGGAAAGTGGCACACGCTGATCTCCAGGCCGGTCTGCACGGCCAGGGCCTGCAGTTCGGTCTTGAACAGCCGGGAGTTCGCGGCGTTCGACCCGCCGGCATCGGCGGTGATCAGCAGCCTGGTGGCGGTCGGGTAGCGCCGGCTGCCCTGGTCGTGCCACCAGCGTCGAATCGATTCCACGGCGAAGGCCGCGGTGCCATGGTCGGTCCCGACGTTCACCCAACCGGTGTTCGCGGTGATGTCGTAGATCCCGAACGGGATCGCGACCCCCAGCTCCGGAATCAGGAAACTGTGATCCAAGACCTCCACCGGGGCACCGGCCGGATGCCAGGTGCGCCCGGGGTTGGCGAAGTTCCCGACCATCTCCTTCTTCTTCGCGTCGATGCTGATCACCGGGTCCCCGGCGGTCAGGAACGCCGTGGCGGTGTCGTTGATGTGCCGGAACTGCGCGTCCCGGTCCGGATCGGCCGAGCCTTCCAGTACTTTGGCGTTGCCGCGCAGCACGAATCCGTTGGCGCGCAACAACTTGCCGACCACCGAGGCGCCGATCCGGTGCCCGGCCGCCGTCAACTCACCGGCCAGATCCCGGGTCGATAGCGTCGTCCACGACAACGGCCCCATCGGATCGCCCCGCCGCGTGGGCTCCACCAGCCCCAGCAGCGCCGGCACCAGCCCCGGATCGACCACCTCGGCGCTCTTGCGCCCCGCCCCCGGCCGCCGGATGCGCCCCAGCGGATCCGGCCCGGCCTCCAACTCCCACACCCCATCGCTGACAGTGGCCTGCGACAACCCCGAGGCCCGGGCCGCCGCGACCATCCCGCCATGGCCCAGCGCCCGCGCCACCGCCCCCGCGGCCAGCCGACGCTGCCGCTCGTCCAGATGCGGCAACAGCGACTCGAACACCCCTCGGAACAACTCGACCATCTCACCCGGAACCGTCGTCATACCATATGAACGACCCACCCAACGGGAAGTCACCTGTAAAACAAATGCGCCCCC
>NZ_JAAFZA010000491.1 GCF_015356865.1 Catenulispora pinisilvae
CTTCTGGGGGTTCTGGGGGTTCTGGGGGTTGTGGGAGTTCTTTGAACTTTTCCGAGCTTTCTAAGCCTTCGTCGGCTACGCGGGGATCTGATTCTGTTCCGTCTCTCGGCACCCGCTCTGGTTCTGAGCAGCGGCAGCCGGATGATCACGGGCACGGCGGTCCTCGGACGCCCGGCCACGGGCCGGATGGCTGGGCGCTGCCGAACCCGCGCGTGCTGCCGGCTGGTCCGTTCGGGGTACTGCTTGAGTTCACGTCGCTGGAAGAAGTCCAACACTGCTTCGCATGGGTCGAGCAGTGGCGCGTAACGCGACCCGACGTCCTGGTCGATGTGGTGCCCGCCGAGCGCACGCTGATGGCCATCGCGACTTTCGACGATGCGGGCCAGCGTGGGCTGCGGGAGTTCGTGGCGGCGCTGCGGGATGTGGATTGGGCCGCTGCGGGCGTCGACGGCACTGATCCACCGGGCGCCAATCCTGAGCACGTCGAGCTGCCGGTGACATACGACGGGCCAGACATCGATGAGGTCGCCCGCCTGACCGGCCTTGCCCCCGACGAGGTCATCGCGCTCCATACGGGCACTGAATTCACGGTCGCGTTCACAGGCTTCGCGCCGGGCTTCGCATACCTGACGGGCCTACCAGAGACACTGCGCGTGCCACGCCGCGACGCGCCGCGCACCCGTGTCCCGGCAGGCGCGGTGGCCCTGGGCGGACCGTACGCCGGTGTGTATCCGCGCGAATCGCCGGGCGGCTGGCAGCTGATCGGGCGTCTCGCATCATGGGCACCGGCGTTGTGGGACGAGACGCGATCGTCGCCCGCACTGCTACGGCCCGGCATGCGGGTCCGATTCCGCGACGCTTCGGCCCAGAGCGCCCCCGACGCCACCGCCTCCACGCAGCATTCCATGCCGCACTCCCTGGCGCCTGACAGGGCCAGCGCAACGCAACCGGGCCTGCGCGTAGTCCGCGCCGGACCACTGACCACGGTCCAGGACCTGGGCCGCCCCGGCTTCGCCCACCTCGGCGTGCCACGTTCGGGAGCAGTAGATCGCGCATCACTGAAACTCGCCAACCGCCTAGTGGGCAACGCGCAGGACGCCGCAGCCCTCGAACTCACCCTCGGCGGCGCCGCAGTCCAGCTCGAGGTGGGGCGTTGGGTCGCGGTTGCGGGCGCTCGGTGCGAAGTCACGGTCTTCAGGCCCGATTTCGAGTCGGGCGACGCCGGCAACGACCGCACCGCACATGAGGACGCTGACTCAGCGGCTGGCAGCAGCCGCGGTGACGCTTTTCAGCCACACCACGTAGCCTCCGCGACTGGCAGCCCGCGACACGGTGTGTCGTCGCGCGTCAGCACGGATCCGGCCTCCGGCATCGGGCCAGATGACACCTCGGAGGCTGGAGGATTGGCCGCATCGCCCGCCGAAAGCTTTAGCGCGACCGATGCTGGCGGCAGGGCTGAGGGCGCGTCGCAGCACCATGACAGTGCCGGTCGAGCGGCTGGCATTGGGCAGGCTGGTGCCGTGGCGGGCGGCGGCGCTGGATTGCGAGCTGGTTCGGGGGCGGGTGATGCGTCGCGGGGGCGTGGCGGTGTGGGTTCGGCGGGTGTCGGTGGGCGTGGTGGCGTCGAAACGGGAGCTGGTGGTGGGCAGGGTGGGGCGCCG
>NZ_JAAFZA010000492.1 GCF_015356865.1 Catenulispora pinisilvae
AGGCGAAGCCCTGCCGACGCGACCGAGGGGAACGAACCGAAAACCAGGGTGCTGGGGCTCGTGGCCTCGCCGTGTCCGTGGGAAAGTGGTTGTGGTCGTCTCGGCCGAGGTCGCTTCGGCGATGAAGCGCTGGTGAGCTCGTAAACCAGACTGGCCCGGGGTGCGCTGTGTGAGGACTGTGTTGTGCTGCAGGCCGGTACCTGTTGCAGGGCTCTGGCCTAGCGCGTGTCTCAGCTTATGTAACGTCCTTGCGCTCCCGCCGGGGCGGCCAGGCGGGTCAGGGACGTTCCGGATCTGCGGCCAGGGAGGCGTTGATGGGTGCCGAGCGTAGTTACAGCCGGGCGGCGGGTATCGATCTGGGCAAGCGGGGGCTGTCGGTGTGTATCCGCACCGTCGGCGGGCGCGGGGCGGTGAAGTTGGAGGAGGCCGTCTACACGACGATGACCTCGCAGATCTTGGCGCTGCGTGACCGCCTGGAGGCCGCGCGGGTGCAGATCGTGGTGATGGAGGCGACCGGTGACTACTGGCGGCCGGTGTTCTGGATTCTGTCCGGCACCCTGCCGGGGGTGCAGGTACTGCTGGTCAACCCGGCGCATGTGAGGATCCTCAAAGGCCGCAAGACCGATCGCCGGGATGCGGCATTCCTGGCCCGGCAAGCCGCGGCCGGCAACCTGGCCGGCTCGTTCATCCCGCCCGAACCGGTGCGTGAGGTGCGCGATCTGACTCGGCGGCGCACCGGGTTCACCACCGCCCGCGCCTCGGAGATCAACCGGCTGGAGAAGACCCTCGAAGACACCGGCATCAAGATCACCAGCGTGATCAGCGACATCACCGGCGCCACCGGCCGCCGCATCCTGGCCGCCCTGATCGCCGGGAAGCGTGACCCGCGCGCCCTGGCCGCCCTGGCCGATGCCCGGATCCGGGCATCGGCAGCCGAGCTGGCCGAGGCCCTCACCGGCCGGTTCACCAGCCACCACGGCTACCTGGTCGCCGACCACCTAGAGGAGATCGACCACTACACCGGCAAGATCCTCGCGCTGGACGCCCGCATCGCCGAGCTTCTGGACTCCGACGACCAGCGCCGGGACATCGCCAACCTGTCCACCATCCCCGGTATCGACACCCTCGGCGCGCAGATCATCGTCTCCGAACTCGGCCACGACATGGCTGCCTTCCCCAGCCCCGGCCACCTGGCCTCCTGGCTCGGGACCACCGGCGGACACAACGAATCCGCCGGGGTCAAACGCAAGACCCGGCCCGCAGACGGCAACACCGCGATGCGCCGGATCCTGGGCGTGGCAGCCTTCTCCGTCATGGGCCACAAAGGCACCTACCTCAATGCCCGCTACCACCGGCTACGCGGCCGCATGGACTCCCGCAAAGCCCAAGTCGCCATCATGCACGACATGGCCATCGCGATCTGGTTCATCCTGCACGACAAGGTTCCCTACCGGGAGTTGGGCGCTGACTACTTCATCCGTCGCGACCCGGCCAAAATCAGACGCCGCATCGCCGCCCTGGCCCACTCCATCGGCGCCACCGTCGACATCCACGACCAACCAACACCAGCCACAACCTAAACCCGACCACCAACTTGACCTGCAACGTCACCACACTTACGTCTCAGC
>NZ_JAAFZA010000493.1 GCF_015356865.1 Catenulispora pinisilvae
GTGCCTGGGTGGTCGGGGTCCTCGTCCGCTGCTGTCTTGCGCTGCTGCGCTGCTCCGTCGTCGCGCTACTTCGCCGCTCGGAAGCAGCCCGTCAGGTGGTCGTCGACCATGCCGGTCGCCTGCATGAGGGCGTAGGCGGAGGTCGGGCCGATGAACTTTACCCCGTTCTTCTTCAGGGCCTTCGCCATGGCGGTCGACTCCGGGGTCTGGGTCGGGACCTGGGTGAAGGACTTCGGGCGGCGGCGGGTGGCGGTGGGGGCGAAGCTCCACAGGAAGGCGTCGAGGCCGTCGGGGAGGTCGCGGACGACGTGGGCGTTGTGGATGGCGGATTCGATCTTGGCGCGGCTGCGGATGATGCCGGGGTTGGCGAGGAGGTCTTCGACGTCTGATTTGGTGAGGGCGGCTACGGCGTCGATCTGGAAGTCCTTGAAGGCGGTGCGGAATGCTTCGCGTTTGCGCAGGACTGTGATCCAGGCCAGGCCGGCTTGGAAGC
Organism: Catenulispora pinisilvae; assembly: GCF_015356865.1. Lineage (GTDB taxonomy): Bacteria > Actinomycetota > Actinomycetes > Streptomycetales > Catenulisporaceae > Catenulispora > Catenulispora pinisilvae. The sequence goes on from NZ_JAAFZA010000493.1 coordinate 494, forward strand.
CCTCCAGGCTCAGGCGCTCGAACAGGGCGTCGTCGCCGTGCAGGGTGCGGCCCCATTCCTGGTCGTGGTACTCCGCGTAGTCGCCGGTGGTGCCGGCCCAGCCGCAGCGGGGGAGGCCGTCTTCGCCTGTCAGGAGATCTTGCACGCGGCCCATGGTAGGCGGGGGTGCTGACAAGTGGGGGGTGCGCCGGTCCTCACGCTTCGTCGGCGTGCCACTTCACTGCGTGTTCGACCAGGGTCAGCAGGACGGTGACGGTGGAGGTGCGGTCGCGGGCGTCGCAGATCATGACCGGGGTGGAGGCCGGGATGGCCAGGGCCTCGCGCAGGGCGTCCTCGCTGTAGCTGCGGGCGCCGTCGAACTGGTTCACCGCCACGACGTGCGGCATGCCGCGGTGCTCGAAGAAGTCGATGGCGGCGAAGGCGTCGGCCAGCCGGCGGACGTCGGCCAGGACCACCGCGCCGACCGCGCCGCGCGCCAGTTCCTCCCACAGGAACCAGAAGCGTTCCTGGCCGGGGGTGCCGAACAGGTACAGGATCAGGTCCTCGGCCAGGGTGAGGCGGCCGAAGTCGAAGGCGACGGTGGTCGCGGTCTTGGCGGGCACGCCGACGGTGTCGTCGATGCCGCGCCCGACCGAGGTCATCTCCGCCTCGGTGGTCAGCGGCTCGATCTCGGACACCGAGCCGACCAGCGTGGTCTTGCCCACGCCGAAGCCACCCGCGACCAGGATCTTGGCCGTTGTCTGCACGATCGCCATCGCCGTCCACCCCAGTTCCCGGCGTACATAAAGATCTGGAGAATGGTAGTGGACGACGATGTTCGACTGCATGTCGGCAGGTGCGCGGCGGAAGCGTAGAGCGTTGACGGGGGCGCGGGGCGGTGCCGCGGTCCCAGGACACTGACCCCGCCGAGGGTGGCTGACCAGCGCATTCGCCGGTGGCGAGGAAATCCCCGAAGGTCTTGACGGTTGTGGGGTCCATCACTTTTCATGGCCCGAACGGATCGGTCGCTAATAGTTCGAATTCGACGGGTAGGGAGAGTATGTCCGAGATTCTGGCGCGGTCCGTCAGCGACCCAACCC
>NZ_JAAFZA010000495.1 GCF_015356865.1 Catenulispora pinisilvae
GGGTCGACGGGCTGGAGCAGGGATTTGTCGACGAGGGCGGCCAGCAGGTCGTCGATCTCCGCGCTCGGGGCCGAGTGGACCGCGGTGGCTGATTCGGCGGTGATCCCGCCGGGGTACACGGACAGCCGTTCGGCCAGGTCGCGCTCTTGCCCGGACAGCAGTTCCCAGCTCCAGGCGACGACGGCGCGCAGCGTCTGGTGCCGGGGCATGGCGGTCCGGCTGCCGCCGGTGAGCAGCCGGAAGCGGTTGTCGAGCCGGGAGGCGATGGCGTGCAGCGGCAGCGTCCGAAGCCGGGCCGCGGCCAGTTCGATGGCCAGGGGCAACCCGTCGAGGCGGCGGCAGATCTGGACGACGTCGGCGGCGTTGTCGTCGTGCACGGCGAAGCCGGGTTGGACGGCGGCGGCGCGGTCGGCGAACAGGTGCACGGCCGGGGAGGCCAGCGCCGCGGCGGCTTCGGTGTCGTCGGCGGGTTGGGGCAGGGACAGCACCGGGAACAGGTGCTCGCCGAGGATGCCGAGCGGTTCCCGGCTGGTGGCGATGACGCGCAGGCCGGGGACGTGTTCGAGCAGGTGCTCGGCGGCGTGGGCGGCGGCGTCGACGAGGTGTTCGCAGTTGTCGAGCACGATGAGCAGCCGCTGGCCGGCCAGACCTCGGGTGACGCGGGCGAGGGCGTCGCGCGCCGGTGTGGCTTGTTGTTCGCCGCGCAGGACGTGCATCTCGCGTTGTCCGAGGGCGGTGAGGATGGCTTGGGGGAGTTCGGCGGGGTCGGTGACGGGGGCGAGTTCGACGAGCCAGGCGCCGTCGGGGATCTCGGGGATGTCTGGGATCTCGCTGCGTTCTGAACCGTCGCGGCGTTCTGAGATGCCGGGGATGTCTGGGTGTCGGGGTTGGGCGGTGAGTAGGTGGGTGGCGGCTTCGCCGGCGAGGCGGGTTTTGCCGGCGCCGCCGGGGCCGACGAGGGTGACCAGGCGGGAGGTTTGGAGGGTTTCGGTGATGCGGGTGACTTCTTGGTCGCGGCCGACGAAGCTGGTGAGGCGGGTGCGGAGGTTGGTGCGGCGGGTGGTGGTGGTCACCGGGTCGGGGGTTGTGCCGGTACCTATGCCCGCGCCTGCGCCTGCGGTCGTGCCGGCGCTGGCCGTGCCGGTGGTCAGTGCGGGGTCGCTGCGGAGCACGGCGAGGTGGATGCGGGTCAGCTCTGCGGAGGGGTCGATGCCGAGTTGGTCGGTGAGGGCGGTGCGTACGCGTTCGTAGACGGCCAGGGCGTGTGCTTGGCGGCCGTCGGCGTATAGGGCGCGCATCAGGATTGCGGCGATGTTTTCGCGCAGCGGGTGTTCGGCGGCGAGTGCTTCGAGTTCGGGGAGGGCCTCGGTGTGCAGTCCGAGGCGGAGTTCGGCGTCGAGGCGGCCGCACAGGGCGGTGAGCCGCATTTCGTCACCTTCCGCGAGGAGATGATCTTCCGGTCCAAGGTCACCAACGCCGCCTACGAGCAGCGCGCCGAGGTCATCCTGCATGAGATGGCCCACATGTGGTTCGGCGACCTGGTCACCATGCAGTGG
>NZ_JAAFZA010000496.1 GCF_015356865.1 Catenulispora pinisilvae
GATGAGGTGGCTGACGCCATCGCGCATCCGGCCGGTGCCACCGCCGCGAATCAGGCCCGGACTGTGCGGCTGTACGGGGCGGCGATCTGCGTGGCGCTGAACGTGCCGTTGCGGCGGTGCGCGTGTCATCGCGATCTGGAGCGGGACGTGTCGGGCGAGCTCATCCGGCTCGGTTTGGCGGAGCTGGCCGGCGAAGTGCCCTGATCGGGGCGGGTGGCGCAGGTAATCTGACGGCCCATCAGATTTCCGCTACGATGCCGCCATGCGAGGAATCCTGGGGTGGGGCGTCCACCTGCCGTACCGACGCCTGGACCGCACCGCCATCGCAGCCGTGGCCGGCACCGGCGGGGGAACCGGCACCCGGGCCGTGGCCTCCTACGACGAGGACACGACGACGATGGGCGTCGCGGCCGCGCGCGCCGCGCTGAGTCCAGCGGCCGGAGCACCAAGCGCAGGCGGCAACGGCAGAGGCAAAAAGGACAGAAAAAGCAGCATAGGCGAGGGCCATATCAAAGGCCTGGCAGAGATCATCAGTACCCTGTGGTTCACCACCACCGCCCCCGCCTACCAAGACCGCACCAACGCCACGGCCCTGCACGCCGCCCTGCGCCTCCCCCGCACCACCGCCGCCTACGACGCCACCGGAGCCGTCCGCTGCACCGTCGCCGCCCTCGACGCGGCCCTGAACGCGGGCCCGGCCGCCGGCCCCCATCTCGTCGTGGCCTCCGACCTCCGCACCGGCCGCCCGGGCAGCGCCGACGAGGCCGCCGGAGGGGACGCGGCCGCCGCCCTGCTCATCGGCGAGGGAAGCGAAGACCTTCCGCTCCTGGCCGAACTCCAAGCCCACACCAGCGTCACCGAGGAGTTCCTGGACCGCTGGCGCACCCCGGGCGATCAGGCCTCGAAGACGTGGGAAGACCGGTTCGGCGAGTCCCACTACGCGACCCTGGCCGCCGAAGCCTGGAACGCCCTCCTCGCCGCCACCGGCACCACGCCCGACGACGTCGACATCCTCCTGATAGCCGGCACCCACGAGCGCGCCGTGACGTCGGTGCTGAAGAAGACCGGCGTCGGCAAGGACCGACACCACGACCCGTTCACCAAGACGACCGGCAACTCAGGGGCCGCGCACCCCGCGCTCCTGCTCGCCTCAGCCCTCGAAGACGCGCAGCCGGGGCAGAACATCGCGCTGCTGGTGCTGGCTGACGGCGCCGACGCCTTCCTGTGGCGCACCACGGACGCGCTGACCACGTATCGCCCCGCACGACCGGTAGCGGATCAGCTCACGCAGTCCGGCAGCGTCGCCTACGGCCGCTACCTGGCCTGGCGCGGGTTCCTCCCGGTGGAGCCGCCACGTCGCCCCGAGCCGGCACGCACCTCCGCATCAGCCGCCGCCCGCGCCACCGACTGGAAGTTCGCCCTAGTGGGCTCCGAGCGCACCGACAACAGAAACGACGACGACAGCAACGCCGACACCGCGACAAACCCGAGCACCACCGTCCACCTCCCCCC
>NZ_JAAFZA010000497.1 GCF_015356865.1 Catenulispora pinisilvae
GTCGGGCCCTGAGGCGCCGAGGTGGGCCTCTGGGGCGCCGAGGCCGGGCTCCGGTGCGAAGGCCTGCGCGGCTTCGCACGGGGAATCGGCGCCGAGCGGCGGGATAGTCGGGATAGTGCTGAACGCTGCGGCGGCTCCACCAGCCCCACCAGCCCCATCAGCTCCACCGGCCGCGCCGTCGGCGGTGAACGCGTCGGCGGTCTCGTCGATCGGCATCAGGACCAGGTCCCTCGTTTCGTCAGCACGGTTTTCAACGTGTCCAGCCGGTCGGTCATGATGCCGTCCGCGCCCAGGTCGAGCAACCGTTCCATGTCAGGGGCCTCGTTGATGGTCCACACGTGCACCGGCAGCCCGGCGGCGTGCGCGGTGGCCAGCAGCCGCTCGTCGACCACCACGATCCGGCCCAGGTTCGGCGGCACCTGGAGGCAGGCGGCGGCGAGCTTCGGCAGCGTGGCGGCGTCCGGCACCTCGCCGGGCTTCAGTTTGCGGGAGGCCCGCCACATCCGGAAGGCCTCGCGCGGTCCGGCGCTGGTGCACAGTTCGGGGCCGAAGGCGGCGCGCATCGCGGCCAGCCGGGTATCGGAGAAGGAGCTGATGCAGACCCGCTCCACGGCGTCGGTGTCCCGCAGCAGCGCGGTCAGCGGGGCGATCGCGTTGGGCTCCTTGACGTCGATGTTGAACCGCGCGTCGGGGAACGCCTCCAGCAGGTCGGCCATCGTCGGGATCGGCTCGTCCCCGATCCGCGCGGTGGCGACCTCGGCGGCGGTGAGCGTGCTGATCCGGCCCTTGGTGTCGGTGACGCGCTGAAGCCGCCGGTCGTGGAAGGCCAGCAGGACGCCGTCGGCGGTGGCGTGGACGTCGGTCTCCAGATACCGGTAGCCGGCCTCGACGGCGATTCTGAACGCGGACAGCGTGTTCTCGCCGGCCGGGCCGTCCGCGCCGCCCCGGTGGGCGAACGGGACGGGCCCCGGGTGGTCGAGGAACGGGTGGCGGGCAGAGCTGTCGGACATGGCGGCAAGTATCCCAAGCCGCGGGTCACAACTTCATCAAAGTGCGCGTGGCGGCGTGCGCCGCCGGGGGTGCAGTTCATACTCTGATGCGATCGCAGCCCGGGGGGAGCGCGGTTCGTGGTTTGCTGAGGGCGCTAGGGCGTGAACGAGCGTGGGGAGTGCGGGTTGAAGGCGGCTGGCCGGGCGTCGGACGGTGCTGGGTCGGCCGAGGGCGGGGACGAGGGTGCCGAGGCCGGGAATCTCGACCCTGGGAACGCCGGGCCCGGAAACACCAGTGCCACGGTCGGCGACACCGGGAACCGGCCGGTCGGCGGCGCGGGACGGTTACGGCGTGCCTCGGATGTCCTGTTCGGTGGGGGAGCAGCGCCTGCCACGCCCTCTGCCACCGCGAGCTCCGGCGCTGATCGGGCAGGTCGCGCCAGCCGGGCAGATCGCGCTGATCGCTCCGTCACCGCCCCCAGCACCCCGGCCGCACCCCGCCCGACCTGGTCC
>NZ_JAAFZA010000498.1 GCF_015356865.1 Catenulispora pinisilvae
GTGTTTTTTGGGGGGCTGGGGTTTGTGGGCCGGGTTGCGGTTGGCGTGTGGGTTTTAGAAGCTTTTTACGGCCTTCGGTTATGGTTGTGCCGGTTCGGGGTTCGGGGCGGTGGGTGTGTTTGTCGGCTGCCGGTTTCCGCGTTCACGACCCCGCCGCACCTCAGGCCTCTTCAACTCCGGCAAGTTGGAACCAGGGTCTAGATCAAGATCAAGAGCCCAAGCGAGATCAACAGCAAGATCAACAGCAAGGTCACAATCAAGGTCAAGAGCCCTGGTGAAGGGCCGGCGCCTCCGGCGGGGGCTCTCGGCTCCCTCGGGGAACTGGCGCAATTCCATAGGGTGGTCGCCTCAGGGCCCTGCGCTGGCGGTTCCTGAGGTGGTTGCGGTCCGTTCCCCACGGTCGCGTCGTCAGCCCCAAGGGGTACAGCACCGGTGTCCGGGAGTAAAGTCCGCGCCGCTGCGGTCGAGCCTGCAAGCTGCGGTTTTGATAGCGCGAACTTGACTCCCGGCCACCGGCACTGTAGGCGAAGCCCTGCCGACGCGACCGAGGGGAACGAACCGAAAACCGACCGGAGAAGTACAAAACTGGTGGTTCGGTACCGGCGACTCGGCGAGTTCGGCCGCCGGTCCAGCGCGTGGCGGCGCAGCAGTCCCAGAGTGCGCATTCTAGGCTGGCGAGTGCGAGTGCAGATGCGGGCGCGGGCTTGCCTGGCCACCAAGGCGGATGCTGGTGGATAGCAAGGTGCGCGCTGGGGGATGTCGGCAGTCGGCGGCAGACTGCTGCGAGCGCAGCCGGTCCGATGTTGGATGCCGCACCCGGGCATGTTCTCAACTAACTGCCCAACGGCCCGTCGCCAGGGCCTCACCGGCAGCCGCATCGCTAAGCCGGGTCTACGGGCCCTGCGGTTGCTATTCTTCCGGTCGGTTTTCGGTTCGTTCCCCTCGGTCGCGTCGGCAGGGCTTTGCCTACAGTGCCGGTGGCCGGGAGTCAAGTTCGCGCTACACAAACCGCAGCTTGCAGGCCCGACCGCAACGGCGCGGACTTTACTCCCGGACACCGGTGCTGTACCCCTTGGGGCTGACGACGCGACCGTGGGGAACGAACCGCAACCACCTCACAAACCGCCAGCGCAGGGCCATGACCCGGCCACCCTATGGAACCGCGCCAGTTCCCCGAGGGAGCCGAGAGCCCCCGCCGGAGGCGCCGGGCTCTTCATCACAGCTTTTTGACCTTGCCCTGGCTCTTGATCTGGCTCTTGATCTTGCTTGGGTTCTTGCCGTTGATCTTGCTTGGGCTCTTGCTGTTGATCTTGATCTAGACCCTGGTTCCAACTTGCCGGAGTTGAAGAGGCCTGAGATGCGGCGGGGTCGTGAACGCGAAAACCGGCAGCCGACAAACACACCCACCGCCCCGAACCCCGAACCGGTACAACCATAACCGAAGGCCGTAAAAAGCTTCTAAACCCACAGTGCAACAGCAACCT
>NZ_JAAFZA010000499.1 GCF_015356865.1 Catenulispora pinisilvae
GTCTGTCCGGTTCGTCGTTGGCTTTGGGTTGGGCTCCTGTGCAGGAGGTTTCGGTAGTTTCGTAGGGTTCTGTCATCGCGCTTTTCGGTGACAGCCAGCGGATTCGGCACTGCGGCCGCCCGTCGCGGTGCTTCGCTGGCACGGTGAGCGAGCGTCGCGGCTACTACACCGACACCACCGATGAGCAGTGGGCGCTGCTTGAACCGCTGGTGACGGCCTGGAAGGCCAAGCATCCGTCGGTAAGCGGGCACCAGGGCCGGTACCCGATGCGCAGGATCGTCGACGCGATCTTCTACCAGAACCGGTCGGGGTGTCAGTGGAGCCTGCTGCCCACGGACTTCCCACCGGCCTCGGCGGTGAAGTACTACTTCTACACCTGGCGCGACGACGGCACCGACGCGGCGATCCAGGAGATTCTGCGGTGCCAGGTGCGCGAGCGGGCCGGCCGGACCGAGGACCCCTCACTGGTGGTGGCCGACTCCCAGAGCGTGCATGCCGCGGTGAACGTGCCGGCGGCGACAACCGGCCGGGACGCCGGCAAGCTCGTACCGGGCCGGAAACGCGGCATCGCCGTCGACGTCATAGGGCTGATCATCGCGGTGGTGGTGTTCGCCGCCAGCGTCCACGACAACGTCATCGGCACCGCACTGCTGGACAAGGTCGCCGCCCGCACCCCGACAGTCGTCAAGGCCCTGGTGGACCAGGGATTCAAGAAGACCGTGGTCGAACATGGCGCGGAACTGGGCATCGAGGTGGACATCGTGCAGCGCAACCCCGATCAGTCCGGGTTCGTGCCGCAGGCGATCCGATGGCGGGTCGAACAGACGCTGGGCACGCAGATACTGGACCGGCGCCTGGTTCGCGACTATGAATCCGATCCACGAGCCTCGGAGTCCCGTGTGCTGTGGTCCTCGACGGCGTCCATGACCCGGCGGCTGACCGGCACCGCCGCCCCGACCTGGCGCACAGCGCCGGAAACAGCGTAGGCAACTGCGGTGACCCGAACCACCCTGGAGAAGATCGCTGACCGCCAGCAGGCTCTGAGCGCGCAGGCCGATCAGGTCAGGGCCCAGATCCAGCAACTCGCCGACCGGCTGCGCGACCTGGACGCCGAGCTGTCCGATCTGCACGTCGCCCGAAAGGTCATCCTCGAACTCGGCCCGGACGAACCCGCGCCGCCCGGCCTCCCGGACCACCCCGACTACCAGCACATCCTGACCGTCCTGACCGGGACCAAGACCCCGCAGCGCGCCAAGGATCTGTGCCACGCCCTGGACATGGAGCTGACGCCCAACCGGATCGAAGGCGTCCGCGCCAAAGTCAAACGCCTGGTCAAGAACGGACTCGTCGTCGAGAACGAACCGGGATTGTTCACCCTCGCACACCCGCCGACCGCCGAACCGGCCGCCGACCAGCAACCCTAACCCGCAGCCAACGGCAAAACGGGCATTAACTTACAGCCCGCCCTCTGAG
>NZ_JAAFZA010000005.1 GCF_015356865.1 Catenulispora pinisilvae
GGTCGGGTCGGGTACAGCATGCAGTTCGTGGACCTGATCGGGGTCTGCGTAGGGTTGAAGTCAGCACGGTTTCTGTCACCACGTAGCCGTCGGTGGGCTTTGACATGTGGCGGAGCGGGTCCCGCTGTTGCGTCCGCTATGGCACGAAACCGCAACAGCGCGAGGGCGGACCACCTGCCGGTGCCAGCGTTCTTGTTCATACCGCACCGAATCAGCCGCCGTGAACTTGAAGCTGCTCTCACCGATGCCCGCGGACAGCTACGCCGCCACAAGCACGAACTGCAAACGCTGCGCGAGAAAGCCGATGCCCTGCACGAGGCGGCCGAGACCTTGATCCATCACACGCCCGCCAGGGAACGTTTCACCGTCGTCCACGAACTGCGCGACCGATTCCCAGCCCGGCGGATCTGCCGGATCACGGTATCGACCCCGCTACCCGCCGTGCCGGACCGATCTGGGCCGACTTCCTGCGGTCCCAAGCCGAAGCGATCATCGCCTGCGGCTTCTTCACCGTCGAACTGCTCGACGGCACCAAGGCCTATATCCTGGCGGTGATCGAGCACGCCACCCGCCGCATTCGGGTCCTCGGCGTGCCACCGCGAATCTCACTAACGTGTGGGTCGTCCAGCAGATCCGTAACGTCCTGATGGAGATCGACGGGGCCGCCGACCAGATCAAGTTCCTGATCCGCGACCGCGACATCCTCTACCCTGTAGGGCTCGGAAATACGATTGCGCCTGTGGCCTGGGCACATGTGGCCTTCGATGGTCGAGCTGGGATCCTGGCTCGATGTTCCTGTCTCTCGTGTACTGTGCAACGCGCCGTGTCTTGAGTTCCGTGGCGGTCTTGCTCCGCCGTGAGGTGTCAAAGGACGCTGAGCTGCTGGTGTTGCGGCATGAGAATGCGGTCCTGCGCCGTCAGATCGTCAGGGTCCGTTACGAGCCGGCCGACCGGTTTTGGTTCGCGGCGCTCTCCTCGTTGATCTCGCGCCGGCGGTGGGCTGAGGTGTTCCCGGTCAGCCCGGCGACGCTGTTGGCCTGGCATCGCCGGCTGGTCGCGCGCAAGTGGGACTACAGCGCCCGGCGGAAACCAGGTAGGCCGCCGACCGCAGCGGCGGTGAAGAAGCTCGTTCTTGCGATCGCGAAGGACAATCCGGCGTGGGGCCATCGCCGGATCCAAGGCGAGCTGGTCAAGCTCGGCCACCGGATAGCCTCCTCGACGGTGTGGGAGATCCTGCACACCGCCGGGATCGATCCGGCACCGCGGCGTTCGGGCCCGACATGGAAGCAGTTCCTCACCGCCCAAGCCCACGGCATCCTGGCGATCGACTTCGTGCATGTGGACACGATCGGGCTGAAGCGCCTCTATGCCTTGGTCCTCATCGAGCACGGGACCCGCCGGGCCCGCCTGGCCGGGGTGACCACCAACCCGACCGGGGAGTGGACGGTCCAGGCTGCCCGCAACGTCCTGATGGACCTCGCGGAGCGCGGCAAGGAGTTCAAGTTCCTGATCCGGGACCGCGATACGAAGTTCACCGACGGGTTCGACGCCGTGTTCACTGACGAGGGGTTCCGGATCCTGAAGAGCCCGCCGCGGGCCCCGAAGGCGAACGCGATCTGCGAGAGGGTCATCGGGGAGCTACGTCGCGAACTGTTCGACCGGATGTTGATCGTCAACCAAGAGCACCTGCGCCAGACCCTGACTACCTACCTGGCACACCGGAACGAGGCCAGGCCGCACCGAGCGCTCGGCCAGTTGACCCCGGCGCAAGCCGAAACCGGGCCGCCGGTTCCGGTCAACCTCGCGGACTACCGGATCCGCCGAAAGGCCATCCTCGGCGGACTCACCCACGAGTACCAGATCGCCTCCTGACCGCACCCCACGCTCCCCACCAGAGAACCGCAGATCAACCCCACATTCGTATTTCCGAGCCCAACAGGACCAACTGCGCCTGCACGACAGTTGGTGGGGCCCCATCGCCAAGATCTGGAACGACCTGGCCGCGCGCACAGACCACAGTCCGGCAGCCGCGCAACATATCCACGATGTCCTCATCGAAGCTATTGAACGGCTTAGCGGCACTGTTCCACCGGCGGCTGGTCTAGGCGGACGAGAACAAGGCTGGCTGGCGAAACCAGTAATCAATAGATCGTGACTCTGATGAGGCAGTCGGGAAAGGCGGCTCGGGTTCAGGCCCGGTCGTATCGGCGTATTGGGACGCCGAGAATGAGCGTTCGTGCCGACCGTGTAGATCGACCAGGTCAGGAGATGTTCGCACACTGCACTGCATGGGAGCCAGTCCCGACACGTGACCTCTTCGCCTGCTAGCAAGTAGTACCCAGGGATACCGAAGGGCGCGATGCCGTAGAGATCCACACAGGCGATGGCTTTATTGCCCTATTAGTCTGCGGATCTCACCTGCTCACAGTTACAAATCTCCTCACCGGAACCGACGCTCGTCGCCAGAAGGATTGCGATACCGCTACAAACAACACCCGGCTACCTCACCGTCCACCGCATCACAATCAGCACCAGCGGACGAGTCATCCATGGACAACGCCTCGAGATAGAGCTGTGGCTACCCCGCCGAAAACGGGACGATAGCGAGTACGTGCCCGACCGCGAGCAGAAGGAAGATCGCAGACGCCCTCCGGGCTGTGGATCGTGTAGGGCAGTCAGGCAGCGACTTCGAAGAGGCCCGAGCGCGCTCCTCGAACTTCCACCACTACGTTGCCGCGCGCGACGACGCATCCCAACACTATGTTGGATCGGTCTGACCAGGCATCTCTTACCGTCGAGAGCGGGATGCGGCACATCACCGACCGCGATCCCCACGTTCGATGAACGACGGAGGAGCGGATGCAGACTGCGGTTCTGGCGCTAACGGTCTGGTGCTACAGCTACTACCCCACACGGTCAGCCGTTCACGGACGTCACGCTTCCCAAAAGCCATCAAGGGCGCTTTGCGCCGCGCCTCTGCTAGCGGTCTGCATTTGGTGCAGACGGGGCAATAGCCAGCCTGGGAAGCCGGGCCGCCACCGTATCTCGGAGCGCGGGCTACGCCGAACAGTCTCCACTCCGCCGGCTAGGCGGGCTTCAGACGCCCCCGGCCACACCCCAGCGTTATGGCGTCACCAACACATCAAGTCTCGCGGTCCACGATCAAGGATGGGTGCACATGGCTGAGAGCGCCAAGGACAGGATTCTCAAACGCGTCAACGAAGAGGGCCACACGGACAGCTACGGCACGTTGCTCTACTTGGCCGCCGTCATGGGCCTCGACCCGATCGCGCTCGGCCCGGAGAGCTCCGTGGAGCTCACCGCGTGGTCAGGACACTTTGACGGCTTGCGAGCGTCGCTGTTGTGTCTGGCGATGTACGAGCGGGGTATCGAGCCGAAGAAGGCTGCTGAGGTTGTCAATCAGCACGTCACAGATGCCATGGTCTACCTGGGGCCTGACGGCAATGCGGGCGAGGCGAGGTGAGCCGTGTCGTACTGGTCCAAGAGTTTCGAGGGGCTACCCGAGTACCTGACGGCAGTCCGAGAGTTCACGCGCCTCGTGGCTGGCGACCGTGAAGGCGCCGATGTGATGGAGATGGTCGCGTCGGAGTTGGCCGGCAACGCTATCCAGCACAGCGAGAGCGGTGAACCGGGCGGCAAATTCACGCTTCAGGTCGCGGGCTTCCCGGACCGGTGGCAGATCCGTGTGATCGACGAAGGCGGGCCGACCGTGCCGCACATCTGCGAACTCCCGTCGATCGACAGCGCCGAAGACCTCGACTACCTCGGCGATGAGGCCGAAGCCGGACGTGGTCTGGCAATGATCGCGGCGGTGTCGTCGGTGTGGGGAGTGATCGGCGATCAGACTTCACGGTCGGTATGGGCAGAGATCTTGATACCGGGAACACTACGACCCGAGCGGCATCCGACAGTACCTGAGCAGTGTCACTGGGGCCGGGAACGCCGATGACGCTGCGTGTAGACCTTAGGGCGGAGCGGACGCTCGCGGGAATGACCGGGGACCTCCGATCCGCCCGACTGGATGCCGGGCTTTCCCAAAATGAACTGGCGGTCGGGCTGCCGGTGAGAGGTAGAGCGGTCTCCGAGTGGGAGACCGGGGCCGTCGAGCCCACCCTGGCACATCTGATGTTGCTCGCCCGTGCGCTTGGCCGGCGCTTGGTAGTCCTCGGCCGGGATGGCGAGGTATTGTCCGGACGTTTGCGCGTGCGAGCCGGCGAGCCCTGGGAGGTCTTCGAGCGACGGCGTCTGGCCGTTCCGTTGCGTAACCGCCGTTTGGCCTTGGGACTTTCGCAGCAAGCACTCGGTCGATGCGTCGGCGTCAGCAGGGACTCAATCCAGCGGTGGGAGCTGGTTCGCGTACCTCCGCGGCCGATTGCACTTATTGTCTGGGCACAGAAGTTGGGCTACACCGTCGCCCTGGAGCGACTCGATAGTTTCTCAAGGTGGGCTGGCACCAGTGACCAGTTCGATCGACAGCTACGAGATCTGATCAATACTCTGGCAGCCGCTCAGAAGGGTGATCACCACGTTCACCAACGCGGTCCTCTCGCTGACTCCTGCGAAGAAGCCGGCGGCCGGTAGCTCATCGGGTTCTCCTGATGACCGCGAGGGAGGTTGGCACCATGCGGCTTGCTCGGAACGGCATCCGGCCTGGGCGCCTGGCCCAGTTTGGCTTGCGCGAGCCGGGCAACCTCATTTGCCCTTGCTTGAAGCGCTCGTGAATCCGCGCCCTGTTGCCCGGGGCCGGCGGGGGCTGTAGCGCCAGCAGAGCCCGCCGAGCCCAAAGCGCGACTGGGCCCGGTGTCTGGGACCTGACCGGTGTTGGGGGCACGAAGGACGGAGGCATGGCGCTCGGCTGCGCGGGCGAGGACGGTGAGCGCGCGGGCAGCAGCGCCAGCATGGACATCCTGAGCGACCCGGCGGCTGAGCGCGTCCGCGTGGTCGGAGATGGCATCGGCACTGCGGGCGACCACCGCGCGGATTCCTACGTCGCCGGTCTGCCGAGCGAGGGTGCCGACCGTGCCCCAGAGGGCCGAGATCCGCTGCCACTCGTACGCTGCCGCGTGCGCACGTACCTCGCCGCGTGCGTTGATATACGCCTCACGAAGGCTCGCCAGCGACTCGACGCCGGGCCGCTGCTCCGCACCACGCTGTTCGAGATGGTTGACCGCGCGGGTGGCCAGGTTCGCAATTCCTCGAGCGGCCCGGGTGGCGAGCGACTTCAGAGGTCCTGCGACGCGGACGTCCGCAGACAGCTCGGCCCAGTATCTGCCGGCGACGGCCTTGACGGTGTCCCACAGGTTGTGGACCGCGTCGCGAATAGCGCTGATCCCCACCCACTCAGGGCTCTCGGCGGGGAGTCCAGCATTTCGGGCTTCCGAATACGCGGTGTCTACCGGTTCCACGAAGCCTGCCGCTTGGTCGTACGCGCCTTGGTCGACGGCCTCGGTACCTCGCGAATCAGCAACTGGTAGAGGACCGTCGGCTTGACCACGTGTGTCTACGATCTCAGCTATGCGCCTCGACGCCTCGTCCAGCGCTGGCTTCAGATCGTCTGTCACGTCACGGTCGGCCCAATTGGCAAGGACCTGATGGACATTGTCGAAGCTGGCGCGGAGATCATTCCAGATGTTTCCGGAGGCGTGAGTTTCGGCGGTCGGCGCCGGTTCAGGGGCGGGCTCTCTTTCGGCAGCGGTCTCCGGTGACGTCTCGGGGAGCGGGGCGGAAGAAGCCGTTGCCATGACCAGCGCTGCCTCACCCGCGCCGGCATCGACCGCAGTAGCCTCCGAGTTCTCGACGCTCCGCTCCGGTGTTTGAGGTGCGACAGCCTCAGTGGCGGTCGAAAGCGCGGCAACGGCCTCGGCTGCGGGTTCCGGCTCATGCTCTGTTGTAGTCATGACGTTGTCCTTGTGCTGTCGGCGGGTCCTGGGAAGGGGGTCTCGGTCGGGAATGGAGCGCGGGTGGCTGGCGCCGGCAGTCAGGCCGGACCTGACGGTGTTCGCCACCTCGCCGGGCGACAGACCAGCGTGGCGCGCCGCGGTCACCAACTCGCTCTCGACGTCGTTTCGCTGCAGAACGCCACCGCCGACGAGGCGGCCCATGCGAAACGCTTCCCGGTTCAGGGTGTCGTTGCGCGTCCCCTCCGGTGCTGTGGCCACGGTGTCGACCGACCGGTTCAGGGCCGCGTTGCCGTATGCGCTACGCCGTCGATCGGTCGTAGGGGTACGCGGACGCGCGGGCGCAAGGGCTGGCTCCGCAGGGGCTTTCCGCCTGCCAAGTTCATCGACGATCCACCCGGGCAGCGGCGCAACAGGCGCGTCGTCCTCGACGCGGTAGCTCCCGCCTTCGAAGACAGAGCCTGGCGCGACGATGAAGCCGCCGTGGCCGCGGGTGTCGATCAGCGGGCCGAGGCCGGCGGTTTCGCTGCCCGCGGTATTCCGCAGCTCGGTACCTTCAGGTTGACGGAAATAGAGATGCCGGCCACCACGAGCGCTGGCGACGCTGAGCGTGCGGGGCAGCTCGTGGCCAGCCGCCAGTGCGGTCAGCGTTTGTTGGCCGTGTTGCGGTCCGCCAGGCTTCTTGGCCTTGTCCAAATCGATGACAAGCAGATTCGACGGCCCGCAGGCGATGGCGATATTCGCGCTCGGCGTAGCTCTCCACCAGCGAGCGATCTGCGCGGGATCGGTGCTCGCCAGGCTTCCCCATGCCTTGAACATCGGTCTCTTGGTGCCTGGCTTGAGCGGGAAGACGTGAAATCCTTGATTGGCCAATGCGATCGCCCGCTCGAACATCTCCGATGGCTCCTGGGTTGTGGATTCCTGAGTAATGCGGCGGAGCGCGGGAAGCGACGCTCGCGAGTCCGGCTCAGGAGAAGTAGCACGGGCCTCGGTCGCCTGCTTGGGTTCGGGCTCGGGCTGCGTCGTCGAAGCAGCGCCCTCTGGTTGGGCCGGCGACAGCTCCCCTGCTGCGGGCCGCGATTCGACCAGATCTGGGGTGCTCCTAGCCGTAGGCTCGCGGACAGACTCATGCGTGACTTGGGCAGTCTGCGGCCTCGTCGGCTCGGGCTCAGCCTCCCCGCGCGAGACAACGGCGGACATGGATGTAAGCATTCGAAGAAGCAGCGCGTTTCTCTCGCCATCCACGCCGGCAACAGCAGCCTTCTCCGCGGTGCGCGCAACGCGGCTGCGGCGTGCTTCCTCATCTCTCCGGGCCTGCTCGCGGATCGCCGCATCGAGCACGGCGCGCTGCCCACGCGCCTCGTCCAGAGCGGCTTGGTCGGCAAACGGCTGGCCGATGGCGGCTTCGTTCTCGGCGATCCGCTGTCGGAGCACTTCGATGTTCGCCCGCGTCTCGGCCGCGACCTGCTCGGCACTGTCAACCGAGGCCGCGATGGCATCCCTGATACGCCAGTGCTGGCCCTTGGCCGTCCAGGCCCTATTCACAGGGACGTCTACCCGGTGCCGGTTATCGCCGGTGATGATGCGCGCAGAGATCAGCTCTTCGCGTCCCCTCCTGGTGCAGGTGAAGTCGATAGTCATGCCGCGCCACAACACTTCGTGGTCGCAGTAGCCCTTAGCAATGGTGGACTCGACTAGGTCTCCGAGGAGCGCGGGCACAGCTTCGTGAGGGATGGAGTTGCCGAGGACATCACGCCACGGCAGTTCGCCACCGAAGGCTGTGGCGAACTGGGCGACGCTCTCCAGTGCCTGACAGTTGGTCGCTGCTGCGGCCGCCTGCATGTTGAGGGTGTGGATGTCGGCGCGCAGGCGGCGCTGATTGCGCTGATGGCTGGCCGCCAGGCTCGCCAAGCTCTTGACCTTGACATTCAGCTCGTTCAGCTCAGCCAGCATCGGATTGCCCGTGGCGACCGCCTTGATCTGGCCGTAGTCCAACGCCACATCGCCGATGTCCTCGATGCTGCGTGCGGTGACCTGGCCGGCCAGGATCGGGCGTAGGGCCTTCTCCTTGCGCTCCAGGGTCTGCCACATGAAAGCGTCGAAGGAATCCTTGGTGACGTAGCGTTAGATATCCACGTTCGAGTTCAGGTTCTTCGGTCTCCACACGCGCCCTTCGCGCTGCTCCACTTGATCAGGCCGCCAGGGCGCGTCGACGTGGTGTAGCGCGACAGCGCGGCGCTGGACGTTGACACCGACTCCGAGCTTGTCGGTGGAACCGAGCAGGACGTTGACCTCTCCCTTGTTGCACTGGTCGAACAGCACCAGGCGCTGAGCGTCCGTGGCGGCTTCGTGAATGAAGCGGATACCCCGCACCGGGACGCCGGCGGCGATCAGCTGCTGTCGGATGATGCCGTAGACCTGGTTTCCCTTGTCCTTGTTCGGTGTGCCGAGGTCACAGAAGACCATTTGGAGCCGCCCGAGCGTGCCCGAGCCGTCGCCGACGAGTTCGAGGTCCTTGGTCCCGTGGTAAATGCGCGCGACGTTCGCCGCGACCGCACCGACCTTGCCAGGACCCTCGGGTTCGAGTCCGACAAGTGATTCGTGAAGCGCCACCTTGCGACCGTCTGAGCAGATCTTGAGCATGTTGTCTTCGTTGGCCGGCACTCCCCCGGCCCGGATGTCGTCCGCCCGGTCCGCCAGATCATGCACGTAGTCGCGCACAGCATCGGAAGCGTCAATGACCACGACGTGCCGCTCGGCATCGGGCCGCACGACGGGGAAGGCCTCCGGCGCCCGCAGCTCGGCGAACTCGGCCACTGTATGCATCAGCTCGGGGATGTTGATGATCTCGACCGGGCGGCGGTTGAGCCGGAAGCCGCCATCCGGAGTGATCTCGACACCGGTTGCGAAGCGCACGAACAGCTTCGCCCAGGCGTCCGCCGAGGTCAGCCCAAGCTCTTCCAGACGCTGAGGCTGGAGATAGTGCTGAAGGATGAACAGCTCGAGGAGTGTGTTGGAGACCGGGGTACCGGTAAATCCGGTGACCACCGGCTGGCCTGGATGCCGACTGCGCTGCCAGGTCAGCTTCATGTCCAGGTCTTGAGCGCGCTTGGAACCGTTGATCGCGAAGCCGTCGGTGTGCACCGGCACGCCGAGGTTCTTGAAGTAGTGCATCTCATCGACGAGCAGGTAGTCGGTTCCCAGGTGCTCGAAGAAGATCCCGTCGTCAGTGGCGTGGTTCAACAGCGTCTTGGCTTGGGCGTCCAGGTTGTCGACCATCTTGGCGATCTGCTTGATCTTGCGCGGGTCGGCATAGTCCGCGTTCGCCTCGATAAGCGCCGTTCTGTAGTCGGCGGCCAACGCCGTCAGGTACTCCACCTTGACCGTCGGATGGACTGGCAGAGAGGTGAAGGACGGATGGGACATGACCACCGCGTCCCAGTCCTCCATCGCGCAGCGTGCCGCGAACAACTTGCGTCCGCGGGCCGTCGCAAGATCCTCTTTGCCCGCCATGAGAATCCGGGCGTTGGGGAACAGCCGCTTACCATCGCGAGCGATCTGCTCAAGCGTGCAGGGCACCACAATGATCAGCGGCTTGGACGCCAGCCCGAGAGTCTTGAGCTTGATCGCGGCCATGAACATGGTCGCCGTCTTGCCGGTACCCACCGGATACGGGCACAGCGCGTCGTCTCCGGAGATCATGCGGGCGACCATGTCGCGCTGGTGAGGATACGGCTCGAACTCAGCATCCAAACCGGGGAAGGTCAAGTGCCCGCCGTCGTACTTCCTGGGAACGACGGCGTTGAAGACCTGGTTGTAGGCGTAAGTGAGGCGGTCGGCGCGATCAGGTTCCTCCCGCCACCAATCGGCGAAACGTCCGGCCACGGCGTCCAGGCGGTCGTTCGCAACGATCGTCTCGTCCTGGTTGCGTACGCGTTTGTCGTCGACTACGTCATAGACCACAGGCGCCTTGCCGTTGAGACCGTATTCGAGCAGCCGATACGCGTTGAGCCGGGTGGTGCCCCAATCGGCCGTGGCTGCCGCGGACTCTTCCGCGCGCCGAGTGGCGGTCACACTCCACGTGTTGGTGCGTGGTTCATGCCAGACCTTCACCGGGAATCCGAGCAGTTCCTGAGCGAAGTCTCGTACGTCCGTGGCCGGGATCCACGGTGCACCGAGGCTGGCTTCAATCTGCTCCGGTTCGAGATCTACGGGGATGACGGCTTCGAGCGCCGGGATGTTCCCGCCGAAGCGGTCGCTGCCAATGACGGACGCCGCTCGTGCTCGCACCAGCTTGGCCCGCACGTTCCCGCTCAAGTACTCATCGGCCGGCACCCAGCTATTCGTGTCCGGGTCGATGAACGCGAGCCCGGTGAGGCGCCGCGCCGCTTCCTGCGCGTCGACTCCCAGCAGCGCGACCACGCGGTCGAAGTCGAACCTACCGAGCTCATCGCGGCAAAGTGCGATGGCTTCAGCGGGGCTCTCAGCGTGCGTCGCGCGCTCACGCGGCCGGTTGACGCGGCGGGTGAGCAGAGCGGCCTTGGTCGCTGTGCGGCTGTCGTCGTCGAAGTCCTCCAAAGCCAGGACCGTGACGAAGTCCGGGTCACGGCGAAATCCGCCCATCGACGGCCGCCGACGCGAGGCGGTCACTGAACCGTCTTCGTCGGGCTTCCCTTCCACGACCGTGTACCGATTGAGATACCCGTGAGCCCTGACGTAAGCGTCATAGCGACGCGCCGCTTCGGCCCGAAGAGGGGCAAGCTCCTCGTCAGGCCGGCTGTGGTCGGGCTCTGCGTTCAACAGGGTGAGCGCCGCGTCGCGGAGGGCCACCAGCTTCGGCAGTTCCTTGCCGGGTCGTTCGACCGCGGCAAGCGCACCATCGACCACTTCGTACACGAGACCGTCGACCAGGTGGAACGAGCCCTCCTTTTTGCCGTCGGCGCGCAGTTCGAAGGGCGCGGTCTCCGCGGTGATCGGCGCGGCACCGGCATCTACGCACCACCGTCGGCCCGTCTCGGCGGCCCGGCGCACGATCTCACCCCCGGCGGCCGCGATCGCGAGCTCGATCGGAGGATCGTCCGGACGGGCGTCAACCCGCAGAGTGCGGCCCCAGCGCGGTGCCTTGTCTTCGGCCAGGTCGCCGAGCACCATGCTCGGGTTCGTCAGAAAGTATCCGTTGACCTGCTGACCCCCGACCGATGGTCCGGTCGTGATCCATTGGTCCTGGCCGGGACGAGCCGGTTCGCCAGCCCGACGGCGGCGCAGCACCAGGACGTCGACGAGGGGTTCCGTACCACCAGAGGTGAGAGCGTCGTTGGGCAGACGTATCGCACCGAGCAGCTCGGCCTCGCGGGCTATCAGAGCCCGGGCCATCTGGCCGGTGCTTCCCGCCGCGTCCATGGTGTACCGCGACGTGACCAGCACAGCGACGCCCCCGGGCCGCAACGCCTTCACCGAGCGGTAGATGAAGTAGTTGTGCAGGTTGGCAGTCAGTTCGCGCGGCGCCGTCGGGTCGTAGACCTTGGTGTCCCCGAACGGTACGTTGCCCAGCACCGCGTCCATGCCGTACGACGGAACCGACGTTTCCTCCAGCCTCGCCGCGTGGATCGTGGCGTCCGGGTGAAGGATCCGAGTAATGGCGGCCGTGGTGGGGTCACGTTCGACACCGGTCCAGGCCGCGGGTATCGCATCGGGGGTGCTCGCGATGAACGCGCCGGCACCACAACCTGGTTCGAGGATCCTCCCGCCGGAGAATCCCAGGTCGGTGAGGATCTGCCAGCATGCCGCAGTGATCTGCGGCGGTGTGTAGAAGGCGTTGTAGGCCGCCTGAATCCCGTGATTGTAATGATCCTCGGGAAGCAGGAACGCTATGCGCTCGCCGATCTCCTTCCAGCTTCCAGTTCGAGAGCGTTCCAAGGCTGGTGCCAGCGGTCCCCATCCGGACCAGCCGCGTAGCTTCGCCAGGTCTTCCGATGCTGGTGCTTGATGCGGAGCCTGGTGTAGCTGGTCCAGGGCTTCCAGCGCGACCAGGCTGGCACGAGCGCGGCGGATCGGACCGACATCCGTGCTCTGGGCGATGGTGGCTTCGGCCATCGTGCGGCCTCCGTGTGGTGCGGCCCGGCGGCGAGCCGGGGCTTTGCGGGCAGCTCAGATGGCGTAGAAGGCGAGGGAGGCTTCGAACGCGGCATCGTCCGACTGGTGGGAGCGGTAGGGACCGTCGTCCTGGCTCGGCGAGACGCCGGGCATGGTCAGCAGTACCGCCAGCCAGGCACGGATCTCGTTGGCGGGCAGGACCGCCCCGAAGCCGGCGCGCCAGATTGTCGGCAGACGCCTTCCGGCACCGGCGTGGAGAGCCAGCAGGGACCAGCCGTCTTCTTCGGTCCACCGCAGTTCCACGCGCTCGGCACTGACGAAGGTGTGATGCCAGGGATCATCGAAGTCGTCGTCAGGCGGCAGCAGCGTCATCGAGGCCGAGCGGACGGTGCCGGTGTTGAAGGTCGCGTCACCGACGCGAATGTCTTCCAGCAGCAGCGCGACGCGCACCGCCTCGATATAGGCCTGGTGGTCTGCCCGGTTGGCTCTGGATTCGGTGGTGGTCATGGGAGTCCTCGATCTCAGTTCAGCGTTTCAGGTGGTGACAATGGACTAACGGTGGAAGGTGCTGTCGAAGGCGAGCTCCGTGTGGTCGGCGCGGAACCACATCGCGTCTTCGTCCTCGGCGGGGGCGATGGCCCACCAAGAACCGTCGTAGTAGGTGAACGCAGCGATGCTCGCGTGCTGCGGATGAGCCAGTCCGGCCCTGGTCAGGGCACGCATCTGCGCCCCGGAGAGCATGTTGAGTTCGGGCATGGTGATCGCCCCGGTTTCGGAGGAGGCTGGGCGCAGCAGCTGCGGAATCCCGGCCAGCGGGTCGGCGCCCACCCACCTACCGGTCTGCTCGGTGCTGAGATCCGTGTTAGGGCTCGCGTGACCGGCTCTGCAACCGCCAGCCCACCAGATCGAAACGTGGCCAAGAAAGGTGACAAGGGCCTGATGCCAGTAGACGGCTGACTGTCCAGCGCCCTCGGGCCCGTAAGCCTCCGCTCGCCAAGCGCGCAGCGCCCAGAGTTCTTCGATGAGTTCTGGGTGCTGTGGCCAGCAACCGGGTAGCCGATCTTCGAGAACCAAGCGGTAGCGACCGACAAGCCACGCGGTCCAGTTGCGCAGCTGCTCCCAGGCCAGGGTGTACTCCGGCTCGGTCATGGCGTGCCATTCGCACAGCGATCGATGAGAACCACCAGCTCCGGTCTGGCCCTCACCATCCTCCGCGGCCTTCGGCGTGCCCCGCGTCCTGCGTGTCAGGCCGCTCGCGGTTTGCCGGGGCCGGCCGCGGATCCGACGTCCGGCGTTCGGGGCGACAGACGGCGGCCCAGCATGGCGTTCGTCGAAGGCGCTCACGGGATCTCCTCCTTCATCACTGGTGCGGAATGCTCAGCGAGGACTGTGTACGCGGCCCTTTCCGCGTTGGCGTATAGCGCCGCGTCGGGACCCTCGTAGTGCCGGGTCATGCGGATCTTCACCGCTGGAGTGGTGGCGTGGATGACCAGCGCTTCGCGTTCGGCCGAGCTGAGTGTCCGGATTTCCTCGGCGGTCATGGTCTTGTGCTGCTGAATCGAGGTACCGGTGGTTATCGAGCCGTCGTCCGAGCGCTGGTAGCTGGTCATGTGCCGGTCGTACTCGCCCACCAAGTTCTCCGAGAGATCACGCAATTCGTTGCCCGACAGGCCACCGAGGATGAGCTTCACGGTCGCGGCGCCCCAGAGCATCGCGGCTTGTTCCGCGCCCCAGCGAGCTTCGGCCTGGGCACGGGACTGGAGGATGGCTGCGATGAAGATGCCGGAACCGCCGGCGAACGACATCAGGTCGGGCAGGGACGGGAGCGGGACGACGTTGGCGATCTCGTCGAGGAACAGGGCAAGCGGCGGATCGAGCCGGCCGCCCGGCATCGTGTCGGCGATGCGCTTCGCGGTCTCGATCAGCTCGTCAACGAACACCGCGATGAGCGGCGCGAGAGCGCTCGCTTGTTTCCTTTCGACCAGGAGGTAGATGGTCCCCTTCGCACGCAGGAACGCTTCCAGGTCGAAGCCGTCAGACTCGGTTTCCGGGCAGAACGTGGCCTGTGCGGTCGGCGAGAGCAGCGGGGCCAGCGCCGTCTGGACGGTGGTCCACAGGCCGGACTTGGTCTCCGGCGGCGTTCGATAGAGGCCGTCGAGCAACTGAGCACTGCCGGGTGCGGCAGCCGGGTGATCACGCAGGAGCTTGACCGGGGTGTCGTCGCGATCGTTGAGGGACCAGGCAAGTACGTCGAGCATGGAGCGGCCGGCGAGCGCGGCGGCATGCAACCACAAGGTGAGCAAGTTAGTAGCGTTGGCACCGAAGTACCCGGCGTTCGATGAGTCCTGCTTCTCACTGCGCCCGACGGTGACCATCACCTCAGCTCGCTCACGAGCTTTGTCCAGGTTCTTACAACCAGAGGTAGGCGACCAGCGGACCATCGAAGGCCACGACGTCATCCCAGTCGGAGCCATGACCGCAACGAGGCCTTGTAAGCTCCGCAACGCCGCAGTGGCCAGCAGCACATCCATCCGCATCGACGTGACCAGCGCGGGCCCCGGCCAGCGGTGCACCCATGGAATGACCACCTGTGAAGACTTGCCCTGACGGGGAGCAGCGATCACGACGACCGAGTCCTCCGTCGACACAGCCAGCTTCAGCTTGTCGGGTACGGAGTCGCCGAGCGGCAGCCCGACGTCGGTCAGCCCGAACGGGGTCTTCTTCAAGCTCGGGCGCACCACCGGCCCGCGCTTGATGACCGCCGATGCGGCCAAGTGGACCGTGAGTTCCTTGCGCGTAGCGAATCCGTCATCACGTCGCTTAAAGCGACCCCACACGCGAAGACCGACCACCGTCAATCCGGCGGAAGCGACGAGCAGAAGACAACCCGCGCCGTAGAACAATGCGGGCCCAGGAAGTACTGCGGCTACGTCGGTCGGCCAAGCCGAGCGCGGATCGCTCAGATGCCCGGGCAGGCGCAGGACGATCGACAGACTCCCCGAGGGCGAAACGTGGGGAAGGCCGCCCTGCGCCAATAGCCCGGCCGCTTCGCCCCACATCCAGGTACCGAACCCGGCGATCATGAGCACGCCAACCGCGATCATGAGAACCAAGTCCTTGCCATCATGCACGAGATGCCGGGCAGGAGACGGACCGTCAGAACGTGAACCCATCGTGGACCAGCCTCCTTCCGTCTAGGCGGACATCCGCTGGTTGGTGTAGAACCACTCGCGTTCGAGAGGGGTCAGTTCCAGACGAACCGCAGCCGAGTGATGGCGTCCGACCTTCCAGAGTGCGTGGCCGATATGCGCCGCGCCCCAGGAGGCGATGTAGGCGCATTCGGGGCCTGTCAGCCCAATGGCGTCGCGGGTCATCGCGAGCGGAGCGACGTCCTGGGCCAGGCACACCCGCACGTCACAGCTGGCAATGAGGTTCGCCGCGATGGCTGCTTCCGGGCTGCCGGCCGCGCCGACAGTCTCGAAGTCGGCCAACCGGTGGGTGGCGAGGCCCTGGATCGTGCCGGTAGCACGAGACAGACGCAGGTCACCGTCGAGCTTGCGCACCATCGCGGGAATCCGCATTGCCCGCCACAGCTCATCGCGCACGACAAAACGCACCGGGCCCGCGGGATCGTCGATCGCGGACTGACCCCAAGAGGAGACGCATGCGAGGGTCATCGCGATCGTCTCGTCCCCCCGCCCATTGAGCCGCGAAAGATCGACGGTCTGAATCGGTGCGGTGAAGTCGAGCGCAACGGTGGTCGGGCCGTCGAACAGACCTGAGAGAGAACCGTGGACCATGGCACGGAGCGCATCAGTGACCGGTCGCACGAGCTCGCGTAGTTCCTCGGCATCCCCACCGCGGACCCGTAGATCCTGGGCCATCTCGTCCGTTGGGTCTCGAAGTACGGCCCACACCTGCGGCAATGTCGGATCCACCAGGCGAGTGGCCCCGCGGGCATGTCCCGTCGCCTCGTGAATGGCGAGCGAAACTGCGGCCTCTTCCGTCGGAGACAGCGGGCGCCCGAGCTTCGTGGCCAGCAGGGCGTTGAGCAACGTGAGCCGTCGCCGGTGGATCTCGGCCAGGCGTTCCTCCAACTCGACAGGATCACTGGGCAGGTCTTCACCGAGCGGTCCGGCATCGAGTGGGTTGAGCCGGGCGGGCAGCCCCGGGCCCAGTTGGACCGGCTCCACACCGAGCCCCTGCGCGAGTTCTCTGTACTCGTTCTTCAGGTCGCCGAGAACGAGGGTCTTGACACCGTAGGACATCAGCCGGAGAGAAAGAGCTTTGATGTGCGCGGACTTACCCGCCCCGGGAATGCCGGTGAACAGCACGTTGGGGTTGGTGATCAGTCCGGCGTTGAGCCAGGCGATCGGATGGCAGGAGAACGCCCCGCCGGTGAGTAGGTTCGTGCCGATGTAGGGTCCGATCGCCGGGATGCCACCGCCGTAGAGAAACGGGTAGAGCCCGGCGAGCTGTGCGGTTGCGGCCCGGTAGACCCGAGGCTGCGGTGCACGGACAGCGCGGCCGGAGTACGGCCGATTGGTCCCGCGGCGCGGAGCTCCGCCAGCGCGGTGTGGCTTGCCCCGGTCGACTGCGGTGGCCTCCGTGGCACGGAGAACGGCGGGGACGAGAGGCCGAAGGTCAGTCATGGCGACAGCTGGAAGGCTCATGGCGGCATCGCGCTGGCGACGCCTGGTCGCAGGGGTGCGCATCATACTCACCACCGCTTCGCCGGAAGGCCGAGACCAACGGGGAGAGTCATGGCGAAACCCGTGTCCTGAGCGCCATACATTCGCCTGAGTTCGATCCCGACCAGCGCCGCGCCAGCCTCAGCCTGCACACATGCGTCTGCCAACTCGTCCGGATCGTCGACCGTCACCGTGAGGTAGCCGGTGAACCGGCACAAGCCAGACCCGTGTGCGTGCTCGGCATCCTGGGCCGCGGCCCGGTCAAGCGCTACCTGCTCAGATGCGGAGACGGCTTGACCGGTACGAGCACGCAATCTGATACCGACCTCGCGCTTCGTGCGCTCAACCATCACCGCCTTCTGCGCTGCTCGCGGCCCGAGCGGCTCGACGACGAACGAGAACGAGCGCCGATGCGTCGCGTCGGCCAGCAGCGATGCCAGCGCAGTTGCGTAGACCGGGGATATCGGCCAGGCATGGATCGCGTATGTCACCGAGACCGCACCATCGTGTCGGTATGACGACCACGAGTTCTCGGCGGCGGTCGGGCCAGCGACCGCCGGGTCGAGGCCTGCTCGGACGGTGGGAAGGTCACCGCGGTCTGTCAGCTCGTCCGCCGCTGCGCGGCGCTGGTCGAGCATGACCGCGGCGTGCGGGTCGAACCCGGTGCGGATGACTTCGGACAGCTCCGGCGAGTCCAGCCAACGCGCGACCGTGATACCCGCGCCCATGAGCTGAGGGCTAAGAGCTCGTACTTGCTGTCCGAGGACACGAAAGGCTCCCTTTTCGCCTCCGCCCGCCGCACGTATCGCTACCAGGGCACGTCTGGCATCGAGTGAGACGGCGAGCCACATCTGACGTCGGCACGTAGCCGGGCTGGCGGCGAGCAGTGCTTCGTTCGCCATGACCGAGGCGAGCGGGGCGGCGGGATCGAGGTGGCCGGTGTGCCAGGAACGTAGCGCTCCCCCGGTCTCCGGAACGGTGCGTGAGACGAACTGGACCCGGGCTATCGGCTGTTCCTCGGTGCACAGCGAGGCGAGGACTTCGCCCCACGCCTGAACCATCGCCTCGGCGCGATCTGCATCGAGCAGGCCCAAGCCGGCCGGATCGACCGCCGCCACGGCCGTGTAGGTACAGGCCTGAGGGTGATGCAGGACCGCGATATCCCGGCCCACGCCGTCCTGGGCCGTGAGAATCCTCAGGGAAGCAAGAACGCCGGGCAGGTCCAAGCGGGAGGGCTCAACGCCACGCTCTGGAGCAAACGCACCAGCCAGGAAGACAGTCTTGTGTCGAAGCCTGAGCAGGTTGTAGGAGACCACTGTGATCATCCATTCGTCGAGGGTGCGACCCGCCACGCGTATGTAGGCACATCCGGCGAGCATGAGGGCGAGGGGCCAGAACACGATGGCGCTGGCGACGTGGCCGGAGGCAAGCGGTTGGAGGCCGAGGAAGACAGCGGCCCCGACAAGAACAGCGCGGCGGCCAGAGAGTCCAAGGAGGAAATTGACCTTCTCGTGCTGCCAGCCCGCGTAGGTCCGGGCGGGAGTGTGTGCAGACATGTCGATCACGCCTTTCCGCTGTTCGCAGCACCGCCGGTCGGATCCGCGGTCTCAGGTCCGGAAGGTGTGCTGCTCGAACCACCTGAGATCGCCCTCTGGGGCATACGGACCGAGCCGTACGTCGGATATCCGGCCGGGTACGCCGTCGGATTCGCACCCTCCAGCCCTGCGTGTCCGGCCTGCTGCTCCATTCGCGAGGCCACCGCGTTGATGGTCTTGTGCAGCGTCTGAAGCGCGGCGACCGCGAATCCGGCAGGACCGGCCGCCGAGCCAACCGCCGCGCTGCCGGCCCCGCCGGCACCACCAGCCGTGCCAGCCCCAGCGCCTCGCGCGGCGTTGGCCGACATGGCTTGGCGCTCGGAGAACTGACCGAAAGCAGACGGATCGATACCCGGTCCGCCGCCCGCAGTGCGATTGGCGACCGCTCCGACCAACGCGCCCGCGCCCATCGCCCCGCCCACCGAGGCCGAGGTGAAGGTGAACAGCCGCCCGATGACGGGCCAGGCGAACACAGCCATGAAGAGCACGGCCATCCCAGATACCACCCCGGTGATGCCGGTGGCGTTTCCCGTTGTGTCGAAGCCGATGACGAAGACCAGCGCGATGACCGGCTTGACCATGGCCAGCTGGACGCCGGCTTTGACCAGCTTGCGCCACCACTCCTGGGTCGAGGAGCCGATCTGACCGGCCGCGCTGATCGGCGCGGCTGCCACCAAGACGCAGAACACTGCGTTGCGCAGCACTAGCTCAAGCCACAGAAACAGCACGACGACGATGCCGATCAGGCCGAAGAGAAGCAGCAACACCGACGGAGTCGCAGGCCCCTGCGGCGCGCTGAGTGCAAGCAAGGTGGTCAGCCGCTGAGTGAAGCCCGTCATGCTGCTGCCGCTGGACGACACGATCCAGTTCGCCAGGTCGTCGGAGGCTGCCATGATCTGACCGGAGACGGCGAGGGTGAGCAGCGAGGCCAGCACTGCCTTGGGCAGTCCGGCCAACGCTTGGGCCAGCGGCGCACCCGAGCGGGTCCACACTACGGAGCCGGCCTGCAGCACCAGCAAGAACACCGCAGCGATCATGCCGAGCGTCAGACTGATCGCGTAGACCCCGTGGATCGAGCCGAGGTCTGGGTCGGGCATCGAGGCGAATACGCCGCCGAACCACTTCAACACCGTGGTGAAGGCGCCGGCGAAGGACTGGCAGATCGAATCCCACGCTGAGCTGGCCACGTCACCGACCGCGCCGCTGACCGCGGACGCCGCCCCAGAGGTGACGGCTTCGGCTGCCTTGCCCGGCAGCGCAGCCACATCTGTCAGGCACTTGCCGATGTCTCCGTCAAGACATCCGGAGCCCGATCCGGGCGGCTCGAAGACCACTCCCACGGGAATCACGACGCACCGCCCGGGGCGCCTACGAGGGCAAGCCAGCCATGGCTCGCTGCTGCCTGGGTATCGGGGGTAGCGGCGAGCGCGGAGTAGTCCTGGTCGGTATGGCCGACGGCTCCGATCTTCCAGTCCCCCGCGATCCAGCGCATCTGAACCGGAAATACGCCGGTGGTTTGAGCCGTCCCGCCCTGCGCGTTGATAAACGTACTGTCGGTGAGCAGGAGCACCAGAACGTCGTCTGCCGCGACGTTCCGGAGCTGATACATCTGCGCCGTGGTCTGGAACGTCACCGGCGGATCCAACGGCCCGGCGGGCCGCAGCTGTAGGGCGGCCCGAAGTTTGCCGATGCTCGTGGCGAGGTTCGATGGCAGGGCCGTGTTGCCCGGGTCGCCGGCTACGCGCATCACCGACGCGGCGTAGTCCGGGTCAAGCGTGGATGCCGCGGCATCGACATACTCCGACGCCGCGCTGACCGCGCCGACTGTCGTGTGCGGAAAGCCGACCTGGATGCCGGCGGCAGTGCGGGCGCCCTGGACCAGGGAAATCGCGCCCGATGGGGCTACGGCAGGGGATGAAGGAGACGCCGGGATCGCAGGCTTGTTCCCTGCGTTCCTGCCATCCCGGGCGCAGATGAGCGGAACCGCGATTGCCCCGATGACCAGCACGACACCGGCAGCGAAAGCTCCCGGAACTAGGCGCTTTGCGCCGATAAGGTTGCGCATTGTGACTCCTGGTGATGGCGATACGCATGCGATCGGTGGCGGCCCTAGCTCAAGCCGTAGGAGGCAGTGATCAGGCCCACCGCCACCCCGACCACGACCGCCCCGATCACGGAGCTGAACAGCGTGACCTTTCCGCGCTCGGCCATCTCGGCCCGACGCGACGTGTTGCCGGCGGCGATCATGCAGCCGCCGATGACAGCCGCCCCTCCGCAGCAGGTCAGAGCGCCCCACTTGAGCCAGGAGAACAAAGTGGCGATCGCACCCGATCCGACCGGCGCCGCCGGCGGCGGGTCGGGGATCACGCTGGCGGCGTGGCTGAGCACCTGGACTGCGGCCTGCTGAATGAGCATCCCGATCATGACCTTCACCTGCTCCTTAGGTGGTTGGCGAGGCGCAATCGCCTCGCGGATCCGGCCGAGGCATCTCGAGCGGTCCTCGGATGCGGGCCAACTGTTCATCTCTGCGAACAGCATGAAACCACCATAAGCTGTGCTAAATCGGTCACGTCAACTGGAGCGAACGGGGTAAGCTGAAATGACCCAGCAGTGTTCACCTGAGCGGACAGCAATCGGGCAGCTCGTACACCGGGAAAGGGCAGTCGATGAGCAAGCAGGCCAAGGGAGCGGGCGAGAAGCCGGCAGCGCCTGCTGCGACCGACGAACCGACCCCGCCCGACGACCCGTCACCGCAGCACAGCACGGCCGACCCAGGCGTCATCGCGGAGCGGCTGCAGTACCTTTTCGAGAACAAGCGCAAGCCCGACGGCAAGAAGTACTCCTACCGGGAGGCCATTCGGGCGATCGAGGATGCCGGCGGCGCATCGATCTCGGTCGGCTACCTGTCGCAACTGGTCAACGGGGTCAGAACGAACCCGATGATGGACGCGGTCCAGGGTCTTGCGAAGTTCTTCGGAGTACCGCTGTCGTACTTCGACGAGCACGAGGACACCGAGGAGACGAACGATCAGCTCAAGCTGGTCGCCGCACTCCAGCACGCCGGCGTCCAGGACGTGGCTATGCGTACGGTCGGGCTGCCGCCGGAGAGCGTCAAGCTGGTCTTGAGCATGATCGACCGGGTGCGCGAGGTCGAAGGACTACCTCCGGCCGAATCGCCGCCGGACACGGGCGAGTAGCACTCGACCGCAGCTCCACCCCGCTGCGGCGCGAGTTCGTGCCGCTTCGAGCACCGGGTGACCTGCGGTGAATCGGGAGCAGTCGCGCCGCGAGTGCTCTGCGCTGGTCGCCGGCCTCGACCTTCCCGCCCTGTTCGATCTCCAGGATTTCTGTGCACAACTCGGCCAGCACATCGGCCGAAGCATCGTCCTGATGTCGCAATCGATGGTGATCGGCGGACTGTGCGGGTCTTGGATGAGAACGTCCAACGCCGACTACGTCTTCTACGAAGAGGACACCTCGCTGCTACACCAGCAGCACATCGTCTTCCACGAGATCGGGCACATCCTGCGCGCCCACGTGCCCGGCAAGGAGCTCAGCAAGGACCTGGCGCGAACCATCGCGGCCGGCATGAAGGTCAGCGATGTCTTCCGAGTGCTCGGCCGCGACTCATACGCCGAGGACGACGAGTTCGAAGCCGAGCTCATCGCCACGTTGATCCTGCGCCGGATCGGACGCCAACCGCTTCGAGAAGTACCGCGCGCCACCGATCCCAGCGCCGATGAAGCCATCGCGCGCATCACGACTTCTCTGTCGCGAGGCGAGCGATGAACACCACCCTGTATCCGCTGGCTGCGCTGTTCGCCTGGGCGGTCGTGCTCTCCAGCGCAAAGCGGTTCTCTGCCATCCTCAAGGAACCGGCGCGTCTGGCCGCCTGGTTCCTCTATCTGTCCTTCGCGCTGATTTTCACCGCCGGATGGTCAGAGGTCTGGAACCGGACCGATGCTTGGACCGGCCTGCCCGAGTCGAACACGCTCATCACTATGTGCCTGGTCGTGTGCTACAGCGCCAGCCAACTCGCCCTCCTACAGCTGTGGTCATACGCCCCGGATCGAGCGCGGCGCCATGTCAAGGTCACGATTTCGACCGTCGTTGTGGTGCTCACCGCGATGATCACGCTGTTCGTGCACAGCGACTCGACGCACCATCTCCAGCAGTCGTTCAAGGACTGGTACGGCGGATCGGTCGAGTACGACGCCTACCTCGTCATCTACCTGACGACCTACACGACCGCCGAAGTCGAGGTCATCCGCCTGTGCCGCCGGTATTCGAAGGTGATGAGCCCCAGCTGGCTCCGCACCGGGCTGATCACGGCGAGCATCGGCGCAGCGATCGGACTGTTCTACAGCATCACTCGGTTGGCGGACATCGCCGCCGCCCTTGCCGACGTCGACATCTCCCCGTTGGAAAACGTCGCCGAAGTCGGCGCTGGACTCGGCGCACTTCTGGTCATGATCGGTCTGACCCTGCACTGGTGGGGACCGCGCATCTCCGCGCTCGCTCAACGTTCACGGCGCCTGATGGCCTACATCCGGTTGCGTCCGCTTTGGGCGAGCTTCTACACACTGGACTCCTCCATTGCCTTCGATGCCCCGCGAAGCCTCGGTTCTGGGAGCGTCCTGAACAGAGTGCGCACGGCTGCCCGCGTCTTGAGCGATGTGGAGTATCACGTCGCGCGACGCGTCGTCGAGATCCGCGATGGAATCCTCACCCTTCGGCCGTACCAGGACACCGCGCACTCTGAGCTCCTTCGCGCGTGCCTAGCTGGCCACGGACTCGCAGGCGACGAACTTGACGCCGCAGTCACCGCTCAACAGATTCATGGTGCGCTCGACGCGCGGGAAGCCGCGGCGGCACGTGACCGGCCCGTATCACCCACAGTTGGGAACTCCCCCGCTGACCTCGATGCCGAACTGGCGTGGCTGCTGAAGGTCACCAAACACTTCGTGAAGCATACGGCGAGTCGTCGCGAAATCGCCGACACCGACCTGACCCCGACCGGAGGTATCGCGTGACCACCAACCAGCCCTTCACCGAGCCGATCGAAATGGCACCACACCTGTCCGGATGCCCGTACGACTCGTACGCGCGGCTGCGCGAGGCCGGCGGCGCCCACCAAGCGGTCAAGCCCAGCGGCGGGCAGGTCTGGGTGATCAGCCGCTACGACGACGTCAAGGCCCTGCTCTCCGACCCGCGGATGTCCATCGAAGCGCGCAACTCCCGTCACGGCTACCAGGGCTTCGGTCTACCCCCGGCACTCGACGAGCACCTGATGAACGTCGACGACCAGGCACACGCACGGCTGCGCCGCCTGGTCTCCTCCGCGTTCACCCCGCGCCGCGTCGAGGCTCAGCGGGAGCGCGTCGAGGCAGCCGTCGACCGCCTCGTCGCCGCGATCGTTCCGAACGGCCGTGCCGACCTCGTCGCTGAACTCGCTGTTCCGACGCCCGTGGTCGTCATCTGCGGCCTGCTCGGGATCCCGGAGTCGGACGGCGCCGCGTTCCAGGCCTACACCCGCTCGCTGATGACGCCGAACGATCCGAATCGCCCCTCCACCCGCGACCTTGTGGCTGGCATGCATGCCTGCCTGGTGGCCTTGATCAATCGCAAACGCACCGAGCCCGCCGACGACCTGCTCACCGCGATGATCACCGCGCGGGATGGTGACGACCGATTGACCGAGAATGAGCTGACCTCGCTGGCCTTCCTCATCCTGTGGGCCGGCTTCGAGACCACGGTGCACCTGATCTCCAACGCCATGGCGACCGTACTCAGCGAACCTGGGTTAGCCAACCTCGTCCGTGAGGAACCTGATCCGCACACGCCCCGCATGGCCGCACTCGTCGAAGAGCTGCTACGCCGGGACGGACCCATGCTCACCGCCATCCGACGCTTCCCCCTCGAAGACCTCCGCGTCGGCGAGCGAGTCGTGCCGGCGGGCGACACCGTCCTACTCGCGATCGGTTCGGCGAACCGCGACCCGCAGTACATCACCAACCCCGACGCCATCGACCTCGATCGCGCCAGCAGCGGACACCTCGGCTTCGGCCACGGACCGCACTACTGCCTCGGCGCCCCGCTCGCACGGATGGAAGTGCGGACCGCTTTGTGGACCGCGGTGCGCCGGCTGCCGAATCTCAGGCTCGCCATCCCGGAACAAGAACTGCCGTGGAAGCCCGATCACCGCCAACACGCCCTAACCGAACTGCCCGTCACCTTCGCGGCTCAGCCCGCCTGATGAGGAGGGCACAATGCCCGTCAAGCCCGCGATAGCCGCCGCCATATCCGCGCCCCTGCTCGCCGTGGCCGCAGTCGCCGCCATAGCAGGGGCCATCATCACAGCACCCGTCTCAACCACGACATCTATTTGCACGGCCGGCTTCAACGGTGGTTCACCCAACACCGGCAATCTGAGCGCCGCCCGGCTCGGAAACGCCCAAATCATCGCCGAAGTCGGCATCAGCATGGGCGTCCCGGCGCCCGGCGAGGCGATCGCCATAGCCACCGCCCTCCAAGAATCCGGCCTCCAGAACCTCAACTACGGAGACCGCGACAGCCTGGGGCTGTTCCAGCAACGACCGTCGCAAGGCTGGGGCAGCCCCGCGCAGATCCTGACTCCCGCGTACGCCGCCCGGCAGTTCTACAGCAGACTGCTCCAGGTCCCGGGCTGGCGTTCGATGTCCACCACCGACGCAGCTCAGGCAGTCCAGCACAGCGGCTTCCCCTACGCCTACGCCAAATGGCAAGACGAAGCCCAAGCCCTCGCCGCCGCCTTCACCGGCGGCGCGAACTGCACACCACAGGATTCGAGCGGCCTCGCGGTCGCCGCAGCAACTGCCAAGGCGGCCGGCTACCACATACCAGCCGGGGTCCCCGCGCCGATAGTCACGGCCATCAGCTTCGCTCTAGCGCAAATCGGGAAGCCATACATCTGGGGCGGGACCGGTCCCGACGGCTGGGACTGCTCCGGCCTGATGATGATGGCCTACCGCGCCGCGGGCATCGCGATCCCACGCGGCAGCATCGCACAGTCCACCGTCGGCATACCTGTCTACGACACGAACAGCCTTCAACCTGGCGATCTACTGTTCGTAGCAGGGTCGGACGGAACGGTGACCGCACCAGGACATGTCGGTATGTACCTGGGCCAGGGGATCTTGGTGGAGGCACCACACACCGGATTGCACGTCCAACTAAGCCCACTGGCAGGCTACTGGAGGGAGAACCTTGTCGCGATCCGGCGTCAGCTTAATTAGACATTATTCTCGCCACTGACCTGGTGTTTCCTAACCGCAGTGGCGAGATCCCCGACAGCTAGGCCATTGCCCGTTGCGTTGGATGCAACCCGGTTACGCATCTGGCCGCCGCCTGACGATGCGGCACAGCGTCATTCGCAGAGAGCGTCCGCGCTTCCACCACGCGGGTGGTTCTCGGGTATGAGGCTGCTACCGCCGCAGTCCTCAACTCGACAGCCGACTACAGTCGGCGTTCTCCAGGCCCAGCCTGTCCTCATCCTCAGGCGATCTTGCGGGTCGTTGTGGGAAGGTTCTGCTATCCAAAGGAGGCAGCCTTGAGCGACGAGGCTCTGCGAGCACAAGACGGCAGTCTCAGCGATGTAGAGCGCATCGTTGGTGCGTGCGCCGAGCACCTGCGGCCCCAGGACGAGTGGACACTGGTGACGGAACACCCGGGCAGCCTTGCGCTCGCGGTTATCAGCTCGATCTGGTCGATCGAGACACGGTACCCAATTGCGCGAGGCGTCATCGGTCGGTACCGGACTGTCCGTATGCGGGAGGGGGCTGACCCGTCGAAGGACTCCTTGACCGATCTTCTCGGCCTCTACGAGCGCCTTGGTGGCGTCACCGAGTTCATCGACAAGATCGGCACACGTAATAGGGTGTCGACACAGCCGGATGCGCCCAGCAGGGGCCAAGCTGTGCTTCTGGCGGCCAAGGTCTTGGTCGATCTCGGAATCGACTCCGCCGAGCAGTTTGTCGAAGCCGACGAAACGGATCTCGGCCGAGATGCACGAGATGCATGGTTGACGGTCCCCGCCCAGGAGGCGGGAATCTCCTGGCGCTACCTGCGGATGCTGCTGGGGTTGCCTGACGTGAAACCAGACCGGATGATCGTCCGATTTGTCGCCGCAGGGCTCGGTGTCACAGAGGATGCTCTGTCCTCGGACACGGCAGCGGAATTGGTTAAGGCTGCTGCCGAGCGCACTGGCGCCGACCTGAGCGCCTTAGACCACGAGATCTGGGAGTACCAGGCCGGTTACAGGGGCAACCGCGACCTTGCCACCACGACCGACCACCTCAGGACCGTTGCACGTGCCTTTGTCGGTGCTGCGCTCCCGGCGCTTGCTGAGCTGAGAGTTGTGCCAGCCTCGGTCTACCGGCCCTTCCTGCGCGTCGGCAACGACTACGAAGGAAGCAATGTGATGGGCCTGCCGGAGTTCACAGAACTCGAAGCCGCGGTCCAGCGCCTCTTCCCCGAGCGGTTCATGCTGTCGACGACTCCGCCGAGGCAGCCGAATCTAGAATTCGCAAACTCCTACATCTTCGGGCTTCTCGAAGCAGCGATCGCGCGTTGCGCCGTCGCCTTGGCTGACTTCGAGGCCGACAACGAGCTCGTGGGCCAGACAATCGAGGATTGGCTCGCACTTCTGGAGGTGGGAACCGAGCAGCTGCACTGCTGCCGCGTCGTCTCGCACCTCACCACCGAGACCGATGAGCCGGTCAAAATCGGAGAAATCACTGTCTCCCCGGAGACTGGACCAGGCAGTCTTCTCGAACGGACTCAGGAGATGATTCCCCGGGCGCTCGACGAGCGTCCTCCCCACACGTTCGACCCTCCACAGAGCCTGGTCATCGCAACCACGTCGAGCTCCCCCGTCGAGGCGTATGCGGCGAGTCGCCGAATCGAGGGCGACGTTGATCGGTTCCTCCTACTCGCCCGACTACTGTTGGCCGGCACTCATCAGTCTTGCTGGGAGATCACCGGACCTGCAAGCTCCGTATCGAGGCGCTACCCCGCGCATCACGTCTTCGGCAAAGGCGCTATATCCACCTTGATGCAGCGAGTCGTCAAGTTGAACACAGGCCACGCCCCAGCCTTCGCAGCTCTCGGAGGATACCTGGACGCGGCGAAGGTCAAACGTGCGGGCAAAGTGACGACCACATTCGACGTCGCGTTGTACCGGTTCAATCGCGCACACGAGGCACACGATGACTATGAGGCGATCGTTGACCTGGCCACCGCACTCGAAGCGGTTCTGATCAGCGACGGCAATGAGACTGACGCGATCTCGCTGCGTCTCCGCGGACGCGCGGCTGCCCTTCTGGTGACCGAGGTGGACTCCGGGCGCGCAATCTTTGAAGATGTAGGCAGGCTCTACAAGTTGCGCTCGAAACTGGTGCACGGAGGGAGCATCAGCGAGAAAGACCTACGCGACATCACCACAGGTCTTTCGACGGCGCCCAGCGATATGCCTCCCCGCGTCAGCCTCGCATTCGCCGTCGACCGTATGCGTGACTTGGTGCGCCGGGCATTTCTTGCCCGTCTCTGCCTCGCCGCTGAACCCGATGCCCTCTGGCCGTTTGGCCAGGAAGTGCCAGTAGACGCGATGATGGCGGACGAACACGCGCGAGACGCCTGGCGACAGCGTTGGCGAGGTGTGCTGGCGGATCTCGGAGTTCCGGAGGCCGCTGAAGCAGCCGCCCCCGGAGTCGACCCGCTTAGGGACGATTCCACCACACAGTGATGCTCGACCGACAGGTTCCTGCTTAACGGCATCGGAGTAGTCTGACAGCCCGTCACCAGTCGGCAGTGTCATGCCGCTGGGCTCCGCGCGTGTCACGGCGACTCTTCGACAACCGGAAGCGGCATGGGCACCGGCGGAGAGTTCAGCGCATCGAATGCGTTCTGTACGTTCCGCAGCGCTTCAGCCCTGGCCATCACCCGCCACAAACGGATGAAGTAGATCGACTGAATGTGTGCTGTCAGGTCCCCAAGCAGCCGGACCTTGTCAGCCTCGGTCCGCTCAGACAGCCACACGCCGCGCGTCTCGGTGGCGTACCGGCCGGCGATGACCCGTAGATTACGCGGCCAGCTCAGCGCGTAGAACGCCGAGTTGTCGATCAACCACACCGTGGTCTCATCGATCAGCCCCCGCCATCGCTCGCTCTCGCCTTCCAGCCGCGCACGCACAACATCGGATACGTCATCAGGGATGTCCCAAGCCGCGAGCGCCCCGCAGAGCGTGAGCATCGTAATCACGCAGTTCGAAAAGCGGTCGCGGGCATCGTGCACCGCCTTCACACGGGCCTTGCGCGCATCGAGGCGCGACACGACGGTCAGGTCGGGAACCATCCGCGCCACCACGGAAGTGCCAGCGGCGATCAGGACTGTAGCGAGCCAGGTCGGCATGGACATGGACCATAGGTTCTCGCGGTATGACGAGCGCTGGTGCCGGTTCGGGGCAATACGCCACCCGCGCCATGACGCGACGGCTAGCCTTCGGCCATGAGTGCGGGCGTGCAGAAGAGATACCGTCGTGTTCTGACGCTTCGTCGAGACCGAGAGCCGCGGCCGTACCGCCCACGGCCGTTCCCTGCTATCTACGCGGCGCTACTGGTAGCCGGCGTCATCGGCACAGCTGGGGTCTACCTGCTGCTGTTGTGGCTGATTCCGGGCGCTAAGGCCAACCGGCTGGACGTCGCGAAAACCGCGCTGCTGGTGGTCGGTGGGTCCGGCGCGGTCGCCGGCCTTTACGTCGCGTATCGGAAGCAGAGAACCGACGAGGCCAACCACATACGTGACCAGGACAAGCTGTTCACCGAGCGATACACGCAAGCCATAGCCCAGCTCGGGAACACGGCCGCCGCAGTGCGACTCGGCGGTGTCTACGCTCTCGCCCGAATAGCGGACGACTCAGAACGCGACGGGCAGACCTGCATGGAAGTGCTGTGTGCCTACTTGTGCATTCCATACGATCCAAACACCGCGGACCCGGGTGAAGTAAAGGTTCGTGCAGCAGCCCAGGCCACAGTGTTCGCACGGTTGCGACCCGACCACAAGAGCTTCTGGGCCAACGCCGTAGTTGACCTCAGCGGCGCCCGCCTTACCAATGTCTCACTGCGGCACGCCAAAACCGCAGGCGCCTAC
The DNA here is from genome assembly GCF_015356865.1 of Catenulispora pinisilvae. Lineage (GTDB taxonomy): Bacteria > Actinomycetota > Actinomycetes > Streptomycetales > Catenulisporaceae > Catenulispora > Catenulispora pinisilvae. The sequence goes on from NZ_JAAFZA010000005.1 coordinate 29,482, forward strand.
TTCGTCGAGACCGAGTTTGACGGGATCTGCGAGTTCGACCACACAGCGTTTGACGGAGGCGCCATATTTAGGGGCGCGCACTTCCACCAAGGCAACGAGGTCGACTTCCAGGGCGCTCTGTTCGGCTGGGCCAACTTCGACGGCGTGAAGTTCGACCGTGCCGTACGGTTCGACGACGTGCAGATCAACGGCGTCACAGGGTTCGCCAACGTCGAGTTCGGAGGCGACGCATCGTTCAAGAACACTCGATTTGCCATGGGCGCGGCGTTCCGCGAATCCCGGTTCGCGGGTTCGGCCAGCTTCAACGGCGCGACCTTTACGAAGATCACACACTTCACCGATGCTCACTTCGCGGCGACCACGTCGTTCGACCACGTGACCTTCGGCGAGGCCGTTTGGTTCTACCGATCGGTCTTCCCCGACCCGCCGCCATCGTTCACCCGCGCCATGTTCCTCGGCGAGCGCCTGTCAGTGTGGCCCGACGGATTCGCCCCGCCCGACGCCGCGCGGAACCCGCCGGGCGTGCCCGCAAAGCCGTAACCAGAATTTGCTCATGCCCTTCTGTGTCGGCGAGTTCCTTGACGCCAGCTGAGGCCAGCCGCAACGTGACCCACGTGACAGCAGCCGACCTCAGACAAGGCCCCACGACACGACTGAACTCGTCGCCTGACCGGGGACAGAGAATACGACGCGGTTCAGATATGTGGACTCCACCAGTTTAACGGCTGTAGGGTCCCGTTGAATCTTTCGCTTTCCCATCGAGTTTTCGTCTGCTCTTCGCCTGCGAAAGTTTGGTGGGAAGGCTGGCGGGCTACGGGTCGGGCCAGTCGTGGCCCGGCAGGTACGGGCTCTGGCCGCTGAACAGCCACGAGCAGAGGTCGAACATCCTCCTGTTCGCCTCCTCGAAGTACTCCGCTGGCTCGGGTCGGGCGAAGGACTGGTCTTCGCGGACGAAGCCTTCGGCGAACCAGAACGCGTCAGCGATTCATCGGTCGATCCGGTCCCGGTCGGCCAGTTCCTCACAGACCTCGCGCATGACGCGCTGCAACCGGTTGAAGGCGTCGCGGTTCCATACGCCTTCGGCGCGAGCGAGCAGGAGGAACGTGCCGTCCTCCGCGTTATGTTCACGTCGCAACGCTTCGATGGATGACATGAGGCTCAGGATGGCAGGCGGGTCTGACGGACGTTTTCACTGCTTGTCCTACGGGCGCTCTATCCTGGCGCGCATGAGCATGATCGGTGAGTATCTGCGGGTCACGCCGGACGAGCTGACCCGGGCTGTGAGCGATCCGGACTGGGCGTTGGAGCTCATCGAGCAGATTCAGGATGTCGAGGACGAGCAGGAACTCCCGCCGGCGGACGCGCGGCTGTTCACCACCTACAAGACGTGGGACATGCTGGGGTTCTTGTTCCGGCGCTTCAACTTCCCGGTGGATGTCGTCCATGGCGAGGAGCCGTTCGCGGAAGACGGGGACTGGGGTTACGGCCCGCCGCGGTTCGTGCCGGTCGAGCGGGTTGGGGTGGCCGCGCGAGAGATGAGTCGGGTGTCCTACGACGACCTGATCCGCAGGGTCGGCGTCGGCGAGCTGGCTGAGGCGAAGGTCTACCCGCTGGGCTGGGACTCGCCCGGCGAGCTGGACTGGGCCCGGGGCTACTACGGCGATCTGGCGCTGTTCTTCGCGGCTGCCGCGGCATGCGGCCAGGCCGTCATCGTCTGGCTCGACTGACGATTTCCGGCACCGCCGGTCTGCTGAGGGAGGGTTGAGGGCTTTGGATGGCGACGAGTTCTGGACCATGATCGAGCGCTCGGGCGAGAAGCTCTGGCCCCTCCTGCGGTATGCACGATCCGCTGGACCTCAGTAAGGAGAGCACCACCGAGGTCCACTACGCCTGCACCCGTCGCGCACTTCACGAATAGTGCTCAGGCTTTGGCCAAGACCTTGATCAGGGCCAGCATCGTCGAGATCGAACCCGCGATCCCGGCCAGGACGGCCAGCTTCTGCTGCGTGGAGGTCAGGCAGCGCCCGACGAGTTCGCGCCACCTTTTCGGCGCGACGGTCATCTTGAGTTTCTCCCATCGATGCTGCCGCAAGTGACATCCCATCAGCAGCCCGTAGGCGTTGTTGCGGCAGTAGGCGTCCTTCTTCCGGATCGGGGCCCCGCACCACGCTGGGGCTCGGAAGAAGCTGTAGATGACGACCACGACCGACAGCACCAGGATCAGGACCCAGTTGCGGTTGTGCGTTGTCCACGCCAGGACGAGGCCGAGTGCTGCGAGATATCCCCAGTATCGCAGTATGCTGTTCATTCGACTGACGTTAGCGGGTAAATCAGGGTTCGATTATAGGGGTCACTGCCACGGGGGCGGGCCGGTTCCCGACGCCCAGGCAGCAAGAACCCCGTTGTCGACCAGCCGGATGCCGACGCTGGCCGCATAGGCGCGGGCCTGCTTGGTGAACCCGCCTGTGGTGACGACGACGGCGACGTGCGCGCCGTGGATTGCGAAGCAGGTGCCTCCAAACCGTTGCAGGTCCGGACCCGACACGTTGTTTCCGGCGGAGTACCGCTTGGCCTGGATGACGAGTCGTCGGCCGTCGGGGGTGACGGCGACGACGTCCGCCCCCAGGTCGCCACAGCCTCCGGTGGCTGCGGCGCCGGCGCACCCGTCGCGACCGCAGAGGTAGGCCAGGGCTTCCTCGAACTGCCGGGGGTTCATCGAGTGGTAAGTCGAGATGTGCTGCGCGCGCAGCGCGTGCAGCCGCTGCATTGCCGCTTGTTCCGCCAGGTGCTGCTGCCATCTGCGGTAGCGCCAGCGGCCGAACAGTCCAGCGGCCGCGACGGTCACGATCGTGACGGCGGCGCCGCGCAGCGGGTCCGCAGCGCTGTCCTCGCCCACGACCACCAGAATCACGGGGACCGCCAACAGGATGAGCGATGGCATCCTCCTGACGGCTTTCACCATGCCCACGGCGGTCATCATCACCAACCGGGTGGCAAGTACCGTCACATCCGTCGTGGTTGACGTGCCTCGGCGGGTCACGACAGGTTCCCTACGGTCACGAGGTCAGGCAGAGTCATCGTGACGATCCAAATAATGCGAACAACAGGTACCGGTGCAGCCGGAGCCGACGACGCGCACGACGCTCGGCGTCCGCCGCGGCAACCACGTGAGTCCGCTGGTTGACTTGGTCTCGCAATGCAGCGGTCTGCGATGTGAACTTTGCCCGGGCCGCCGTCTGCTCCGCGGTCAGCTGCCGGTGCCGGTCGGCGAGCCGTGTCGCCCCTTGTCCGGCGTTCACGTTGATGTTGGTCTTCTCGACCCTCGCCGCGTCCTCGGCCGTGCGGCGTTCGGTATCCAAGCGAGCGAGGTCGGCAGCCAGGGCGTTGCGCAGCGCGGACTGCTGGGCGGCCGAGAGCGTGCTCGGCGCGCTGCGCAGCGCTTCGCGGGTCAGGCCGTCACGCCATGCGAGCAGCGCTTTCGCTCGGACTTCTCCGATGCCGTCGATCCGCGTCCTGCTGCCGTTGGGAAGGACGAAGTACGCCATGCGCGTGGGGTATTTGCTGCTTCCGGCAACCAGCACGATCTCGATGTCGGCGGCGGTGTGGACACCGTGCGCACTGAGGGTGGCCGCTGCCGCGGGGCCCAGGCCGTTGATGCCTTTGATGCCCTGGTGGATCGTGTGGCGACGCAGCCGGTCTTGGACGTGGGCGGCCTGGATCCGTTGGAGCTCTGAGGAAGCTCGCAGGCTGTGGTCAGTCTCGAGCCGCTGCTTGCGCTGGGAGATCGCGGAGAGCTGCCCGGCGAGGATCCGGTCGACGCGCGCTAGGTCGTGCGTCCGCCGGGTTACCGTCTCTCGCTGTTCTAGCGCAACGCCTTCTAGTTGTTGCGTGATCTGCGCGTCCTGTTTGAAGTGGTCGCGCTCCAGGTGTTGTAGATGGCTGGCCGGGTCGCCGAAGGCGGCGATCTGCTTGGCGCGTGACCGGTGGGTGTCTCGGGCGGTTCTCCACTCCGGTCGAGCGCGCCTGCCAAGGTCGGAGATCACGAGGCTGGCCATGACTACGGCGGCGCCGATGTACGCCATCAGCGGTGCGAGGACGATGCCGAGGACGCCCAGGGCCATTGTCATCACGGCGGCGATGGCGAAGATGACGTCGGACACGCGGCGGTCAGTGAACCGCGTCGGCGCGGGAGGAGGTGTCCGTTCGATGTGGTCGTCAAGCCATGCCGGCCGGTGGACGGCGGCGGGTGCCGTGGATGCTCTGTTCACGGGGTTCGCCTGCGTGGTGCGCAGTGCCGGTAGCAGTTCTGGCATTGATTGTGTGGTTTTGCCGGCGAGTTCGCGGACCATCTCGGCTATTCGTCCGGTCTCCCCGCCGACCGCGATCAGCTGGCTGAGCCGCCAGGAGGCTGATGGCGTGATGTAGTCCTCGTCGCAGGTCAACAGGTATTCGGCGTCTGTCGCTCGCAGCTGATCCCACAAGCTGGGGTCGGCGGCGAGCGCTGTCAGGGACAGATAGATGACCCATGCGGAGAACCGGTCGATGGTTTCGCTGAAGTCGCCGGAGTTCTTCCGCATCGGTGCCTGGTAGTGGCGGTGGCCTTCCTCGGCGGCTCGTGCGCTGGACAACGCCGGCACGTACATGCCGTCGTAATCAACCAGCCGCAGAGTGCCGTCGTGCGCTACGAGCAGGTTGCCGTGTTGGAGGTCGCCGTGGCCGATCCTGCTCGCTTCGAGGTCGGTCACGAGTTCGGCGAAACGATCGGCGAGGTTCCCGACGGCGGTGCGGTCCGCACGGTATGTCTCCAACCAACTGATCAGACCGGTGCCGTCGACCCAGGCCATTTTGAGGACGGGCCAACGTTTGCCGCGGATGAGTATCCCGTCTGGCAGGTAGGTGAAGTCCATACGCCACGGCTGTGACAGGGTGCGGTCGTCGATGGTCGTGAGGTGGCGGCTGATGGCCTCGTATCTGGTGCGCTGGTCGGCGACGTCGCGGGTGAAGCACTTGACCGCGTACCGCCGGCCGTTGGGTGCGGTCATAGAGAATACCGAGGCGAAGTTGCCGGAGATCGGCTTGGGCTGCCTGAGGTTGGTCAGCGCCGGGCGTCCGTCGCGTAGGTCGGGATCGTTGAAGCAGAACTGGGGGTTCTGGATCGCCTCGGCGTAGTCGGCGCCGCTGGGGAACATCTGGTTTCCGGCCATGGCCCCTATCCGAAGTCGAAGTGGACGAAGGCAACGTCGTCGTTACGCATGTCTCCAGCGGCTCGCTGCAAGGTGATGAAGGCCTGAAACTCCGACGCTTCCTGGCCTGCGAACTCGCGGAGCACGTTCCACGGCTGCCTACCGGCCGCGGTTTCGGCGAGGAACCACGCGGCGAGCGCATCGGTAGCCAGGAACAGAACGTCGCCGGAGTCGCAGTCTCCGGCAGCGACCGCAATGTGCCGGGCGAGCAGCGCGGCGTCCTCGTTGCGGCTGCCGGCAAGCGCCGGTGTGACGCCGAACTCCGCCGGGTCCGTGACGGGGAACGCCTGCAGCAGTTGATCGTCGCGGACATGGAACAGGCAGGTGTCTCCAAGTGCGGCCGCGTTCCATCGCCAGCAGTGTTCGTCGGGGCGAACGCTGACGGCCAATACCGTGGCAAAGGCTCCGCGCTCGAGCCCTGGCTTCTCGTACCAGGCTAGCGGCTTGCCGCCGTTTGCCCGGCGCCCGATGTACGCGGCCAGCCAACTGTCCCAACCTCGGGCCGCCTCCGCGATCGCCGCGGCGGCAGCCCGCGGCGAACGTACGGTGCCGGGCCGCCGGTCAATCCGGTCGGCGAGGTGCTCAGCGAGCAGGTTCGCCCAGTCGCGGGCCAGCAGACTCTCCGAAGCCCCGTCGCACAGGACCGCCAGGAACGCCCCGATGACCGGTTCGTCGTACGCGGCCGGCGGCCAGACGACCAGGGCGTCTTCGCACTGGTCGGCGTTGTTCCCGTCCTTCGGTACGAGGAACCGTGATACGTAGCCTGGTGTGGCGGTCACCGCAGCTCAGTGGCACGGGTTCCGATGTCGAGGAACTGCACGACGGCGCTGATGCCAGCGTTGTAGACGAATCCTCGGGTGCCGTCGCTGACCTTCTTGCCCTGTGCGGCGGCGTACGTGCGCATGTGGGCCGGAAGGAAGCTAGAGATACCGAACAGGGTTCGGGCGTGGGCGTCGGGGAGGCCGGCGTCGGTGTCCGGGAACTCGACGGGGGTGCCACCGACTGACGAGACATGCAGGTTGAACAGCAGGACACCGCCGTCGGCACTGGCCAGGGACGTAATGTCGCCGGCAGCGATGCCGGGGTCGCCGTCGGTCGACTCGCCGTCGGACAGGTTCAGCACGATCGGCGGGAACCCTCCGGGATGCTCGTCCAACCACTGCCCGATCAGGCGCCGCGCGTAGCCGAGGGCGGCCACCATCGGCGTTCCCCCGTTGGCGATCGGCGTCATCCACACCGGGAAGCTCGCCGTCGTCTCCACCAGGCCGCCGGCCCCGTCCGGGACCTTCTTCGACCGCTCCTCCACGCGCGCGGGGTTGTCTGCGATCTGGCTCAGCGGAACCAGGTCACGCCCGGACAGCGGACCGCCGAGCGCCGGGCCGACGCTTTGGCCGTAGCCGATGACCCCCACGTGGAAGTAATCCCTGACGCCTTCTTCCTTGGCACATTTCACGGACAGCTCGGTAAGCAGCCGGTTGATGGCGTCGGAGACGACGTCGGCTTTGCGGCCCGGGGCTTCGCCGCCGATCGGATCGGACATCGACCCGGACTGGTCGACCAGGAACACGAAACATCCCGGATTGGACCTGCTGATTTCGGCCGTGTAGGTCACGGGCATCCCCCATCGATTCGATGCCGCCAGAGTGTTGCTGTATCAGAGTTCTGTTGTAGCGGCTGGCCGCCGATCATACAGGCAGTGACCGATCGCGCACAGCAGTGTGGCGCATGGAGGAATCGGCGTGTGTATCGCTGGCTTACAGGACGAAGCGGTCTGGTTCTGACGGGCCGCTGGCCTAAACTGTAGGCGCACGCGCGCCGTACGGGCAGTGGATCAGCAGCAACGGCGCCCGCAATTGGTGCACGTATGTCAAAGGGCTGGCGGTCGCAGCCTCTCGACGGCGGAGGGGACGTCCGGACCCCGAACCTCTGCGCCACGCGTTGCCACCGCATCCGCGGGACGTCCGTCGCGACGCTGACCGAGTCTCCTGACCCGAGGACGATCTCCGGCACCACCAATGGCTGCGGCAGCCGCGACGCCCGTCGGACCAACCGGCCTTCTCGTGGACCGGGCACGCGTCCGCAGTCCTGGCGAAATCAGGGACGAGTCGTCTGCACTCCAGCTGTGGCCGCCTATCTCTGGCGGCGTCCGTGGCGGCGTGACGCGACGAGAAGGGCCTCCCACGTCCGCTGGACTCCCGGCCACGGCGAGACCGGACATCAAGCCGAAGCATGTGTGAACCGTCGCCCGAATTGCGTGACGGACGACAGCGTGCGCCGGTCGCGGCCAGCCACGCAACGACGGTTGCAGTGAGACGGAGGGTGACGCGCCTGGTGGTGTTCGGCTCGCTGATCACACGCTGGAGACCGAGGGGTTCGTTATGTCTGGAACTATCCGAGCTCGCTCAGGATCAAGCAGCGCTCGGGAACCCCGCGTTCACCGAGCCGATGATGACTACGTGGTGGGAGTTCGCGGTCCTGCTCCACACCCCCCCCGCGGCCTCGGCCGAAGTCGCCGACAAGCACGCCGACGCCAAGACCGTCGAGAGCCTGGAAAGCCTCCGGGCTTACCTGCACTGGCTGATCGAGGACTTCCGCCTAGACACCGCCGAAGTCGCCGAGCGCACCCGCGTCAACAAATGGCACAACTCCGGACGCCGGGCCCACGGATTTTTGTTCAACTGGCTCGGAGCATGGGGGCTCAACGAACTTGGTCGTGACAGCAAGACTTCAGGTCTGCGGTTCGATCGATGAGGTCGGCTCGTCAGGATGGAGGCTGAGTCGGCGAAGTGCTGCACCGCGGACGTGGACTTTGACGCTGCGGTCCCAGTTGCCTTCTTCGTCACGTCCGCAGGGGGCGATGAGGAGGACGTCATCGACGCCGAAGGGCATCTCCTCGATGCCCCGCTCGCGCAGTCAAGCCTGCAGCGCCTCGACGGGCTTGGGGTGTCCCGAGTCGAGGTGGTAGTCCAGGACGCGGACGAACTCGCCGGATGGTGTGTCCATGCCGTCCAGGATGCCGCATCAAGCCTGTCTGCGGTGACTGTTGCTGTCAGGTTCTTGAGCGTCGGGGTTGGTTGTGGCGGCCGCTGGTGTGGGTGGTGAGGTGTCCACGGGCGCGGCGGGTGGTGGCGCAGCGGGCACGCAGGCGCTGGTTAGCGGGGTTGCGGTAGCCGTAGGCGGCTCGGGCATCGGTCTTGATCGATCTGTTGATCCCTTCCGAGCCGGCATTGCTGACGCCCGAGACGATCGCGGCCTCGATCTCGGGCCACCAGGTGTTGACCGTGGTGGCCAGGCGTTCCAGTTCCGGCAGGCCGGATGCAGCGCATGACTCGTAGAACCGGAACAGCCGGTGCGCGATCGCCGTCCGGGCGGGGCGGGTGTGCATCAGGGCCAGGACGTCCATCAGGTCTTCTTTGGCGTTCCACGCGGCCAGGATCGGCACGCCGATCTTCACTGGGAGGCTCTGGAGGTCGTCGACCATCGGGTCGAGGTGGTCGGCGTGGACACGGGCGGCCGAGCGGGTCAGCCGGTTCCTCAGCTCCCATTCCCGGTTGCCCTTGCGTCCCCGGCGTCCGCGCTGCTGCACGGTGACCCGGCGACGGACCTCGGTCAACGCGGTGTTGGCGAGCTGGGCGACGTGGAAGCGGTCGACCACGAGGGTCGCGTGCGGCAGCGAGGCGCGGACGGCGGACTTGAAGATGGTGCACATGTCGATGGCGACGAACCGCACGCCGGAGCGCCAGGCGTCGGTCTGCGCCTCGATCCAGCCCGAGACCTTCTTCGCGGTGCGGCCCTCGACCTGACCGAGCAGCCCAGCCCCACCGAACAGGTCGACGAACCCGACATGCCACCGGTCTGCGGTGACTTCCCAGCTCTCGGTGCCGTCGGCCCCAGTGACCAGACGGAACTTGGCCTTGCCGCGCCGGGTCTCATCGATCCCGAGCCGCTCGGTTGCAGGGGTGAGGGCAGGCAAGGCCTGCTTGGCGTGCGCCATGAACGCGGCATGGGCGATCGGCCAGGACACCTCGTGGTCCCGGGCTGACTGAACGACCGTCCGGCCCCGATCGGCCACCGCCGCCCCGGCCGACTCCCGAAGCCTGCAGGTCAGCCGGGAGCGCGGCGGGATCTGTGGCAGGGCCTCGGTGAACGTCCGGCGCGGGCAGTCCCCTTTCCGGCACTGCCAGCGCCGCTTGGTCCAGGTCAGCAAGGTGGAGCGGCCGGCCACGGGCAGATCCCTCGGCCTGGTGCGGACCCAGCCGTGCGGATGTTCCGAGCGCACGCCGCACTCGGGACAGCATCGGGCCTGCTCATCGGCGGTGACCAGTGCGAGCATCGGACTCGCGTCGTTGCCGAGCCGCACGGAGGTGACAGCCACCCCGTCCAACCCGAATAGCCGCGTCGTATCGTTGACCAAGCCCGTGGCCTTCCGTTGATCCTTCAAGTCTCAGCAACTCGAATGATCACAGAACGTCACGGGCGCTTCGCTGCCATCAAGACCCTGATCCAGCGGGACGGTCGAACATCACGGCCAACTTAGATGAGCCGCCATGGGCAGACGGGATCCGGTGACGATGATCTCGGCGATTGAACAGCGCGGACGCATCCATTTCAACTGCTTCACCGGCACCTTCGACAAGACGACGTTCATCGAATTCTGCGAGCAACTGCTGGCCGATGACGGCGGCACCGTGTTCCTGATCGTGGACGGCGCCCCATCTCACCGGGCGAAAGACGTCAAGACCTTCGTGGAAAACGCCCACGGGCGTCTGCGGCTGTTCTTCCTGCCCGGCTATTCCCCGACGCTCAACCCTGACGAGTGGGTGTGGAACAGCGTCAAAGCCGCCCGCGCCGGCCGACGCGCGGTCCAAGCCCCCGGCCAGCTTTACGCCATCGCGGTCGAGGCCCTCCAACGCCTCGCCGCCACCCCCGAAATCGTCCGCGGCTTCTTCCGCGACCCCGACCTCGCCTACCTCAACTGACGAAACCTACTTCGAGTTCCATTAGTAAGCTGACGGCACAAACTTTACGGGCTTATCTCTACCCCAAAGGTGAGTTCCGCTAAAAGGATTACCTCCCGGAAGTTGAGCATCGAGCGTGAGGACGAGGAATTCGAGTAATCCGCAATCGAACTTCTTCCACATCTCCTCGGCGCCATAAAAATGACGCCTCTTGACAACAACACACCCCTCCCCATCATGAAGATTCAGAAGATAAAAAACATCGTCGGCGTCAGCAGTTGTCGCGAAGTAGATGACACCTCCACAATTCCCCGAGTAGGCCCGATAGGGAGATTCGTACTCTTCGAGGTACTCCGCAGGGGGCAGGGCTGGGCGATCCACAATTAGATAATCGCCCACCGCACCAAACCCATACGCTTCCACGAAGCGCACATAATCGGATGGCATATGGAGTTCATCCGCAGAAGCTAGCTCGCCGAGTCGCCTTTCAGGGGAGCCTCCATCCGCACGCCGCGGCGGCATCTGACTAGTCAATCTCTCCAGCCAATCACCGGGCATCTACAACCTCCATCAATTCATCCCCAAGTTGTACCACTGCCCGTTACCACCGGCGATGATATTTGGAACACTAACAGAGAAATCGGCCGCTCCGGCGCCACAGTTCGCCGCGCATGTCGCCGAAAGATCAAATGCATATGGAATGGTCGACCGATCAGTCCAATACCTTGGCACGTCTGAATAGATAACCGTTTGCCCTGCATTGATGGCGGACCGAGCCTTACCTTCGAATGTGTCCATGCGATTACTGAAGCCCTGAACACCAATAGGCCAGGCATTCGCGGCCCGTGAACATGTCGCCAGGTTCCGCGCGTCAGTACCACTTCCTCCGAGCTGGGCTCCGATTAGATGGCAAGCATTAATTGCCTGCCCTGGATTGTTTGACGCACCTATTGCCAGCGAAAAGGCTCTCGCCGCCCCATATCCAGGAGTGCCGTACGCGGACGCTTCCGTCGTAGGGCTTCCAGGGGCAGCAGCAATATACCGGCTAGTGAGGCACGCAACACCACCCTGAGCTCGTCCACCGAACCCTGTTGGGGCATAAGTAACCCACCCTCCGGCAGCGTTACCGCATTGGTCGTCGCTTTCTTCATCACCCGTGCCGCCGGTGGCCAAATCGCTGGCCGGGTTCGAGGTGGCGGCGGCGTCTTGGGGACTATAGGCGTCGGCCTCCGGGGTCACCTGGACCACCAGCGCCGTGAGGACCTGCGCAATGATTGTTGGTGAGTAGTCGATGCCGGAGCCTTGACCTAGCTTGGGCGCCTTCGGGTGCGCCGCAGGCTTGTCGGCATACTGCGTGGGCGTGGGCGGGGGTGGGGGTTGCGCTGGGGTAAAGGTAAAGACTGCGCCGAACGCACCGCCGCCGCCACAACTCGTGTTGCACGACGTATTTCTGGTCGAATCGGACGCTGGCTTGCCGCATGCGGTGCCATGGCATGCAGGAACGTCGGAGTACTCGGCACCGCCATCAGGGAACGCCGGCAAGCCCATAGCCACCCTGATTTGGGCAAGCAGCTGTACTGGGTCGTTGTCTATAGCCTCTCCGCTCTCAACGAGAGAGTAGAAGTCCTGTTCGAATTCACCCCGCGCTACCCCTTGAAATTCCGCCTTGCCTTCGGAGTAGACTTGCTCTTCATTTTGGTTAAGGGCCTTACCGTCTTCGACGATGCCCTTCTCGATGGCGTCGAGTTGTGCCCATTCCTCTTGCGAGAGAGGTTCGGCACCGGCCTGGTCCGCAGGCATGTCCGATGTCGAAGTGTCGATCGTTGCGACGCCTCCACCGCCTCCGCCTGCTCCGCCGCCTACGCCTGCTCCGCCCCCTCCAACAGTTTCATCACCGCCTGCGTCTCCGCCGGTCAAGCTCGCGGTGTGGCCGCTGGGGTCGAAGTGGTCGAGTGGGTCGCCATTCCCGTAGCCGTAGGTGTTGGCGTTCGCCGACATGGGGTTCGGGCTGGTCGTGATGGTGTCCTGGCTTGCGAATTGGCCGGTGGCAGGGTCGTACCATCGCGAGGCCATGTTGACCTTGCCGGTCGTTTTGTCAGTCCATCCGCTCTGGAATCCCAGGCTTGGCTGGCTATTGCTGGCGGTGACTGCGCCCAGCGGGTCGTAGGCAGTGGAAGCCGTCAGGGCGGTGCCGGAGCCCTGGAACAAACCCACCAGATCGCCGTGGCGGTCGTTATAGGCCAGGGTCTTAACACCGGACTGGCTGACTCCGATCAGATTTCCGGACGGATCACGGCTGTAGGTAGCCGCAGAGTCCGCGGCGAGATCGTTGGACGTCCCACTGTAGGCGAAGCCGGTTGCGGTCCCCGCACTCATCAGGCGGTCCAAGCCATCGTACGTGTACGTCTGGCCGCCGTCGGTGGCCATCCGGTCGAAGGCGTCAAAAGTGTAGGCCTCTGCTGTGCCGGTTGTCGGGGTCTTGGCTGCCAGCGTTCCCCGGGCCGTGTAGCTGTAGGTGTTGGTGCCGTCCGATGTGAGTTGGTTACGGGCGTCATATGTCAGGGTCGTGGCGCCCACGGCAGTACGGTTGGAGTTGTCGTCGTAACCGTAGGCGACAGTGGCGGCGCCATTGTTCCACGAGGTCAGCCGCTGGGCGTAGTCGTAGGTGTAGGTGTTCGTCGCGGCGCCGGCGAAGCCGGTGGAGTTTTTGGTCGTGAGGTCGCCGTCGAGGTTGTAGCCGTAGCCGATCGAAGCAACAGTGGCGCCTGCCGAGGTCTTGAGCGTGTCACTGGTCAGCTCTTGCAGGCTGTCATAGCCGAAGGTGCGGACGTCGCCACCGGTTCCATAGCCGATCGACGAAACCTGGCTCATGGCGTTGTAGCCGTATGTCAGGGTACTGCCGGTCAACGGGTCGACGACGGAGGCCAGGCGTCCTGCGGTGTCGTAGCCGTAGGTCGCTGCACCAGCGGCGTCCGTGCGGCTGGTCATGGCGCCGTCTGCGTTGTAGGCAAAGCTCGATGATCCGGATGGCCCGGAAGCGCTCATCAGATTGCCGCGGTCGTCGAATGTAAAGGCATCAGTGCCGCCGGGCGCTGCCACGGAGGTCATTCGACCTGCCGTGTCGTAGCCGTAGGTGTGATCGGCGGTGGCCGCCTGAGCCCCCGTCCCGGTCTCCTTTGTGACGTCACCTAGGGCATCGAAGGATCGGCCGATGACCACTCCACCGGGTTCGGTGATGGTCGCCGGACGGCCAGACTTGTCGTATGTCCGGGTGGTGGTCCGGTCGACGAGGTTCGGGAAAGCCGGTGTGGACGGCTCGATCGTGGACTCCGGTGTATTCCAAGTGTTGTATGTCGTGGTCCATGGTTGGCCGTTGCCGTCGGTGTAGCGTGTGCTGTTCCCGGCCGCGTCATAGCCGTAGATAGTGGTAATGGAGTGATTCGCGGTGACCGGCTCGGTCTGAGAGATGAGTCTGTCGGCGGCGTCGTAGGCGAAGGTCGTCTGGTTGTTCAGCGCGTCCTTCGTCCAGATCTTGTTGCCTGCCAAGTCATAGCCGATACTGGTGGATCGGATCTTTGCGTTGTTGGCGTCATAGTCGGTCTCGGTCACGGGACGGCTGGCGAGGTCATAGTCGACTTCCTGCCAGGTACCGTCGGGGAACTCCATCTGGTTCAGGAGACCCGTCTCGTTGTAGTTGTAGTAGGTGGTGTTGCCCGCACCGTCTACCGATGTCAGCCGCTCTCCAATGGCGTCGTACGTGGCACCGGTGGTGACCCCTGACGGTGATTTGACGCTGGTGACGTCGCCCAGACTGTCGTAGCCGTAGGTCGTGGTGTCGGCCTGTGCGGTCGGCTGGCGCACGATCTGGGTACTGGTCGCCACTCGGCCCATGTAGTCGTACGTGGCCTGGCTCTGGGCCTCGGTCGGATCGGTACTGCTTTGCACCTGGCCGTCGGGGTAGTACACGTTGTGCGAGACGCCGCCGGTGGTGTTCCCATCGATCGGCGGGTCGGTCCGGGTTGCGGCGTCGCCGAGCTGGTCGTACGTGAAGCTGGTGATGTTGCCCAGAGGGTCCTTCACGTCCTTGACCTGACCGATGCTGGTGTAATCGGTCGTGGTTGTGCTCGTTACCGCAGTGGTGGTCCCGGGTGCGGTATAGGGCGGTGAGGTTGTTCCAGTGGTCCTGCCGTCGCCGTCGAAGGCGGTGGCGGTGATGTTGCCGTTCGGGTCCTGGGCCTCCACGGCGTCGCCAAAGCTGTCATAGCCGGTTTGGGACATGGGGTGAGTGGCTACCGGTGCACCGCCAGCGGTCTCGACGTTCACCGTCGGAAGCGTGGTGGTGACCCGGCGCCCGGCCTCGTCGTTGGTGTAGGTGGTGGTGTAGCCGGCCTTCGTGGCCTCCGGCGCGTTACCGCGGGGGTCGGTAGTGGCGACCACGAGGCCACGCTGATCCAACGTCCAGGTGGTGGTCAGTACGTTCGTCGGCTTCAGGAGAGAACCACCCGAGTAGATGGTCCCGATCTCGGTGGCCGAAAGTGCGCGGTAGTACGCCTGGACGCCGGATATCTTTCCAGTGAACCAATAGGCCGGTGCTGCGTTGTTCTGTCCACGTCCGATCACGAGGCTTCCGGTGGACGCAATCGGCGTGGTGTCGGTCGCCGTCCCGGCGAGACTGCCGTTCACATAGAGGGTCAGTGTGTTTGTCGTCGCGTCATAGACACCGGCCAAGTGTGTCCATACGCCCAGCGCAGGAGGCGAGCTCGCATGAGCACGGACGACCGTAGGATTCGCGACGTCTTGAGTGGCGCGGGAGAAGGACCAGGCCTTGTCAGTGCTGTCGTACTGGAGGTCAAATCCCGAGGTCTGCGTGCCGCTCTGGGAAACAATGTCCGCAGTGCCTGCGGTGGATGTGAGTTTGGCCCAGGCGGTGACGGTGAAGCTCTGTCCGGATCCGGTATTCAGGGTGTTGTTAGCCTCGAGCGCCATGTTGGCGCCATCGAACACTGCGGAACCCCCGTGCTCGGGCGACCAGAGGATGTCTTCGAAATACCCGGGGCTCGCGTCGTAGCCGTGCTGGTCGCCGGATGCTGAGGTGTCCTTAGCCGTATAGGTGTACTCGGAAGTCAGCGGCCAACTGCCAGCCAGTCCGTTGAGCCCCGGACCAGCCGAGACAGCGCCGTCATAGAGCGCGACAATCTCATTCCAGGACAGCGAGCGGTTGTAAATACTGACCTTCTCAATGTTGCCGCTGAAGGACTGACCATTCGGGGCTCCGCCGATCTGGACAGGACCGGTGGTGTCGAAGCCGGTAGGCCAATTATCCGCGCGGGACTGCCAATTGCCGTCGACGTAGAGATTCACGCGGGTACCGTCGTACGCTGCCACAAGGTGCGTCCACACGCCTGTCTGGACCGAGCCGGCTGGCGAGGATGCGGAGGACGAACTTAACGGGATAGCGGTGTCGCCATTGTCCGTGGTGAAGCACCAAGCATTCAAGACGTGGTCATAGCCAAGCCAGAAGCCAACTCCGCCGTTCGTACCGTCCTGGGTCAGGGCAGGGTGGTCGCTGGCAGTGTCATTCAGATAGACCCAGGCGGAAACGGTGAACGGTTTGCTGGTGTCGACCGCCGGTCCGTTGGTGGTGATGGACTCGCCGGGCGTGCCGTCAAATTGCGCGGAGCTAGTGCTGTTGCCGGTCATGCCGGACGACCACACCACGTTGCCGGTAAGCGTGCCCGGGTGATTCTCGACAGACCCGTCCGGAACAGTCGCGGTGGAATTGTCGTCGAGGTTCCACTTGCCGCCCAGCGATGCGCTCCATGACTGGGCGTTGTTGGAGTCCTGGACAGTCTTACTCGTGACACGTCCAAGCGGGTCATAGGTGTAGTCGGTGGTGTCGACCGTCGCGTTGTCGGTGCTGGAGGTGGTCACTGCGGTCTGGTGGTCGTCCGGGTCGTAGGAGTAGGAGGCATCGCGCAGGATGTCGTAGCCGTCACTGTCTATTCCGGACTTAGTTGCCGAACTAGTGAGCAGGTTGGATGCGTCGTAGACGTTCTGGGTGTAGCTGTTGCCGGAATAAAAATTCCCAGAGGCCGGAGTCTGACAGTCGAAGTTGCAGTCCGCAGTTGTGTTTCCTACGTTGTCGTAGATTCGCTCTTCGGCAACCGTCCCGCCCCCGGTGGTCGAAGCCGGGTCCGGGTGAAATGTCTTCTGCAACAGACCGTTGTCGAAATACGTGTACTGGGTAGTCCGGCCCATGGCGTCGGTGACGGACGCCAACCGCCCAGCAGGGTCGTACGCCCGCGACTCACGTACGAGATTCGTTGCCGCGCTGGGGTGGACTGGATCGCCCGTGTAGTTGTGCAACGTGGTGGTAAGCAGGCGGTCATCCGGGTCGAATAACTGATCAGTCTCGTTGCCGGCGGCGTCGATAACCTGGCTCCGGTTGCCATAAGCATCGTATCCATAGGTGCTGACTGCACCGGTGGGGTCCGTTGTTGTGTGGAGCCGATCTGAGCTGTCGTAGACGTTAATCGTCTGCCGGGATTTGTCCCCACCGGTAGCGTCGCTGACAGTCACCGATGTCGCCTGGCCGTCCGGCCCATAGACGGTTGTGGTAAGCGCGGTATGGGTCACCCCGCTGACCCTGTCGCCCGTAGCGGGATCGGTCTCGGTCAGGACGCGACTGGCAGCGTCGTAGGTGTAACTGGTGACCAAACCTGCCGGGTAGGTGTCACTGATCTGCGTCTTAGCGAGGACCCTTCCAATAGCATCATACGCATACTTGGTAACCAAACCCGCCGCATCAGTCACGGAGGCCACGTCACCGTTATGGAAGTACCGGTATTTGGTCACAGCCCCGTTCGGGGTAGCTGTATGATCAATCAGCCCAGCCGGCTCATTACCCGAGTCCGCTGCCGGGAAAGCCGCCGAACCGTCGGTAAAAACGGTGGTCTGAGTTTTGCCTAGTGGGAACCCAGAGACCGCCGGTGTGGTCGTAGAGGTCAGGTCCCCAGCGGCGTCGTAGGTGTAACGGGTCAGGTACGTGGGATCCGATGGGTCGCTAGAGTTGGCGTCCCGGAATGTTGTCATCTGGTCGTTACGCGGATCGGGCGTCAGCGAGGTAGACGTGTCGTCCGGGTAGTACGTGTAGTAGGCCGTGCCACAATTTCCATGTGCCAGGCTTTGGCAGGTAGTCTTCGACACAGTGTTGCCACGGATATCGTGACCGGTAGTGACGATATCGCCGTTAGGGTCGGTCACGGTGTTCAGAAAACCAGCTGCGTCATACCCGTAAGTAGTAGTCGCGCCGAGTGCATCAGACGCAGTCAGCAAACGACCCCCGCTGAATGGATCGTATGTGTATGTGAGTGGCTTGCCCGTCGGGTCTGTGATCTCCACGCGCATAGTCGGCGCTGTGTGCGACACGGAGCTACCAAACGCTTTGAAATGCGCTGTGACGTCGGCGGGCGTGAGCTGGTGCTCATAGTAGGCGACCTCTGCGACCGAGCCGCTGAAGAAACTCGGGTAGCCAGTGGCGTCGGTCGTGCTCTGGTGTGCCTGGGCAGGCCACTTCCCGCCAATGAAACCCGCACCGACATACATGTACCTGGTGCCGGCATCACCGATCCAGCCCGAGCCAGTCATCGTCCCGACCTGCGCACCGTCCAGGTAGAGCTCCTGCATGAGCCCATCTGTGGAAATCACGACGTGGTGCCACTTGCCGTCGGTGACCGGGGACGAAGTAACTATGGGTGCGATGGAGTTATCGGACTCGTGGAACTGGCCGTACAGCTTCCCGTCGGTGCCCACGTACAGAGTCGGGGTGTATGAGTTAGTTGTGGTGGTGGCGGTGATCGCGTCAGCGGACGTTGACAGCAGTACGCCGGGTTTGGTCGTCGAGAACCACATCTCGACAGCAGCGGGCGTTGTTGGAGCTGCGACAGCCGTTTGCAGCAGCAGGTTCGAGTTCGTACCGTTGAACTGCGCCGCGGTGTTGTCGTTCGGCCCAAACGGTCCCTGCACGCCGAGGGTCACGTTGCTGTAGACGGAAGGCTGGCCCACGCCACCGGAGGTTTGGTCGGCGGCGGTCGTACCGCCGGCGTCGCCCAGGCGCCAGTAGCCGAAAGGACTCGAGCCCAGGACCGCCGAACGGTACACGCTGGACGTCCCGCTCACCGTCGCCCGGCCGACGCCCCACACCGAGCCGTTGGCGTCGGTGACCTGAGTCAGTCGGTCAATCTCGGTGTCGTACGCGGGAGCCGCCTCGATGTTTCCGGACGGGAGCTTGACCTGGGTCAGCAACGAGGACGGCACCTTCACCGCAGAATACAGCTGCGCGATCTGCGTCCCCGACAGCGCACGTTGGTAGAACGCGACGTCACTGATCTGCCCGTTGAAGTGGGACCATACGTTGCCACCAGGCGCAGCGGGCCAGCCGTTGCTGTTGAACACACCCGCGCCGACTATGTCGTAGGGGTCGATGTTGGCCAACTGGCCGCTCTCGGTGCCGGCCTGGACGCCGTCGAGATACAGGACCTGGCTAGTGCCGGACGCGGTGAGCACCGCCTGGTGCCATGCCCCGTCGGTGACTGTCCCGGTCGAGGCCATGCTGGTAACCGTGTTGTTCCAGAAGTGCCCGTACAGCCTGCCGTTGGTCCCGACGTACAGGACGGGCATCGCGCCGCCGCCGGGGCTGGGGGTGTTTGCTGGGTCGTGGCCGGTTGCGTAGAGCATTTGCGCCACGCCAGTCGTAGAGGTCTTGAACCACACCTGCAAAGTCAGGAACGTGGTCCCCTCCACCTGGCCGTTGGGCAGCTGCACGAAGGATGTCGAGCCGTCGAACCCCGCCGCAGTAGCAGTCCCAGTGGGGCCGGCGGCCCCGAACGTCGCGCTCACCGAGGTCGCGTTGTCGGATCCTTCGTTGGCTATGACCTGACTGGAGGCCAGCGAGGACCCCACTGGATCGTCGAGCCTCCAGTAAGAGTCCGGGTCAGCGTCTAGCGTTACCGAACGGTCGTGGGACCCGCTCTCATAGGTGTAGCCAGTACACCCTGTCTGGAGCTTCGGCAAACAGAACGAGGTCAAATCGTCGCCGGTGTAGCCGTAGGTGGCGGTAATGGCGGTGGTCTGGTCCGTACCGCTCAACGGGTCCGTCGCCACAGAAGCTACATGCGGCGAACTGGCACCGGCGGGCGTGCCCCAGGTGAAGTGCAGCGCACGACCCGACACCAGGTTCGTCACCGTAGACACCCGACCGCCTGTGTAGGTGAACGACTCACCGTGGCCGGAATGGTCCGTGATCGACGAGACTGGGAAGACCGATGCGCCCGAGGCTCCGCTGAACACGTAGGTGGTGCCGTCTTTGTCGACCAGGGTGTAACCGGTCGAACCGTTGGCGGTGAGCGTCGCGAACCGGCCTGACGGCGCGGTGAAGCTACCATCCGGGTTGTACCCGAAGCGGACCGCCTGCCCAGTGGGATAGGTGACGACGACGTTGCCGGTACCGTCGCTGTCGACGGCCGCCTGCATGTCAAAGACTGAGGACCAGGATGCGCCGAACGCGCCAGAAGTCCGTGGATCCAGGCTGTTATAGGTGCGCTCGACCTGCAACGGCATCCCTGAACCGGGCACAGTCAGGTCCGTAGCGGCGGTCGTGTAGTTCCCGGACTCGGGGTCGTAACCGTGATTGTCGGTGTTCTGGGCCAGATGTGACGTCACCACCGGCTGGTCCACGGCCGTCGTAAACCATGCGGGCTGGCTCGGCCAGCTGGTTGCCGCGCCGTCGTAGTCTTGAGTGATCCAATAATACGGCTTGCCATAGGCCAAGCTTCCGGCCGGAAGCTTCCAACCATTCTGCCCGTCTGGCAGCCAACCCGACGAGATACAGCCCGTCGGCCAAGTCGCCGTAGATGGGCATACCCAGAACCCGAACTGAAGCGCAGATGGGTAGTTGTCCGGATCATGGCCGTACGCGATGAGGGTCGGCGTCGAGGTCAAGGTGACGTTCGACGCCGGCGCTTCCCCGTCGATCTGTGGAGCGATATCCGCCCCGGTATACGTGAAAGCCTCTGTGGGAACGAGGTAGCTCGAAAAGGCGACGCTTCCCGGCGCCCACATGTCGAGGGAAACACCCACGGTGATGCCGGCTGGTTGTGGCGGGAGCGTCAGTGTGACGCTCCCCGACTGTTGCGGTCCGATGTTGGATGACATGGCCGCATTGCCGGATGCCAGGACATCGCCGTTCGCGTTGTTCGTCTGCGTCCAGTGCAAGACGTAACCGTTGGACGGAGTCCAGGTGCCGTAGCCCCAGTTCTCCACGGGCACCTGGATAGCCCCGCCTTGCAAGGCGGTCGGCGTCGTAGTCCAAGCTGGCAGCGCCCCCCAGAGCACTGCGTAAGGACTGTAGTCAACGCTCAAGTACGGGACGTTGGCACTGTGGTTGGACGCAAACTCCTTCCACGACGTGGTACTACCTGTAGTGTCCGCCCAGACCGCCAGGCCATAGAAGCTGGACCCGTGCGCGTAATGGTCGAAGGTGGACGAGTCCAGTCCAATCTGCTCCCAGTTTGCGGTCCCGCTGGTTCCTAGGCATTTCGGGCTCTTATCAAAGGCCGCAACACCGAAGGCGTTCCCGATCGGCGCACCGGGATAGCCATTGGCTGCCTCGGAAATCGCTCCCGCCGACCACGGCCCAGTGACCGGCGAAACGTAGACATTCTCGGCTCGACAAGTCGTGTCAAACGCATCGTAGAGGTTCAGCCACGTTCCCCTGATCCAATCATTGCTGAACATCGACTGGAAGTAGGCGAACGAGAGGAAGGAGGCTGCCTTGTGGGACCCGCCATCGTAGGAGCCGACCTTCAAGATAGGCGAAGCCTCGTTGTTGCCTGTGTTATCGACAGTCTCGACGAAGGTGTCCGCGGTGTCGTTCATCGAGGTTGGATCCACGGTGACCGGAAAGACCCGCCGCGGGTCAGTGAGCCAAGCCTTGTCCAGGCTGACCTGCAGGGCTGGCGACCCCTGATAGGTAACGAGGCTGTAGGTGACGCCGCCCGACCACGCCGGATCGTTCGAGACCGGATCGATTTTCGAGTCCGTCATCGATCCATGTGGTACTCGTATGGCTGTCGCGCCGTTCGCGTCCACGAAGTCCACATCACCAGTACCTGTATCCAGCTTCGCGGACAGCCCCTTGGCCTGGAAGGGAAAGATCCACGTCGTCGGAGCTGACGAGTTCTGGAGGACCAGGCTCTCCTTCACTCCGGATACGTCAGTCTTCAACGTCAGGTCTGCCCCGGCCGCGACACCGTGGTAGGTCTCTGCGTCACCAGTCGTTTGACCGGCGACAGACTGCGCGCTCGCAAGTGAGAACGACACGCCATGTTTTGCATCGGTGTTGAGGGCCATCAGTTCGGGCCCGTCGGCAGTAGCCGCGAAGCTTGTATCCATGGAGTCAGCACGCCGGTGCAGACGCCCGTCCGCCCCCGACGACGAGCGTCAGGTCGATCGGCGCCCACGATGCATCAGGCAGCTGATATTGGGTGCGTACGGGGTAAAGGCGAGCGGTGTACGTACCGTCGGGGTTCTTGAAGACGGCCGTCTGAGCATTACCCATGCGGTCCTGCCGCACACTCGCCGTCGCGTCAAAGCTGCTCTTCCCCGCCGCGGCCGATGTCACTGCCCGCGTCGCTACCGGCGTTGCAGCCTTCGGGGCGTCTGAGGTGTGGGGCTTCGAGGTCTTCGCATGCGGCTTGTCGGCCGGCAGCTCATATGGCGATTTACCAGCCGGATGGCCCTTCGCCCCGCTGGTAGCCCGAGTAGCGCTAGCCGGCACGTAGTGCGCCTTGCCGGCGGCCGTCCCAGACGGCTGTTTTGGTGTGGCCGGCGAGCCGCCATGATCACTCTGCGAGAAGCCCCACACGTAGCCCGGCACCTGCGCCGCCTGCGTCAACGTCGGGGACAAGCCCACAGTCACCGTCAGCCCAACGACGCCGAAGCGAGCCACTGAACGCCGGACGATCGAACGCACGCCAAGTACACGCATCGGAGCCCTCGTTTTCCATGTGCCAAACAACACGTGCAACTGTCGAGCGCCCCGTTCGCGGGCTGATCGTAATTGAGCGCTTCAGAGTCAGTCACGCCGCAGAATGTCAGAGATCGAACATCGTTACGATATCGTTACTATGTTCGAAGACGCTCGCCGCGTTCTAACACCTAGAGCGCCTGGTAGATCAGTTGCGAAGGCCATGCCGTTGCGGTAGGCATGGAACCCGTGACAATCGATCGAAGCATCGGTGAACCGTGCCACGCCTGAGCCGCCGAGGCGCCTTGGGGGGACTTTTGGCCATCGCTGTCGTCGGCGGCGCTGTCGCCGTGATGGCCGCACGTTCGGGATCGCGCCACGCCCCGGTGCCGCCCAAACCGGTGAGCACAGTCGCGGCGAACAAACGAGTCTGCCTGCTCACCGACGGATCCCCCGCCGCACAGACCGCGTGGGCGGGAATGCAGGATTTCGCCAAAGGTGGTGGCATCAACATCCAACGAACGACGATACCGCCGAAGGCGCCGGATGCCGACGCCTACCTGAGCGGCATCCTTCAGCAAAATTGTCTTGTAATCGTCGCAGTCGGAAATGGACCTGCGCAGGCAGCGGACGATGCAGCCGCCTACCATCCAGAGACCCGTTTCGTCGTCATCGGGTCTGCTCAGCGCAGGGCAAACACCGCTGTGCTGACCAACCAATCGGAGTTGTCCAGCCTTAATGTCAGTGCAGCAATTAGGAAGCTCGTCAACTAATTCCCCGGCCGCTCGTCACAATCAATCGAATAGCACGCCTTTGACAAGCGCGCAGTGAGCTATTCCCGGCGACCGGCGTTCGTTGTGAGCAGTGGCAAGGTGCTGATGTTGGCAACGGCAGCATTCGGTGGTCATGCCGGAGCCAGCCGGGCCGATGCCGGCCGCCCAAAGCCCAGTAGGGTCGGGGGCTGGCGCGGTGATGCGTTGATGCTGTAGGGGTGCAGATGATGCTCAGGGAGATCGAATCGAGGCCGGTTCGTAGTTGGGATGGCATCCCTTACCGAACGCCGTTCGAGGCCGCCCGGTTTGTAGTCGTATAAGCGTCCGCATAATCGTCCGTGTGCGGGACGACACCGAGCGGCCCGAGGCACGGTCCCGCGTCCCCACAGCCGCCGACCACGTGACGCACCCCCGTGTTCACGTGCAGGTCAACGGCTATTTAACGACCCGCATGTGATCCCGCGCCGGTAAGGAGTGCTGCCAGAGCGCCTCAGAACGCGATCGCGAACCGGCCGTCGCCGAGTTTGCGCAGCCAGCCGCGGTCGGCGAGCTTGTTCATCTTCCCGCGCAGCGGCTCCAGCTTGCCGCGCTCCTCGACCGGCAGGCCCAGCACCGTTCCGACTTCCTTGACCCTGCAGTCCGGATCATGTGGTTGAGACAAGGTATCTCAACCACATGATCGAGCCCCGTGGGTAGAGTCTGACTTCTCCCGTGGACCAATCGTTACAAGGACCCTGAACCGAAACTCGGCCACCGTGTGGGGCTCGGAAACACGATTGTGCCTGCGACCTGGTCAGTTGCAACCCGTGGTCGTCGGGTCGAGATCCTGACGGGATGTTCCTGTCGATGGCCTACCGCCTGACGCGACGCGTTCTGAGTTCCGTAGCGGTTCTGCTCCGTCGTGACGTGTCCAAGCAGGTCAAGCCACCCGTACTCCGGTAGGAGAACGCGGTCTAGCAATCTGCTGGACGACTTGCGGAGCGATGAGAATCCCAGGGCCTCGGACCCCGGTTGCCAACAGCTGGAGATCACACGGTCCGACCGGCTCAACTGGGGGGTTACAGCCTCGCTGCCCACGCAGGGATGGTCGTCCCTCTCCGCGCCGTTGCCGACTTCTGAAGCTCCGCTCTTCGCAGCACTCATGTCGTCTACAGAACGCGGCACATACGCGGCAAAACTTGCCCACGAGCCGACTTCAATGGTCCGCTCGCCGCAGGTCAGGGTGCATGTACAGGTGGAAAGGTATAGGGACTCATAATCCCTTGGTCGTCGGTTCGAGTCCGACACGCCCCACTCCTAACAGAATGAAAACATCAGGCCCTGACCAGGTAAATCCCAGGTCAGGGCCCTTTTACGGTGGCAAGTCGTTGGTATGCCAGGTCGGAAGTCGCTCGGGACCGGGCCTGATCGCTTTTGTGGCCGTCCACCTTCTCGTCAGCGGGACGGCCAGTCGCCGCGCACTACTCGGGGCCGCCGGGTGAACGAGGCACGGTACGCGCTGGGCGTGAGACCGACCTTCCTCACCAGGTGACGGCGCAGGGAGTCGGTGGTGACGAGGCCGCTTAGCCGGGCGACCTGATCCATCGGCAGATCTGTGGCCTCCAGAAGCTCCTGGGCCCGGATCACCCGCTGGTGAAGTAACCACTGGAGCGGACTCAGACCGGTCTCCGCGTGGAAGTTGCGGGTCAGGCTGCGGATGCTGGTTCGTGCGTGGACTGCGAGGCCGGCGCGGGTGAGCGGTTCGTGGAGTCTGTCGAGTGCCCAGGCCCGGGTCGCGGCCAGGGAGGTACCGGCCTCCGGGGGCAGCGGCCGCTCGATGAACTGGGCCTGCCCGCCAGGTCGTACGGGTGCCGCGACGACCAGCCGGGCGACCGTGTTCGCCACTGCGGCGCCGTAGTCGGTGCGCACCAGATGGAGGCACAGGTCGATGCCGGCGGACAGCCCGGCCGAGGTCAGGATGTTGCCGTCCTCGACATAGAGCACACCGGGTCGCAGATCGACCGACGGGAAGCGCTGGGCGAACTCCTCGGACTTGGCCCAGTAGGTGGTCGCGCCACGCCCGTCGAGCAGGCCGGCTTCGGCGAGAACAAAGGCTCCCGTGCAGATCGAGGCGATCCTCGTGCCCGCGGCCGCCGCGCGGCGAAGGGCTGAAAGCACTCGTATATCGACGTCTTCGCGCGCATCGGTGCCGGTGACGATGACAGTGTCAGCCTCGGCGACGACCTCGAGCCCGAGACCCACGGTGACCTCCAGGCCGCCACCGCTCGCGATCGGCCCAGGACGGGCGGTGCAGATCCGCACCCGGTAGCCGGGATCTCCGTTGACGACCGTTTCTCCAAGCACCATGCCCGGGATCGAGAGGTCGAAGGTGGTGGCTGGGGGGACTGCGATGACGGCGACCTGATGCATGGCCCGAACCTCCGGATGTATGGCATTCGGGCCACTAGCCTACGGGCCACCGGAGAGGAAGGGTTGAGTCGTCGCCGCGGCTCTCGCAGCGGCCAGTTCACCTCGATCGAGGAGCGACCACGTGTCCTTGTATGTCGTTGTCGGAGCCGGAGCCACCGGATCGGCCACCGCCCGCCTTCTGGCCGATTCCGGTGAGCAGGTGCGTCTCGTCACCCGCCGAGGCAGTGGTCCGGCGCACGAACGGATCGAGCTGGTACGAGCCGACGCCACCGACAGCTCCCGCCTCATCGAGCTGACGGCGGGAACCGCGGCCGTGTTCAACTGCGCCATGCCGCCCTACGACCGCTGGCCCTCCGAGTTCCCACCCCTGGCCCGAGCCCTGCTGACCGCAGTGGAACGCACCGGCACGGACTACGTCATGCTCGGAAACACCTACGGCTACGGTCCCGTCGACGGACCGGTCACCGAAGACCTTCCCATGAGACCGACCAGCATCAAGGGCCACATCCGAGCCCAGATGTGGCATGAAGCCCTCGACGCCCACGACGCGGGACGGGTACGAGTGACCGAGGTTCGAGCAGGCGACTACTTGGGCGCGGGCGCCATCTCGCCCTTCACACTCATGGTCGGTGCACAGGTGCTGAACGGCTCGCCCGTCTCCTACCCCGGCGACCTCGACGCTCCGCACAGCTGGACCTACACCGGTGATGCCGCACGCACACTCATCGCCGCGGCCCGACATGAGAAGTCGTGGGGGCGGGCTTGGCACGTACCGTCCACCTCCGGGGCGTCGGTCCGCGAACTGGCCGCACGTCTGGCGGCCACTGCCGGTAGTCGCGCGCCCGAACTGGGCCGCATGACGGTCAGCGAACTCGAAGAGATCGGGCGGACGAACCCCGTCATGGCCGAGGTCCCGGAAATGCTGTATCTGTATGACCGCCCGAACGTCCTCGACGCCTCCATCACGACGGCGGCCTTGAACGTCACACCCACCGGGACAGCCGCCGTCCTCGACGAAATGGCCACAGCCCACGGCCAGTTGTAGGAGCTTCCGGGAAACGATCACTTCGAGGGCGGGAAGCGCCTCGCCGCACACGGGTTGTTCGATCAGCTGCGGCACGGTCGAAGCCGCAGCGTTTCGAACAGGATGCCCGAAGTCTCGCCGCCGCCGCCCGAGCAACTCAGTGGGTGTTCTCGCCCACGAATGCGAGCAGGTCGGCGTTGAGCTGCTGGCGATGCGATAGCTGGAGCATGTGGGATCCGTTGGGGTAGACCACGAGTTTGCTGTCCGGGATCAGGTCGGCTGAGCGGCGGCCGCAGGACTCCAGGGGTGCGAAGACGTCGCTGTCGCCGTGGATCACCAGGGCCGGGAGCCGGATCCGGCTGGCCTCGGGCCTGAAGTCGGCGGCGATGTTGGCCGCGGTGCATTCGATCGCGGCCTGGAGCGACACGCTCATCCACTCCTGGATCGTCCGGTCCTTCTCCAGCTGTGGGATCTCGCGGCCGGGGAGTCCGGCGCCGAAGGACGCGGCCGCGTTGTCCATCACCCATCGGCCGTAGTCGTCCCGCAGCGTCTCCAGCAGTGCCGCGCCACTCGCGGGGTCGACGTCCAGCTTCGGTGCCGTGGAGCCCACGAGGGCGAACCGTGAGACGCGCCGGGCCTGATGCCGTGTCAGGTAGCGGATGACCTCGCCGCCTCCCATCGAGTGGCCGACGAGGGTGACATCGGAGAGCTCGAGCCCGTCGAGCACGGCGGCGAGATCGTCGGCGAGCGTGTCGAAGTCGTAGCCGGTACCGGGGTCGTCGGATCGGCCGTGGCCCCGCCGGTCGAAGGCGATCGCACGAAAGCCGTGCTCGACCACGTACTGCATCTGGTGCTGCCACATCTGGCTGCTCATCAGCATGCTGTGAACGAACACCACCGGCCGGCCGGTGCCCCAGTCCCGGTAGAACAACGACGTGTCGTCGGTCGTGACGATGCTTGGCATGAGGTCTCCTCGAATAGCTTGTCCCCGGCGGCCGGATCGGCCGCTAAGACAACGATCGGCCGTACCGTCACCGAAGGGTCAAGGCCGCTCACGTGGAGAACTCTCCGGTAGCCGGAAGGTTGGCCGGTCGCTGCCAGGTCGGAACCGCCGCACCCATAGCCATTGCGGAGCGGCGGTTGTCCCGGTTCCGGGCGGGGCCAGGCATCATGAGGGCGTGCGTTTCATGATTCTCGGGCCGGTGCAGGCCGTGGCCGACAGTGGCGAGGTGGTCAACCTCGGTGGGCCGCGGGTTCGGGGGGTGCTGGGGTTCCTGGCTTCGGAGCCGGGGCGGGTGATCGGTGTGGATCGGCTGGTCGACGGGTTGTGGGGGCGTGATCTTCCGGGCAATGCTGTGAACGCGCTGCAGACGCTGGTCAAGCGGCTGCGGACGGCGGTCGGGCCGGCGGTGGTCGTGGCCCGTTCCACCGGCTACTTGTTGGATGTCGATCCCGCTGATGTGGATGCGTCCTGCTTCCTGCGGCTCGTTGATGAGGGGGGTGCGCTGCTGGGTACCAGGGCGGATCTGGCGGCGAAGAGCCTGGATGAGGCGTTGGGGTTGTGGCGGGGGCCGGCGTTGGCCGATGTGGCCGGGATGCCGTTCGCCGAGCATGTCGTCGCGCAGCTCGCTGAGCGGCGGTTGGATGCCGTGTTGGACCGGGCGCAGTGCTACCTCGCGCTGGGTCGTCCCGGCCGGGTGGTTGAGGAGTTGGCCACTGAGCTCGCCGTCGATCCGTTGCGGGAGCGGGTGGCCGCGGTGTTGATGCGGGCGCTGCGGGCGGATGACCGGCGATCTGAGGCGCTGGCGGTTTTCGAGCGCACCAGGCGGGAGCTCGCCGAGCAGTTGGGGGTCGGGCCTTCGGCGCCGTTGGCTCAGGCGCATCTGGAGTCGCTGGAGGAGAAGGCGCCGCGGGCGCGGCCGGCCGTGGTCACGAATATCCAGGCCAGGCTGACGAGTTTCGTCGGGCGGCAAGGTGAGGTCGAGGCGCTGACCCGGCGGCTGGCCGCCTCCCGGCTGGTGACGGTGGTCGGGGCCGGCGGGGCGGGGAAGACCCGGTTGGCCGAGGAGACGGCGCTGCGGTCGCTGGAGCGCTGGCCGGGCGGGGTGTGGCAGATCGAGCTGGCGCCGGTCGGGGACGCCTCGGGGGTGCCGTTCGCGTTCTTGAAGGTGTTCGCGATCCGGGACGCGGACGGCGACGACGCGGCCGAGCGGGTCGCCGAGGTGCTGTCCGGGGAGCCGACGCTGCTGGTCGTCGACAACTGCGAGCACGTGATCGACGCCACCGCCCGCCTGGTCGAGGATCTGCTCGTCCGCTGCCCGGGGCTGCGGGTCCTGGCCACCAGCCGGGAGCCGCTGGGGATCGACGGCGAGGTGCTGTGCCCGGTGCCGCCGCTGGCGAGTTCGCCGCCCGGCGCCGACGCCGCCCAGGCGCTCGGCTACGCCTCGGTGCGGCTGTTCGCCGACCGCGCGGCCTCGGTCCGGCCGGGGTTCGCGGTGGCCGACGACAACGTCGCCGCGGTGGTCGCGATCTGTTCCCGGCTCGACGGGGCGCCGCTGGCGATCGAGCTGGCCGCCGCCCGCTCGCGCGCGCTGACCCCGCAGAAGATCGCCGAGCGGCTGGACGACCGGTTCCGCCTGCTGACCGGCGGCAGCCGCACCGCGCTGCCCCGGCACCAGACGCTACGTGCGGTGGTGGACTGGAGCTGGGGACTGCTCTCGGATCGGGAACGCCGACTGCTGTGCCGGCTGGCGGTGTTCTCCGGCGGGGCGAGTCTGGACGCGGCCGAGGCGATGTTCGGGGACGAAGCCCTCGACGTCCTGCCCGCGCTTGTCGACAAGTCTCTGCTAGAGGTCGACGGCGCCGACCGCTACCGGATGCTGGAGACGATCCGGGCATTCGTGCAGGAGCGCCTGGTCGAGGCCGGCCAGGAGCAGAGCGCTGCCCGGGAGCACGCACGCTACTTCCTACAGACCGCGGAACACGCCGTCCCGATGTTGTTCTCCGACTCCCAACTGGAGTCGATCGAGCTGTTCGGCGCCGAGCACGACAACCTGGTCGCAGCCCTGCGATGGGCCATCGACCAGGGCGAGGCGGAGGTCGCGCTGCGACTGTGCGGAGCACTGGTCTGGTTCTGGTGGCTGCGCGGCCATCGGCTGGAGGCCTACCAGTGGGCCGGGCAGGCGATCGCCTCGGCCGCCGAGCAGGTTCCGGCGGGCGCGGCGCGCGCCTACGCGGCGTCGGTGTTCGCCACCCACCTCGCCTCCTTCGTTCATCCGACCGATTTCTCAGCGGTCACCGCCGAGCCGGAGCGGCTGGCCGCGATGGCGGCGCGGTTCCAGGAACTGCTGGCCCTGGCGCGGGCCGAGGGGCCGGTGCATCCCATGCTGGAGGTGTCCGGGGCGATGCTGACCGCCATGGCCGGCGACCGGGATCGGGCCTTGCGCTGGCTGGACCGCTGCGTGGACGCGCCCGATCCGTGGCTGGCGGCGGCCGGTCGCATGATGCGGGGCAACCTGCGCATCATGCTGGCCCGGCCGGATCTGGCCGGACCCGACCTGCAGGCGGCGGTCGCCGGGTTCCGTGCGCTGGGCGAGCGGTGGGGCCTGAGTCAAGCGCTGCTGCTGCGGTTCCGGCACGCCGCGATCACGCAGGGCATCGTCGCCGCGTCGCCGTTGATCGCCGAAGCGGGTCAGCTCATCGCGGACTGGCTCAGTCCGGAGGAGATCGTCGCCGCCCTGATGCGCCTGGCCCATGAGCGGCTGATCGCCGAGGATGTCGACGGCGCGGTCCGGGACGTGGCCCGGGCCAAGGAGATCGCCGCGGCCGGAGTGCCACCGGAGTGGAACGCCCAGATCCAGCTCGCCGAGGCCGACATCGCGCGCCGCCGGGGCGATTTCGCGGCGGCCTGGCCCGCGTACGCCGAAGGGCTTGAGGCGATGGAGCGAGGCCGGCTCACCGTCCCGCAGGATGTCGCCTGGGCTCGGGCCGGTTATGGCCGCGCCCTCACCGCTTCGGGGGATCCGGGCGCCGGCATCGTCCAGCACCGGCTGGCGCTGGACGCGCTCGGCGCGTTGCGGGACATCCCGATCCTCACCGTGGTGGTGCTGGGCGCGGCGGTGACGCTGGAGGCGGCCGGTCGAGCCGAGGAAGCGGCGGTCCTGTTCGGTGCGGAGGTCGCGCTCATGGGGCCAGGGCTTGTTCGCGGTCCCGAGATCGTCAGTGCGCGCGAGCGTACGGCCGCGACGTTGGGTGTCCCGGTATACCAGCGGGCTCACGAGCGCGGCGCGGCGATGGCCTACGAGGAGGTGATCGCCGTGATGCGATCAGCGCTCGGCGACGGGCAGCAGTAGCCGCATGATGCGATCAGTGCTCGGCGACGGGCAGCAGTAGCCGGGAGGGCGTCCGGGGGCCGTGATGGATCCGGTTCACGGCCGGGAGTTCGCCCGGCTCGGCGTACTTGGGGACGCTACCGCCGCTGACGTCGAGCCGGATCCGGTGCCCGGACGCGAACAGCGCGGTCGCCGCACCGAGGTCGATGTGCAGCTCGTAAAGCTCGCGGGCGCGCCGGACCCGGGCGATCCCGTCGGTGATGAAGCGGGCGCTGTCATCGGGGCCGACATCGACCAGTTTTCCGGTGATCCCGCCGTCCGGAATGGAAGAGGTCACGAAGACGACCAGTTCGACGGCGCCGGCGATGCGGACCGGCTCCGTCAACGCGGGGCTCGTGTAACACAGGACGTCTTCCCGGACCTCGACCGGACGCTGGTCGAGGAGGTCGGTCGTGGGCACCGCGGTGAACGGGTCGTAGTCGAACCGGTCCAGCGCGGCCCGCACCGGTTCAGAAGCGCTGAGTGCGCCGTCCCCTCTGTAGGTGTTGGCACGGCCCTGGCTGAGCAGGTAGTAGCGGTAATGCTGGTGCTGCGGCCAGTGCCGGTTCGTCATGATCAGACTCTGCGCGGACCCGCTGGCAAGGCACTGGCAGACCGCTGGCAGACCGGCCCGGTGGTGGCCGACAGCCGACTGCCAGTGGCCCGCAGCACACTCGGCCCATGTTGAAAAGCAGCTACGCCGCAGCGCTGTCCTCCATGCTGGTCGGGACCGTGAGCCTGCCCGGCGGGGCCCCCGCCCCGGCGCCGGCCGTCCACGTGACCGTGAGCGCGGACCACGTGATCACCCGGCTGACCGACGGGGCAGTCGGGGTCAACACCGCGATCTGGAACCCCGACCTGCTCGACCGGCCGACCGACCGGCTGATCCGCGACGCCGGAATCCAGACCCTGGCCTTCGACGGCGGCGGGGTCAGCGACCTGTACCACTGGCGCACCGGCGAGCTCAGCCCCGATCCCCAGGCTGCCGTGCACGATGCCCAGGGCCTGGACTATGAGGACCTCAAGCCGCAGTTCAGCTTCGACCAGTTCGCCGCGACCGCGCGGGCGACCGGCAGCAAGATGCTGGTCCACGTCGACTACGGGACCGGTACGCCGCAGGAGGCCGCCGACTGGGTGCGCTACGCCAACAAGATCCGCCACTACGGCGTCCAGGAATGGGCCATCGGCGAGGAGACGTACTTCAACGGCGCGCTCGGTGCCGGTCTGAACACCGAGCCCGACGGCCACGCGGACAAGTCGGCGCAGGCCTACGCGACGAACTCGCTCGCCTTCATCAAGGCGATGAAGGCCGCCGATCCCGGCATCCGGGTGGGGCTGGAACTGGCCGCCCCGATCCCCGGGACGCCGATGCCGGACTGGGACAAAACGGTGCTCCAGGTGGCCGGATCGGCGGCGGACTTCGTCGACGTCCACTACTACACCGGCGCCCAGACCGACGACGCGCTGCTGGCCTCACCGCAGACCGCGATCCCCAAGGGCATGTCGGCCCTGAGCTCCCTGGTCGCGTCCTACAACCCCAAGCTGAAGATCGACATCGGGGAGACCAACTCCTTCTACCGGCAGGCACCGCAGCAGATCAGCCCCACCAACGCGCTCTACCTGCCCGAGTCCGTCCTGGCCATGCTGGAGAACGGCGCCAGCGAAGTCGACTGGTGGGCCCTGTACAACAAGTGGGGCGGGAGCGCCGAGAACGGCTACGGCGACCTCGGGCTTCTCGCATCCGGCAACGTCAGCGACGACGGCAAGTCCCAGGGCCCCGGGGCGGACACCAAATTCGACCCCTACTACGGCATGCAGCTTCTCGGCGCGCTGGCCCGCCCCGGCGCCAAGCTCGTGACCGCCACCGCGGGCGGAACCGTCGTGGCGCACGCCGCCCTGCTGCCCGACTCCGAACTCGGCGTGCTGCTGGCGAACAACGATCCCGGCCACGCGGCCCCGGTGGACCTGCGGGTCGCCGGATTCCACGCGCGGTCCGAAGCGACCATCCTGACCTGCAGCGCGGCCACGCACGGCATCACCGTGACGCACGGGACGGTCCCCAAGACACTGCCGCCGTACTCCCTCACGCTGGTCCTTTTGCAGCGCTGAGCACGGCATCCGCCTGGCATCCGCCTGCCGGCACGACCGCCGGCCTGAGGCTGACCGAGTGAATCACAGTTATGTTCTCCAAATATGGCGGGGTAGCTTTCTGCTGAGCACATGGGGCAGGGGCCCCGAACCTGCTGAAAGGGGCACCCTGCCATGCATCTTCGTACGCATCTTGGTATGCATCCTGGTACGCATCTCGGTATGCGCCGCAGCGTACTTCTGGCCGCGTTCGGAACCATCACCGCCGTGTCGCTGACCATGGGCGGCGTGGCTTCGGGCGATGTTCTTCCCGTGCCTGCTCCAGTACCACGAGCCCGCACCGCAGTGGATAAGGGCATTGTGGAAGTGCTCCACGTCTCAGCGGCGGCCGATGCCGGCCCCCGGTCGCGTGATGTCTATGTTTATCGTCCCGGCGTGACCGCGAGTTCGGCGTTACCGGTTCTGTACATGTTGCACGGCTATCCAGGACATCCCGCAGCGTTGATGCGCTGGATGGCTCCCATGCTGGATACCGCATTCGAGCGCGGTGCGGCCCCGTTCATCGTCGCGATTCCGGATGGCAACAGCACGGCGCACTCCGACACCGAGTGGGCCGACTCCGTTGACGGGCGGACGCTCGTCGAGTCGTCGCTGATCCGGAAGATCCTCCCGGCGGTCGAGGGGCCGGTCCCGCTGCCGGCGGGGATGCGCGCGATCGGGGGCTTCTCGATAGGGGGTTACGGGGCGGCGAATCTCGCCCTGCGGCATCCCGATCTGTTCGGTCAGGTGGTCTCGGTGTCGGGCTACTTCCATGTCGACGACACGTCCGGCATGTTCGCCAAACGCCGCGCGGCGATCGCCGCCAACACGCCGGACGCCATGGTCCGGGCCGCCTCGGGCCGCCGGTTCCTGCTGATCGAGGCGAAGAACGAGTCCGAGCCGTTGGTCGCCGGCCAGGCCGCCGACTTCGCCAGCCGGTTGCGCGCCTGTCACTGCGCCGACGATGTGGAGCTACGGATGGAGCGCGGCGACCACAACGTGGATTTCGTCGGTGCGCAGACCCCCGCGATCGTGGCCTTCCTGGACGCGGGCTGGCGTCGTCCGGTGCAGTGACGCCGGCTGCCAGGTCGTGGCGACGACTCCAGGACGTGGCGAGTCGTCGCCCGCACAGTCCCCGTCTTTGATCGACAATGGTCGCATGCACCCGCGGCGCTGGCACATTCTCATGGCTTTGAGCGTCGCGCTCTGCACGGTCAACATCGGCACGTTGGCGCTCAACATCGGCCTGCCGAGCATCGGCGTGGCGATGCGGGCGACGACCAGCCAGCTCCAGTGGATCACCGAGGCGTACGTCCTCGCCCTGGCCGCGCTCATGATCACCGCGGGCTCGCTCGCCGATCGCTTCGGCCGCCGGCGGGTGCTGGTGGCCGGATTGCTCCTGTTCGCCGCCGCTTCGGCGCTCGGCGCGCTGTGCCACGCGCCGTGGCAGCTCATCATGGTGCGCGCGGTGTCGGGTGCGGCCGGGGCGATGATCATGCCGTCCACGCTGTCGATCGTCCGGAACGTCTTCCCGCCCGAGGAGATGGTCAAGGCGATGGCGGTCTGGACCGGCGTGGTCAGCGCGGGCGTCATGCTCGGGCCGATTGCCGGCGGGGTCCTCGTGGAGGCCTGGGGCTGGCCGGCGTTGTTCTGGATGAACGTGCCGCTCGTCGCCCTGGCGCTGCTGGCCGTCGGGCTGGTGGTCCCGGAATCGCGCGCGGCCGGCCGGCGTCCGCTGGACCCGCTGGGCATGGTGCTGGGCGCGGCGTCGACGACGGCCCTGGTCTACTCGGTGATCCAGGCTCCGCACGCGGGTTGGATCAGCGCGGGGACGCTGGGGACGTTCGGCGGCGGCGTGGTCGGGTTCGCCGTGTTCCTGTGGTGGGAGCGCCGAACGCGGTATCCGATGCTCGATCTGACGTTGTTCCACAATCCGCGGTTCTGGGCGGCGAGCATGGCGGTGACGATCGCCTACTTCGCGCTCATGGGTACCGCGTTCCTGCTGACGCTCTACATGCAGACGGTCCAGGGCCACAGCCCGGTCGGCTCGGCGCTGCGGCTGACGCCGATGGCGGTCGCCGCCGGCGTCGCCGCGGTCGCAGCCGAACCGCTCGTCCACCGGTTCGGGACGCGCGACGTCGTCGCCGGCGGCCTGGTGGTCACGGCGCTCGGCATGGCCGTGTTCTCAACGGTCGGCTGGCGGAACAACGAGACGCTGGTGTTGACCGGTCTCGGGGTGCTGACGCTGGGCCTGGTCGCGGCGGGCATCGCCGCCAGCGAGTCCATCATGAGCTCGGTGTCGGCGGACCAGGCGGGCTCGGCGGCGGCGGTCGACGAGACCTCGATCGAGCTGGGCGGCACGCTCGGCGTCGCGGTCATGGGCAGCGTCTACGCGGCCGGGTTCGCCTCCGGCCTGGCCTCGGCCGCCCGGGCGCTCCCGGCCGAGCTGCGAAAGGTCGCGACCGAGTCGGTCAGCGGCGCGATCGAGGCCGCGGACCGGGTCGGCGGGCCGGTCGGGGCCGATTTCGCCGCGGTCGCGCGGGCATCGTTCCTGGACGGGACGCAGACCGCCGCCTGGATCGGCGCGGGCGTCGCGTTGGCGGGGGCGCTGCTGACGCTGCGGTTCCTTCCGGGCGCGGAACACGACACGCCAGTTGCGTACCCGACTATCGATGAGGTCTGAGTCAACCTGATCACGCCGGATTCCCGGGGTTCCGCCATCGGGGGCGCACGCCGGATTCGGCCGCTGCCGGCAACCGACCCCATCTGTGACCCCGTCGTCAGCAGGTCTCTGCCCTGGCAGGGGCCTCAGTCGCCGTGGGCCACCGGTTCGGGGGCGGCGTCGAGCGCATCGAGGATCGCCTCGCCGTTCGCCCTCGCCCATTCGGTCAGCATGTGGATCGGATCGATCAGCGTCGCTCCGAGCGGGGTGAGTTCGTACTCGACGCGGGGCGGCACCTCGGGGTAGGCGTGGCGGCGGATGAGTCCGTGGGCCTGGAGCCGGCGGAGCGTCTGGGTGAGCATCTTGCGGGAGATGCCGCCGATCAGTTCGATCAGCTCGCCGTGGCGTACCGGGCCCTCGCTGAGGCCGTAGAGCACGACCGCCGTCCATTTATCGGCGAGCAGTTCGACCGCCAGGCGGGCCGGGCAGTCGGCGAGAAAGCCGCAATCAGGACCGGAATCGCTCATGGCGCCAAGGTTACCTGCCGGTTCCTATCGGATACATAGCCTGGAATCTCTCCCCCTCCAAAGCCAGGAGAGAGTCATGCGAGTCATCACCCAGTACCAGCTCGGCGGTCCCGAGGTGCTCACCATCTTGGACGCTCCCGAGCCCCGGCCGCTGCCGACCGAGGTCCTCGTCCGCGTCAAGGCGATCGGGCTGGGACCGCTGGAGGCACGCCTGCGCGCCGGCGAGTTCCCATTACTCCACCAGCCGCCGTTCACCCTCGGCTGGGACATCAGCGGCGTGGTCGAAGAGGCCTCGACAGGGCGGTTCAAGCCCGGCGACGAAGTGTTCGGAATGCCGCTGTTCCCCAGGGCGGCCAACGCGTACGCCGAATTCGTGGCGGCGCCGGCGTTGCACCTGGCACTCAAGCCGGCGTCGCTCTCGCACGTCGAGGCGGCGGCGCTGCCGTCCGTCGGGCTCACGGCGTGGCAGGGCCTGGTCGACCTCGCCGGGGTGACCGAGGGCGACCGCGTCCTGGTGCACGGCGGTGGCGGCGGAGTCGGCCACGTCGCGATCCAGATCGCGAAATCAATCGGCGCGCACGTGATCGCGACCGCCAGCGCGAGCAAGCGGAAGGTCGTCGAGGCGTGTGGCGCCGACGAGGTGATCGACTACACGGCGGTCGACTTCACCGACGCGGCCGGCGAGATCGACGTCGTGCTGGACACGATCGGGGGCGACACCGCCCGGCGGTCGATGGAAGTGCTCCGCCCGGGCGGTCATCTGGTGACGGCGGTCGCCGAGGACGATCTGGAGCTCATCGCCGAGTGCGAGGCAGCCGGCATGCGCTTCAGCGCCATCGCGGTCGACCCCGATCCGGTCGCTCTGCGAGGTCTGGTCGAACTCGTCGAGCAGCGCCGGCTCCGGGTCCACGTGCAGGAGACGTTCCCGTTCGAGCGCGTCGCCGACGCGCACCGACTGCTCGATGCCGGCCACCTCCAAGGCAAGCTCGTCCTGACCGTCTGATCCCGTCGTGGGGTCGCACGTGAGCGGGGCCCCATTCATCACCGAGAAGGTCCTCATGGCCATCACGCAAGACGACACCCTCCTCACGCAAGAGTTGATCGAGAGATACAGTTCCGCCGGCTACTGGACAGACACGACGCCCGCCGATGTCTTCAGGCGCAATGCCCGTGAGGCTCCGGACAAGATCGCCTATATCGATGACCGGTCGAAGGTCACGTGGGGCGAGCTGTGGCGCATCAGCGGCGAGGTGGCGTCGGGCCTTGCCCACCGGGGAGTCCGGCGCGGCGATGTCGTCGCGGTTCAACTCCCGAACCGGCTCGAATTCGTCTACGTGCTGGCCGCGGTCGTTCGCTTGGGCGCCGTGTTCTGTCAGTTCCCGCCGGACTACCGCGCACGCGAGATCGAGTTCATCCTCCGGTTCTCCGAGGCGCACACGGTGGTGGTGCCGGACCGGTTCCGGGGCTTCGACCACATCGAGATGGTCGACGGCATCCGGGATCGCCTTCCGCAGCTGGTCAACACGATCGCCGTACCCACCGGTGAGTCACCGGTCACGCTCGATGGGGACCTTTGGGGCACGCTCGACCAGATCCGCGGCGACCTGGATCCCACCGACCCCGCACCTGACCGTCCCAGCGCCGCGAACGATGTCATGCGCATCGCGTTCACCTCGGGGACGACCGGAGAACCCAAGGCGGTGATGCACACCGCGAACACCACTTTGTACATGGTTCAGCGCGAGAACGATGAGCGGGGCGTCGACGGCGACGCCACCCTCCTCATCTTCCTGCCCGTCGGTCTGAACGCCGGCTTCGGCACCGTCCTTCAGGCCGCAGTCGCGGGGGCCCGCGGCGTCCTGATGGAGAGGTTCCAGCCGAGTGCCGTACTGGACCTGGTGGAGCGGCATGCTGTGACGACGTTCCTCGCCGCGCCCACCGCCATCATCGCGATCCTGGCCGAGGAGAGTCTCGACGACCGGGACCTCTCGTCCTTGCGCGTCGTGCAGACCGGTGGGTCATCGACACCCACGGAAGTGTTGAGAGAAGCGAACGAGAGGCTGGGCTGCCCGGTCGTCGACTTGTACGGCATGCTCGAAACCGGTGTGACCTCGTGTACTTCTCCGGAAGAGCCCTATGAGGAATGGGTGGGCACGGTCGGCAGGCCCTATCCATTCATGCGAGTGCGAATCCTCGATTCCGACGATGTGGACGTCCCCGTCGGAACCGAGGGTGAGATCGTGAAGACCGGCCCGACGATGACAGTCGGGTACTACCGCAACCCGGCCAAGAACCAGGAGAGCTGGACCTCGGACGGGTGGTTCCGGTCCGGAGACCGCGGCTATATCGACGCGGCCGGCAGGCTCACAGTCTCGGGCCGCTCCAAGGACATGATCATCCACGGCGGTGCCAACATCTGGCCCCGAGAGCTCGAAGAGGTGCTGCTCAGACACCCAGGAGTCGCGGGCGTCGCAGTGGTCGGCATTCGCGACGACTACTTCGGCGAGAACGTGTGCGCCTGTGTCGTACCTCGCCCCGGCGCCGATCTCACGCTGGAGGACATCATCGGCTTCATGAAGAACGAG
Organism: Catenulispora pinisilvae; assembly: GCF_015356865.1. GTDB lineage: Bacteria > Actinomycetota > Actinomycetes > Streptomycetales > Catenulisporaceae > Catenulispora > Catenulispora pinisilvae. Next base: position 68,185 of record NZ_JAAFZA010000005.1, read on the forward strand.
GTCGCCAAGTACAAGCTCCCTCAGCACCTCGAACTGTTTGAGTCGTTCCCGCTGGGACCGACAGGCAAAGTCGTCAAGCGCGAACTCACCAAAGAGGTTGACAGGCGCCGAATGCGCCGGACGGCTGCGGACACATCCGCAGCCACATCCACATCCAACGGAGCACCGCAGTGAACACATCGCCGCACCGACTCATCGACTTCCACTCCCATTGGGGCACCGAGCAAGGCTGGAAGGGCAGCCCGTATCAGACCCCTGAGGCTCGGGAGGCGGTGCGCAAGTACTTCAAGTGGGACATGAGCTTCGTCAGTGAACAGGAGCAGGCGGTCCAGCTCCGTCGGGCCAACGCCAAGGCGATGCTCGACCTGGCGTACACCTACACGATGGATGTCGGTGCGGTACGGGACCAGCATGACTACGCGTTCGACTTCGCACGCGACCACCCCGATGTCGTACTCGGCAACTGGATCGGTATCGATCCGACGCGGCCGGGCCATGTCAAGGAGTTCGAGCGCTGCCTGAGTGAGGGGCCGGGACTGGTCGGGCTCTCGGTTCACCCGTTCTCCGCGGCCGGTACGCCGGACCAGCCGGGGTGGGAGGAGTGCCTGAACCTGTGCGTTGAGGCCAACCGTCCGATCTTGATGCTCGTGGGCATGTCAGCCAACGGCGCCGGGATGCGTGGCGGCATGGGCTTCGAGCTCGACGACTGTCATCCCCGCTACGTCGACCGCATCGCAGCCCGGTATCCGGAGCTGAACGTGATCGCGGCCCGCGTGGCGTGGCCGTGGCAGTCGGAGATGATCGCGATCGCCCTGCACAAGGCGAACGTCTGGATGGAGCTTCACGGCTGGGCTCCGCGCTACTACCCCGAGGAACTCAAACGCGAGATCGGCGGACGGCTCCGCAAGAAGGCGCTCTTCGCCGCCGACTACCCGATGCTCAGCCACGAACGGCTCGTGACCGAATGGCGTGAGCAGGGCTTCGCGGCGGACGTCCTCGACGACGTGTTCTCCGGCAACGCCGAATCGTTCCTGACATCGATCGGAGTTCACTGATGGATCTGGGACTGACCGGCAAGGTGGCCATCGTCGGCGGCGGCAGCGACGGCTTGGGACTGGCGATCGTCGATCGTCTCCTGCAAGAGGGCGCATTCGTCGCGTTCTTCGCGCGACGCGCGGAGAAGGTCGCAGCCGCGGCTGAGAAGCTTGCCGGCAAGTACGGCCCGGAGAAGGTCCTCGGACTGGCCGCCGACTGTTCGGACGCCGCCGACATCGACCGGGTCACGGCCGCGACGGTCGCCCGGTTCGGCCCGGCCGTGCACGTGCTGGTCACCAACGACGGTGGACCGCCGATCCGCCGCATCTCCGAACTCACCGACGACGTCTGGCTCACGGCCTTCGAACGCCACTTCTTCTACGTGGTCCGGTCGGTGCGAGCCACGCTGCCGCACCTGAGCGCCGAGGGCGGCAGCATCCTCAACGTGGTCTCCAGCGTCGTCCAGCGCCCGGCCATAGCCATGGCGGCCCCGGTCGCGGTGTGGTCGGCCGTGATCGGCTACGCCCAGACTCTCGCCCTGGAGGTCGGGAAGGACGGCGTCAACGTCAATACCCTGATGGCCGGGATGTTCGACACGCAGCTCGTCGACAAGTTGATCGCCAGACAGCCCGAGCTCTCGAAGGACCGTCTCGGGAGCAAGGTGCCGATGGGACGGATCGGCGAGCCGCACGAGTTCGCCGACATCGTCGCGACGCTCGTGTCGCCGAACTCCAGATTCATCACCGGACTCGTGGCTCCCGTCGACGGCGGGTCCACCGTCGGGACCGGCTTCGAATCGCCGATCGCTTCGGCGTGAGATAGCGAGTCGCTACGACACGGCTGCGACACGACGGGGACCGGGTGCCGACGGGGGCGCTGGACAGTCGGCGGCATGATGACGACAGTCCAGCTGAAGCCTGCCAGTAGAGCGTCCTCGGTGCCGGGGAGACGGCATCTGCCCGCGTTGGACGGGTTGCGGGGGGTGGCGATTCTCGGGGTGCTGCTGTTTCACGCCGGGCATCTCGGCGGGGGTTTTCTGGGGGTGGACCTGTTCTTCGCGCTGTCGGGGTATCTCATCACCGATCTGTTGTTGCGGGAGGTTGGTGACACCGGGTCTGTTTCGCTGGTGGGGTTCTGGGGGCGGCGGGTTCGGCGGTTGGTGCCGGCGCTGGCCGTGATGTTGGTGGTGGTCACGGTGGTGGTCTGGGGGTTCGGGGCCCCGGATCTGGTGCGCTCGACGCTTTCGGACGGGCCTTGGACGCAGGCCGACTTGGTCAACTGGCACCTGCTTGCCGAGTCGGCCAGCTACTGGGATTCCCACGACGCGCCACGGGTTTTCGAGCACTTGTGGAGCATCGCGGTTGAGGAGCAGTTCTACGTGGTGTGGCCGGTGGTCGTGCTGCTGATAGCCGAGTGGGCGCGGCGGACGGGGCGGCGGGCGGAGCAGCGCGACGAGCGGCGAGTGGAACGGCGAGTGGACGGGCAGATCGAGCAACGAGTCCGGCAACCGGACAAGCGGCGGATGGAGCAGAGCGACGGGCTGCCGGCCCAGCAGCGAGTGGAGCGCTGGGTCGCGGCGAGTGCGCTGGTGATCTCGCTTCTGTCACTGGTGCTCATGATCGCCCTCGTCGATCCGAACGACCCGACGCGCGTCTACACCGGTACCGACACGCGCGCCTTCTCCTTGCTGCTGGGCGCGGTCGTGGCGACCCGGCCGGTCCGCGAGGCGCTGGCCCGCGTCGTCGGGCGGCGTGGCGGCGCGGTGGCGGGGGTGCTGGTGGTGGGTATCGCAGTGGCCTGGTACTTCGCCAATGGGACGGGTTCGCACTGGTTGTATGCCGGAGGCTTGTTCGGGCACTCGTTGGCGGCCGCGCTGCTGATCGGGCTGTGTGTGCAGGTGCCGGGGTCGGTGGTCGCCAGGGTCCTGGGCTGGTCGCCGCTGCGTTGGGTCGGGCAGATCTCCTACAGCCTGTACCTGTGGCACTGGCCCGTCTTCGTGTTCCTGTCCCCGCAGCGTCTGCACGTCGCCGGGTGGACGTGGATCGCGGTGGTGTGTGCGGTCAGCGTCGGGTTGGCCGCGGCGTCGAAGTACCTGGTCGAGGACCCGATCCGGTTTCGTGCCGGGTGGGCGCGGGGGCGCGGCGGGCTGGTGGCGTTCGTCGCTCTCATGGTCGGGCTGGCGGTGTTGTGGTGGGCGCTGCCCGCACCGGCGGCGCCCGCGATCGACATCACCCGCCTGGGCTGATCAGCGGACAGGTCCGCAGCGTGTCCGACTCCGGAGTCGGCTGCGTGAAAACGATCTGGACCTTGCTGGACCTCGCCCCGCCGCGTTGCACGTCGACGCCCAGCGCGGTGCACACGATCTGCTCGATACCCAAGGCGGTCACGTCGGTGAAGGCCAGCGGCGCCATGAGCCGGACCACCCCGGGGGCCATGGTCACCGTGACCTGCACGGTTCCCACTCCCCAGATCTCACTGTGCAGATCGGCATCCCCGGGGGAACCGGCGAGCAGCAGCGAAAGCGCCTCGGCGATGGTGCCCAGTTGCTCAGTCGGGCGCAGCTGCGGCTGGAGATGCTCGTGTGAGTCGACGAAGTACAGGGTCGGCCCCGGGGCGACCCCACCCGGGGCCTGGCCTGCGGCGCGCACCCCGGTCGGGGTGACGCCGCAGCCGGCGATCAGCGCGAGGACCGCCGCGAGCGCCGCCGCCATCGCCCACCACGCCCGCCACGCCCGCCTCATGTGTCCTCCCTACCGCGCGGCAAGCGCACCACGAAGCGCGCGCCGCCACTGCTCGCGTTGCCGGCGGTGAGCTCACCGCCGTGCAGAAGCGTGTTCTCCAGCGCGATCGCGAGCCCCAAGCCACTGCCCGGGGCGCGGGTACGCGCTTCGTCCGCCTTGTAGAAGCGGTCGAATACGTGCGGCAACACATGCTCGGGCAGGCCCGGGCCGCTGTCCGTCACCTCGATCCATACCTGCTCAGGCGTGCCCGACACGCTCACCCGCACGGGCGGGGCACCGTGGCGCAGCGCGTTGCCGACCAGGTTGGCGACGATGACGTCCAGCCGGCGCCGGTCACAGCGCGACCAGATCTCCTCCGGCGCCGAAAGCGCCACCCGGTCGGTCCACGCTCGGGTACGCAGGCAGTCGCGCACGGCGCCGCCGATCTCGACGTCCTCCGTCCGCAGTCGGGCGGTCCCGGCGTCGAACCGCGAGACCTCCATGAGGTCCTCCGCGAGCTGTACCAGGCGATGGGTCTCGGCGATCGCCAGTTGCGCCGACTCCCGCGCGTCGCCGTCCATCTCCTCGCTCGCGGCCGCGAGCACCTCCATCACCGCGGTGAGCGTGCTGAGCGGGGTACGCAACTCATGCGAGGCGTCGGCGGCGAACCGCCGCGCGTCGTCCTGCATCCGCCGCATCGCCGCCATCGAGGTCTGCACCGACTCGGCCATCACGTTGAGCGTGACGGTGAGATCGGCCAGCTCGTCCGCGCCCCGCGGCACCGCACGCGCGTCGAGGTCGCCCGCCGACAGGCGGCGTGCGGTATCGCGCAGCCGCCGCACCGGGCGCAGCACGCTGCCGGCCGCCACCAACGCCAGCAGTACCGCCAGGGGGAGCGCCAGCCCGGTGGTGATCGCTTCAGATCTGGTGAGGCTGTCGATCTGCCGCTGGACACCGGTCAGATCCCGCACGGCGTAGACCTGGATGCCGGACGGGGTACGCGCCCCCGTCGTCGAGGTGATCATGACGGGTGTCCCGACGATCAGCCACGGCCGGCCCTGAGCCGCGATCCGCTGCACGAACAGGGAGTCGCCATGCTGTACCGCGGCCCGGACGGCGTCGGTGACCAAGTCGGTGTCGGGGCCGGTCGTGGAGCGCAGGTGCTGGTAGGTCACCGTGGTGTCCGCTCCGACGGCCGAGGCCAGCTGGTCGAGGGTGGACTGGCCCGGCGGGTAGGTGAGCCCGGCGGCGTTCGCGGTGATCTGGTTCGTGACGGTCTCGACGAACTGCTGCTCGGCGCCGGCCGCCAGCGCGGAGCTCGCCGATCGGGCACTGGACCAGGCCACCGCCGCCGCACCGAGGACGGTCACCAGCACGAAGGCGACCAGCAGCCGGGCGCGCAGCCCGCCCGGCCACACGCGCCGTCCTCGCAACTCACGTCGCAGCCCACGCAACCCATGCAGCCCAGGCAACCCACGCGGCCACACCCGCCGGGCGGTCATACCGGTCCGAACCGATAGCCGAACCCCCGCACCGTCTGCACGTACACCGGGTTCGCCGCATCGGCCTCGATCTTCGCGCGAAGCCGCTGCACGCAGTTGTCGACCAGCCGGGAATCCCCGAGGTAGTCGTGCTCCCAGACCTGCTCAAGCAGCTGTTGGCGGCTGAACACGCGTCCGGGTGCCCGCGAGATCGTCAGCAGCAGCCGCATCTCGGTGGGCGTGAGCGGTACCTGCTCGCCGCGCAGCGCCACGGTGAGGCTGGACGTGTCGATGCGCAGCTCGCCGAACTCGCGCACGTCCTCGCCGGCACCGGGCATCCGCCGCAGGACGGCCCGGATGCGCGCGTCGAGCACACTGGGCCGCGCGGGTTTGACCACGTAATCGTCCGCGCCCGCTTCGAGCCCGGCGACGACGTCGAAGTCGTCCCCGCGCGCCGTCAGCATGATCACCGGTGTCGTGCCGGCGGCCCGGATCCGGCGGCACACCTGGAATCCGTCGATGCCCGGCAGGACCACGTCGAGCACGACCAGGTCCGGCTTGGACTCCTGGAGCAGGAGCAGGCCCTCCTCCCCCGTGCCCGCGGCCCGCACGGCGTAACCGAGCCGGCTCAGCGCCAGCTCCAGGCCCCGCCGAAGTCGCGGATCGTCCTCGATGATCAAAATCGCCTCCACCCGTCCAGTATCGGCGACCTGGACTTCCACGCCGGGCTGAGCGGATTCCTACGACACAACCGCGACACGACCGCGCAGGGGCTCGGACACGGCCGGACGAACGTTGCCGCCATGACCAAGACACGAAGCCTCACGCTCGGCCTGGCCGGCGTCGCCCTGCTCGCCGCCGCCTGCTCGGCTCAGTCCGGCACCTCCGGCGCCTCAGGCGGTGCGGCCATGGCGGCTACCGCGAGCGGCGCGAGTGGGCAGAACGGCGCTAACAATGCGAACGGCACCAACGGCGGACTGGCCAAGGTGCTCTTCCTCGGCGACTCCATCGCCGTCCAGGAGGCACTGCCCCTGGCCGCCGCGTTCAAGGCGAGCAACGTCCAGTTCCAGTCGATCGCCGCCGACGGTGGCGGAAACGTGCTCGGCCCGGACAGCGACCACAACTGGCAGGCGCTCCCGGGGCAGATCGCCTCGGCCAAACCGACCGTGCTCGTCTACCAGATAGCCAGCTACGACTGGGGCAGCCAGCAGGACCAACAGGCCGCGTACCAGAAGCTGCTCACCACGGCCACGGCGAACGGCGCCAAGCTGGTCTTCGTCACCATGCCGCCGATCAAGGCCGACGACTTCTACCAGCCGCACCTGGCCGACCTCGCGCACACCAAGGCCGCCGCGCAGGCGGTGGCCGCGAGCTCGCCGAACCAGGCGGCCGTGCTCGACGCCGCCGCCGTGTGGGGCCCGTCGTACCAGCAGGACCGGGACGGCAAGCCCGACCGCAGCGGGGACGGCGTCCACACCTGCCCGCAAAGCGCCGCACGCTTCACCAACTGGCTGCTGGACCAGCTGCACGGACAGTTCGCCGGGTTCCACCCCGCGGCGGCTCAAACCTGGGCCAACGCCGGGTGGTCTGCGAGCCCTGACTTTCACGGCTGCTGATCCGGCGAGACCGGGAGACGGGAGACTGGGAGACGGGAGAACGTCCCGTTTCAGCTGGACAGGCGGGGCAGGACGCGCTGCCGATCGGCCTCGGTGCCGCGCTCTGTGAGGAGCGCGGCCGAGCCGAGGACCTGGGGGTCGGGGGCGCGGGCGATCTCAGGGTCCTTTTCGGCGTACGGGAACAGCGACAGGACGTGCTGCATCGCCGCGAGGCGGGCGCGCTTCTTGTCGTTGCTCTTGATCACGGTCCAGGGCGCGTCGGCGGTATCGGTGTAGAAGAACATCGCCTCCTTCGCGTCCGTGTACTGCTGCCAGCGTTCCAGGGAGGCGAGGTCCATCGGGCTCAGCTTCCACTGGCGGACCGGATCCACCTGCCGGATCAGGAATCTGGTGCGCTGCTCGGCCTGGGAGACGGAGAACCAGAACTTCACCAACGTCATGCCGTCGCGCACCAGCATCCGCTCGAACTCCGGGGCCTGGCGCATGAACTCCAGGTACTCGGCCGGGTCGCAGAAGCCCATGACCCGCTCGACCCCGGCGCGGTTGTACCAGGAGCGGTCGAACATCACGATCTCGCCGGCGGCCGGCAGGTGGGTCACGTAGCGCTGGAAGTACCACTGGGTACGTTCGCGCTCGGTGGGCTTCTCCAGGGCGACGACCCTCGCGCCGCGCGGGTTCAGGTGCTCGATGAAGCGCTTGATGGTGCCGCCCTTGCCGGCCGCGTCCCGCCCCTCGAACAGGATCACCAGCCGGCCGCCGGTCTCCTTGATCCAGTTCTGGAGCTTCAGCAGTTCTATCTGCAACAGCCGCTTGTCGTGCTCATATTGCATGCGATCCAGGCGCTCACGATACGGATAGTCCTGGCGCCAGGTGTCGATCGGCACGCCGTCGGGGCCGATGAGGATCGGATCGTCGTCATCCGCCTGCTCGATGCGCAGGCCGCCGGTGTCGTTCACGTCGGCGAGCAGCCAGGCGCGCTCGCGATCGAGTTCGTCGGAGGTGGGGTTGGTGCTGGCGTCGGCAGCTGTGGACGGCGGGTCAGTCGGTTCTCCACTCACAGCGGCAATATCCCGAACGCATTCACCAGATGATCGACCATACGTGGAACATTACGCCAACTCCCGTGGCGCGACGCCGGTCCGTGATGGCACATCCGGGGCCGGCTGCGCGCAGGCAACGATCAGGAAGACACCCACGGGGATCACCACCACCCCGATCAGAAACGTGACGAAGCCGACAACGCCGGCCACTGTCAGGGCGACCGCGAGCGTCCAAGCCGCCCCGGCGGCCGGTCGTGAGCCGCGTCGGACGGCGTACCACAGCAGCAGTCCCACTCCGAGCACCACCACCAGCGGGATCGCCGCGAGGCCGAGGGCCGCGACGCCGTCGTGCGCCAGCAGCGTGACCCGCGGTTGGGCCCGGAGCACCGGAGCGACCGGCGGTGCCGCCGGAGGCACGTCCCCCGACTGCACCGTCGAGCTCACCGCCGGGGACTGGAGCGTGACCACGGGAACGAGCGCCGCGGCCGCGGGAATGAGAGCGCCCACGACCGTGGCGGAGCCGACGAGCCAGGCGCGGACGTGCGGCTGCGGCCGGGGGCCGGCCACGCCGGGGTAGGAGACGACGTTCGCGGTGTTCATCGGACCTCTCTTGCGTATCACAGCGTTCTGATTACGGTGAGTCCCACGAAGTCTGTGGCCCGGATCCATGGTGCGCGTTGAGACCCCTCATCGGAAAGGTCGCAGACATGACTGACACCGACCGCATACCCGACCTGCCGGCCCTTCCGTTCCCCAGCCACTCGCTCACTCCCCCGGCCGAATACGCCGAGCGGCGGGCGAGGTGCCCCTTCGGGCAAGTGCGGCTGCCGAGCGGCGATCCGGCGATCCTGTTGCTGACCTACCGGGACGTGGCCGCGGCGATGGCCGAGCCGCTGCTGTCCCACGACCTGACCGGGCCCGACGCGCCGCGGATGACCGCCGAGCCGAGCTTTCTTCAGGACCCTGACATCGTGCTCAACAAGGACGGGGCGGACCACCTGCGCCTGCGCCGCATCGTCGCCGCCGCCTTCACGCCGCGCCGGGCCGAACGCTGGAAGCCGGTGATCCGGCAGGTCGCGAGCGAGCTGATCGACGATCTGGAGAAGGCGGGTCCGCCGACCGACCTGGTCGCAGGCTACTGTTTCGCCCTCCCGGTGCGCATCATCTGCCGGCTGCTCGGCGTGCCCGAACACGACGCGCTGCGCTTCCGCCTCTGGTCCAACGCCTTCGCCGCCGGCGCGCGGATGACACCGGAGCAGGTCGGGGCGGAGATCGGCGCGTTCCTGGCCTACATGGCCGAGCTGCTCGCCGCCAAGCGCGCCGAGCCCGGCGAGGATCTGATCGACGACCTGATCGCGGCCCGCGACGGCGCGGACAAGCTGTCCGAGCAGGAGTTGCTAACGCTGGCGACCGGCCTGATCGCGGCCGGCAACGAGACCACCGCGACCGCCCTGAGCCGGGCCCTGGCCGAACTGCTCGACGGCGAGCGCACACTGTGGAAGCAACTGCTCGACCAGCCGAACCTGCTGCCGGCCGCGGTCGAGGAGCTGCTGCGGTTCACCGGCCTGAGTAACAGCACCCTGCTACGCCGGGCGGTCGCAGACGTCGAACTCCCCTCCGGCACGGTCCGGGCCGGGCAGACGATCGCGCTCCCGCACAACGGCGCCCTGCGCGACCCCGAGGCCTACCCGGACCCGGACACCATCCGCTTCGACCGGGACGCGCCCCCGACCCTGATCTTCGGCGGCGGCCCGCACTACTGCCTGGGCGCGCACTTGGCGAAGGCCGAGTTGACCATCGGGCTCGAAATGCTGCTCCAGCGCCTGCCGACGCTGCGGATGGCCGTCGCCCGCGACGAGCTGGAGTTCAGCGGTGGCGAGATCGTCGACTCGATGATCGCGCTCCCGGCGGCCTGGTAGGCGGCGGGCTAAAACGTGCAGGGCCGCCCGGAAGAGCGGCCCCGCACTTCCTGACCCTTCCGATGCCCACCTACGAACGAGTCCCCACTCGTTCTGCATGGACACCGCTCGTGGAGGAGTCAGAAACCGATGACGGCCCAGCCGTTCGTGGCACGAGGCACGAGATGTCCTGCCCATGAGCGCACGCGCTTCCACCGCTCCCCATCGATGTGAAGGAACGAGCAGCGCCCGACGCCGCCCGCTGACGCGACACGAGGGCTCTCATGATCGCGTGGCCGTGATCCTCGCAGGACGGAGAACCCTGTCGCTAGGGCGTTCGAATGTGAGGTGGCTCTCATCAGCGCTACGGGTCAGTACTATTGCTGATAGTAGGTGAATGGCGGCGGGTGACCAGTGGGGAACTACCTGGATCAGCTGGGAATTCGCCCACGCCCCGGCCGTCGGTGAGGGCCGGGGCGTGGGCGATGGGTGTCGGGGCGTGGGCGATGGGTGTCGGGGTTCGCGACTGTCGGCTACCGCATCAGTTCGCTGCTATACCCTCGCCGCCGGCCGCGCCGGCCACGGTGACCGAGCCGATGGCGGTCAGGGCGCCGTCGGGAGCGATCGAGTACTCGTCCACGATGCCGGTGGCGCCGGTCTGGACGTAGAGGTTGTGGCCGGCGGCCGCGGCGTCGACGGTGCCCATGTCCGTCTTGGTGTTGCCCAGGGCGGTCAGGGCGTCGTGCGTGCCGACGCGCAGGCCCGTCTCGGTGGCGCTGCCGGCGTTGGAGGCGAACAGCAGGTCGCCGGAGCGGGCGATCCAGCAGGTGGCGGCCTGGCCGGTGGCGTAGGCCGACTGCTGGGCCAGGGTGCCGTCGGCGCCGACCCGGTAGGTCACGACCGAGTTGGTGCCGGCCTGGACGAGGGCGATCTGGTCGCGTCCGGTGTTCACGAAGGCGAAGGGCACGGTGCCGGGGAAGGAGTTCACGGTCGGCGCCTGCGCCGCGGCGCCGTCGTAGCCGAGGCGGTAGACGAGCACGTCGTTGCTCGCGGCCTTGGTGGTCACCACCAGCTGCCGGCCGTCGCCGGTGAAGCCGACCTGGCCCGGGGTGTGGGTGAACTGCGGCGTGCCGGTCGCGTCGAGACCGAGCGGGCGGTTCCAGTCCGTCCGGAGCTCGAGGCGGCCGTGGGACACGCGGTAGCCCTGGATGCTCGCGCCGTCGGCGGCGTTGAGCACGTAGACGACGTCCCCGTGCACGGCGACGCTGACCGGGAACGTGCCCCCGGAGGAGACGACCTGGTCCAGCGTCAGCGCGGTACCGTGCACGGCGAACACCGAGACCGTGTTGCTGCCCGCGTTCACCGCGTAGAGCAGGTGGTGCGCGGCGTCGTAGGTGAGCGCGCCCTGCGAGGCGGTGTGGTCGACCGCGCTACCGGTGAGCACGCCGCCCAGACCGCCGGTGGCGTAGGTGTGGGCCAGGGTGAGCGTGCCGTCGGCGGCGCGCTGGTAGGAGACCACCTGGTTGCCGGCGGTGTTGTCGGTCTGCACGAAGACGGCGTGGGAGCCGTGGCCGTTGTACGCGGGGGTGGCCGCGTTGGCGGTGGCCGCGTTGGCGGTGGCCGCGTTGGCAGTGGCCGCGGTCGCGGCGTCAGCCGGGGCGGCAGTCACCGCGATGGCCGCACAGCCGAACGCGACGGCGGCTATGGACAGGCTCGTGCGGCGGAAGTTCTTGCTCATGATGAATCGCACTCCTCGTTGATCGTTCATCCAGACGCGTTGTCCGGACGTCTCACAGATGTCGCCAGATCTGCGCGGTGCCGGCATCGCACCGCTGCAGGCGGACTTGCGTTCCCTTGAACTCGTCGTCGACGCACTTGGCGGCGCGGGTGTTGACCAGTTCGCCGTCGCTGAAGACGAACTGCTCCGCGGGGTCGGTCCCGCACCCGGCAAGCTGCACCAAGGCGCCCCCTTGGGTGCCCACCGCGTCCATACACAGGCCGCCGACGCGGATCGTGCCGTCCGAGGCGATGCTCCAGCCCAGGCTCGCCGCGGTGCCGCAAGCGGCTGTGCTCAGCGGCGTGCCCGGGACGTCGGACGTCCGGCCCAGGCACTGGCCGCTGTGCGTGTTCTCGAACGGGGTCGCCGGGCCCATCGACAGCGACGGGGAGGGACGAGGCGGCGGCTTGGCGGTCGAATGAGGGCTCTGACTCGGTGCGGCGCCAGGAGCCGAGCCGGTCGGCTGCCCCGCCCCGACCGAGACGACGGACGTCGGCGACGGCGGCGACGGCGCGGCCGCCGCGCTCGACGACGGGGCACCGGCGGACGAAGCAGGCACCGGCTCGGCGATGGTCGTCGTGCCGGTCACGGTGCCGGTCGTCGTCAACGAAGGCGCGGCCGCCGCACTCGCCCCGGCGTTCCCCGCACCGCTCGAACACGCTGCGACGCCCGCGACGATCACGGCGACCAGCACCGCGCTCGACACCGCCGCACCGCTCCCCCGGCCACGTCGCACCGCACGCGGAACCCGCGCCGGCCACACGCCACCGGTCGTGGTCGAGCCTTCGGACATCGCCCCGCCCCTCCTGCCCCTCCTGGACATCGCTTCGGTCACGCCGCGCCGGGGGGTGCCTCACCCCGGCGCGGCGCTCGACCGACGTTGCCACGGGATGGGGCTGACCGGACCGTTCGAGGGCGGGCCTTTCGCAATCCGTAAGACTTGTCGCGTCGGAAAATAAGGATCCTTACTTAGTGCGGCGGCCACGCGGCCAGTAGAGTCCACAGCCATGCGCAACCGCGATCTGGCCCGCCTCCGGCACCTCCGCACCCTGGATCCGGTCACGGACCACGAGGAGATCTACCGGACGGTCGTGCAGTACGAGTTCGGCTGGGAGACGTTGCTCGGGCTGAATCTGGCGTTCTACCGCACGTTCGGGATCCCGGCCATCGCCGAGTTGCTGTACTCGACCGGGGAGATGACCGAGCGGACGCGCAAGCGCGCGGACGACACCGGGCTGCTGATGTACGAGCTGATCACGCACGGTCTGGAGTCGGAGCGGGGCCGGGTGGGGGTTCGGCGGCTGAGCCAGATCCACCGCCGCTTCGACATCCGCGCCGAGGACTACCGGTACGTGCTGGCCACCTTCGTCGTGGTGCCGACCCGGTGGATCGAGCAGACCGGGTGGCGGCCGATGTGCTGCCACGAGCGCACCGCGACCGTCGAGTTCTACCGGCGGCTGGGCGCGTTGATGCACGTCACCGACATCCCGGCCGACTACGCCGGGTTCGAGCGGCTCCTCGACGCCTACGAGGCCGAGCACTTCGCGCCCACCGCGGCCGCCGAGGCGCTGATGACGGCCACCCGCGGGCTGTTCGCCGGCCGGCTGCCCGACCGGCTCAAGGGGCTGGCCGGGCCGGTCGCCGACACGCTGCTGACACCGGCGCTGCGCAAGGCCGTCGGGGCGCCGGCCCCGGCGCTGCCGGTCCGCATACTTGTCAGTGCTCTGATACGCGTGCGTGCCACGGTTGCGGCGTGGAAGGCGCCGCGGACCGAGCCCTACCTCACGCTCGGCACGGCGCAGAGCTACCCGAACGGCTATCGGATGGAGGAACTGGGGCCGCAGAGCTCTGAGTAGGGCAGCTACTCAGCTCAACTCAGCCCAACTGCTCAGCTCAGCTCCTCAGCCAAACCCAGCCCAACCCAGCTAAGCTCCTCAGCCAAGCTCAGCCAAGCTCAGCCCAGTCAGCTCCCCAGCCCAGCTCGGCTCAGCCCCTCAGCTCAGGACCTGAGCTCAGCCTCTCAGCTCTCTGCGACAACCGGGCCGAGCGCCGCCGACAGCTCGGCGGAGTCGATGCCCCGCAACGCGCGCCACGCCAGGTCGCCGTTCTTGTCGATGATGAGCGTGGACGGCAGCGCGGCCAGCGAGGTGATGCCGACCAGTTTGGCCAGCAGGCTCCCGTCGTCGCCGTCGACCAGGCTCGGGTAGGTGATCTGCTGGTCCTTGACGAACGCCTGGCCCTGGCCGGAGTCGTCGCGGGCGTCGATGCCCACGAACTGCACACCCTTGTCCTTGTAAGCCTCGTAGGTGCTTTCCAGGTACCGGGACTCGGCCTGGCAGGCGTCGCACCACGACGCCCAGAGGTTCATCACGACGACCTTGCCCTTGTACGCGCTCAGGTCGAGCTTGGTGCCGTCAAGGGTGGTGCCGGAAAGCTCCGGGAAAGGCTTGCGGTCTTTTACGGAAATAGTGCTGACCGAGCCAAGATTGTCGGCATTCTTCTTCCCCGACCCGCAAGCAGCCAGGGTGAAGGCCAGGGCGGCAACCGAGGCCACGGCCGTGTACCTGCGGAGGGAGTTCATGCGGCGTGGCATGGGGGAAGTCTCGCATGCGGCGGTCGGACCGTTTCGTCGGGGGCTGGCCCACCCGAGCCGCACACAGCGCACACCGCCGCCCGGCGATGCGGGCGGCGGTCGTGGCTCGCGCCCTACGAAGCCGGGGTCAGAACCGCCGGGGCCAGAACCGCCGCGATCAGCCGGTTCGACAACGGTGTCGGCGCGCCGAAGTCCAGGCTGAGGTTGGACACCGAGTACACGGCCCGGATCGACAGGTCCCGGGTGGCGAACATGCCGTTCGCGTAGCCGTCGTCGTGGCCGGTCTTGCCCCACAGCACCTCGCCGTTCGGGAGCCGGGTGGACATCAGGCCGGCGCCGAAGCAGGCGACCTTCGGGCAGGAGGTGCCGCCGACGAACGGGACCGGCTGGCCCTGACTGTTCAGTGGCAGGGTGAACAGCTCGTTCTGCTGCGCCGGGGGCAGGAGGCGGCCCTGCATCAGTGCACTGATGAAGTGGTCCAGGTCGGCGGGGGTGGAGATCATGTTGGACGGGTCGCCGCCCTGTTCGCTGACGTCCACGGCCGCGCCCTCGTCGTCGGTCATATAGCCGTGCAGGTAGGGCTTGGGCATCACCGGGTCGGCCTCGGGCACGGTGGTCTGGGTCAGGTGCAGCGGCCGCAGGATGCGGTCGGTGACCTCCTGCCGGTAGGAGTGGCCGGTCATCTGCTCGATGAGCGCGCCGCCGATCCGGAAGCCGAGGGAGTTGTACTCCTGCTCGGTGCCGGGGGCGAAGTGCGGGCCGGGCCAGGGGCGGCCGGTGGGGCGCAGGGTCTGCTGGATGATCTGGTCGAAGGTCCGGTAGCCGTAGCGGTCGGCGATGGTCTGGTCGGCGGTGAGAGCCGGGGCGCCTTCGTCCACGTCCGGCAGGCCGCTGGTGAAGGTGATCAGGTTGCGGACGGTGATCGGGGCGAAGGTGTCCGGCAGCAGGCCCGGCAGGTAGTGCTGGACGCTCTGGTCCAGGTCGATCCGGCCCTCGGCGGCCAGTTGCAGGATGACGACGGTCTCGAAGGTCTTGGAGATGCTGCCGATGTGGAAGTGCGCGTTCGGCGGGATCGGCCGGCCGGTCTCGCCGTCGGTGGTGGCGCCCTGCCAGAGCTGGCCCGGCTCGGCGACCCGGACGATCGCGCCGGCGGCGCCGTCGGTGGGCCGGGTCTGGATGGCGGCCTGGAGCGCGGCGCGGTTCAGCGGCGGGAACGCGGTCGTGGTGCTGGAGGCCGGGGCGCTCGCGGCGAAAGCCTGGCCGCCGCCGACGACGCCGATGGTCGAAGCGGCGAGGGCGGAGCAGGTGAGGGCGAGGGTTGCGGCACGTCGGGCCGTGGGCTTCATGTGATCGATTCTGCTGAGCGGCCGCGGCACCTGGAATGGGGCCAGCCCCACTCGCGGCGCGGGCCGTCCCCCCGATCGGTCCCGGCCGCGACCGCCGGCGATCCGTTGGACGGAAAAACATTCGGACTCCGAAACTAATTGCTTCAGAAATGCTTGCCCGCCAACGCTTTTCAGTGTCCGTATATTGGACGGGAAATAGACGCGAATTCGAAATCCGTGCCACTCTCTAGCCATGTCCCGCGATGGAATAGCCCTAGTCAGTCGGCGGTACGTCGACTTCGGACGGCTGTCCAGCGCCTGCTGTTCGCCCCGGCTTTGATCAGGTGTGATCCTTCCTCGTCCCCCCACTCTCGCGCAGCGCCTCAGCCGCTGCCCGCCGGCCTGCCCGGCGATCCTTTCGGGAGCCTTCCTGTGATACGCATCAAGACTCTGATCCGCTCGGCCGCGGCGTTGGGCATCGCCGCCGGGATCGCCGTATCGGCCGCCGCGTGCGGGTCGTCGTCATCGTCGTCGAAGGGCGGTTCGTCAGCCGCCGCGGCGGCCTCCGGCGGAACCGCGGCTTCGCAATTGCGGCTCGGCTACTTCGCGAACGTCACCCACGCCACCGCGATGGTCGCCGTGGCGCACGGCGACTTCGCCAAGGCGTTGGGCAGCACCAAGCTCTCGACCCAGATCTACAACGCCGGTCCGGCTGAGATGACCGCGTTGCTCGGCGGGCAGTTGGACGCCGCGTACGTCGGGCCCTCGTCGGCGCTGTCAGCCTACGTACAGTCCCATGGCGAGGCGCTGCGGATCGTCGCCGGCGCCACGACCGGCGGCGCGGAGCTGGTGGTCAAGCCGTCCATCACCTCGGCGGCGCAGCTGAAGGGCAAGGTGCTGGCCACCCCGCAGAAGGGCAACACCCAGGACGTCGCCCTGCGCTACTGGCTCAAGCAGCAGGGCCTGACCGCCAACCCGGACGGCACCGGCGACGTCTCGGTCGACCCGCAGGACAACGCCACCACGCTGGACCAGTTCAAGGCCGGGCACATCGACGGCGCGTGGCTGCCGGAGCCGTGGGCCTCCCGGCTGGTGGCCGAGGCCGGGGCGAAGGTGCTGGTCGATGAGAAGGACCTGTGGCCGAACGGGCAGTTCGCCACCACCAACCTGGTGGTGTCCACCGACTTCCTGAAGAAGCACCCGGAGACCGTCAAGGCCCTGATCGACGGCCAGATCGCCGCCAACGCCTGGATCACCTCCGACCCGGCCGACGCGCAGAAGCTGGTGAACTCCGAGCTCAAGCGGCTCACCGGCAAGGCGCTGACGGACGCCGAGATCGCCCGGTCGTTCACCGAGCAGAAGGTCACCAACGACCCCGACGCGTCCACCCTGCAAACCGCGCTGGACCACGCCGTCGCCGTGGACCTGCTGAAGAAGACCGATCTGCACGGCATCTTCGACCTGTCGATCCTCAACGCCGAGCTGACGAAGAACGGCCAGAGCGCCGTCTCCGACGCCGGTTTGGGCCAAAAGTAGCAGGGGGCACCTCATGACCGCCGCCGTCGAGACGGAAACGGGAAGCACCACGGTCACCGCCGAAGCCGCGGTGCGCCTGACCAAGGTCGGCAAGACGTTCCGCGACGGCGGCGCCCCGGTGCTGGAGGGCATCGACCTGAACGTGGCGCCGGGCGAGTTCGTGTGTCTGCTCGGCGCCTCCGGCTGCGGGAAGTCCACGCTGCTGAACCTGATCGCCGACCTCGACAAGCCCTCCGGCGGCACGGTCGACGTCCCGTCCGGCCGGGCCGCGCTGATGTTCCAGGAGTCGGCGCTGTTCCCGTGGCTGAGCGCCGGGGCGAACATCGACCTGGCGCTGCGGCTGCGCGGCCGCTCCGGCAAGCGGGAGCGCCGGGCCGAGGCCGAGCGGCTGCTGGAGCTGGTCCGGCTGCGCGGTGCGTATGACAAGCGGCCGCACCAGCTCTCCGGCGGGATGCGGCAGCGCGTCGCGCTCGCGCGGGCGCTGGCTCAGGACAGCAAGGTCCTGCTGATGGACGAGCCCTTCGCCGCCCTGGACGCCATCACCCGGGACGTGCTGCACGAGGAGCTCATTCGGCTGTGGGAGACGACCGGGCTCGCGGTGGTGTTCGTCACCCACAACGTACGCGAGGCGGTGCGGCTCGGGCAGCGCGTGGTGCTGCTGTCCAGCCGGCCCGGCCGGGTCGCGCACGAGTGGTACGTGGACATCCCGCAGCCGCGGCGGGTCGAGGACAAGGCCGTCGCCGACCTGTCGGTGGAGATCACCGATCACTTGCGTCAGGAGATCAGTCGCCATGGCCGCTGAGACGGCTGCGGGTGCCGGGACCGCCGAGGCCGCCGAGGCCGCCGCCGCCATGGAGCTCGCCGGGACCGCCAAGCCTGCCGGAACCGCCGAGCCAGCCGACACGCTGGCGACCGTCGAGGCCGGTCTCGACGCGCTGGACGCCACGACAGAGCACGAAGTCAGCAGGCTGATACGTATTCTGCGTTCGGCCTACCCGCCGATCCTCGCCATCGCCTTGATCCTGGCCGTCTGGCAGGCGTTGTACCTGGCGAAGATCTGGCCGGACTGGAAGCTGCCCGGGCCCTCGGAGGTCTTCACCTCGCTCAAGGCGACGTTCAGCGGCGGCGACGCGTGGACGGCCGTCGGCCACAGCGTGGAGCACGGCGCGGTCGGCTTCGCCGCCTCACTCGTGATCGGCACGCCCTTGGGCCTGCTGGTCGGCCGCTTCAAGCCGGTACGCGCCGGAGTCGGACCGATCCTGTCCGGCCTCCAGTCGCTGCCTTCCGTGGCCTGGGTCCCGCCGGCGCTGATGTTCTTCGGACCGCAGCCGTCGATGCTCTACGCCGTGGTGCTGCTCGGCGCGGTGCCGTCGATCGCGGTCGGGGTGGTATCAGGGCTCGATCAGGTGCCGCCGATGTACCTGCGGGTCGGCCGCAACCTCGGCGCGCGCGGCCTGGCCTCGGTGCGCTACGTGCTGCTGCCCGCCGCGCTGCCGGGCTACCTGGCCGGGCTGCGGCAGGGCTGGGCGTTCGCGTGGCGGTCGTTGCTGGCGGCCG
This sequence comes from Catenulispora pinisilvae, assembly GCF_015356865.1. Lineage (GTDB taxonomy): Bacteria > Actinomycetota > Actinomycetes > Streptomycetales > Catenulisporaceae > Catenulispora > Catenulispora pinisilvae. Next base: position 86,763 of record NZ_JAAFZA010000005.1, read on the forward strand.
AGATCATCGTGCAGTCGGCGCAGCTTGGGCACTCGCTCGGGTTCCTGCTGAAGAACGCGCAGGACAGCAACGACATGGCCGGCGCCTTCGCCGCGATCATGTTGATCCTGGCGGTCGGCGTCACGGTGAACCAGGTGTTGTTCGTACCGCTGGAGCGACGCGTGCTGAAGGCTAGAGGGTTGGTCTGAACGAGATCAGACCAACCCTGGAGCCGGCAACGAAGCACCATCAGAAGCCTGACTACCGCACCCTGGGCAGCGCCAGCGTGGCCAAGGTCGTGACCGCCAACAGCACCACCGCGATCAGCAGGCTGATGTGCAGGCCGTTGACGAAGCCGCCGTGCTGCGCGACCAGCGCCCCGAACCCGGCCACCGCCAGCGCGCCGCCGGTCTGCCGGAACGAGTTGAGCACTCCCCCGGCCAGTCCGGCCCGCTCCGGGGCGATGCCGCCGAGCATCATCGCGGTGAGTGAGGGCACTGCGAACCCGAGGCCGCCGGCCAGCGGGAGCAGCAGCAGGGCCAGGGTCAGGGCGCTGGTGTGGCCGTTGACCAGCAGGAGGATCAGCAGGCCGGCGGCGCAGGCGAGCTGGCCGAGCAGGACCGGGGTGCGGGCACCCCAGCGGGCGGCGGCGCGGGCGGACAGCAGGTTGGTGATCGTGCACAGGACGGCGGTCGGCATGAAGACCAGGCCGGCGCCGACCGCTGAGCGGCCGAGGACGTCCTGGGCGAAGAGGCCGAAGACGAAGATCAGGCCGTAGTAGGCGGCGTTGACCACGAAGCCGATCGCCAGGCAGACCGCGACGACGCGATCGCGCAGCAGGCCCAGCGGCAGCATCGGTTCCTCGGCACGGTGCTCGACGACCCCGAACAGGGTCAGGGACACCACGGCCAGCAGGATGCTCGCCCAGGCCCGCGGCTGCCCGAAGCCGTCGGCGCCGCCGGAGATGACGCCGTAGGTGAGCGCGCCGAGGCCGAGGACCGCCGCGAGCTGGCCCGGCACGTCGAGCGGAGCGGGACGCCGCGCGGAGCGCGCGGTGCGGCGCATCGCGGCCAGGACCGCCAGCCCCACCGGCAGGTTCAGGAAGAAGATCGAGCGCCAACTCACCGAGCTGGTGAGGGCGCCGCCGAGGACCGGGCCGACCGCGGTGGCGGCGGCGCCGGCCATCGTCCACTGCGCGATGGCCCGGGCCCGGACCGCCGCGTCCGGGAACGCCTGGCGCACCAGGGCCAGCGAGGACGGCAGCATCAGGGCGGCCGCGCTGCCCTGCACCAGCCGGGCACCGATCAGGAAGCCGAGCGAGGGCGCCAGGCCGCAGGCGACGGAGGACAGGGTGAAGGCGACGGCGCCGCCGGCGTAGAGGCGGCTGGCACCGAGGCGGTCTGAGAACGCGCCGGCCGAGAGCAGCAGCGCGGCGAACATCAGCGTGTAGGCGTCGACGATCCACTGCAATCCGGCGGTGGACCCGCCGAGGCCGCGGCCGACGGCCGGGAGGGCGACGTTCACCGCGGAGGCGTCGACGGCGATCATGACGAAGCCGAGCAGGGCGGCGAACAGGGTGAGGCGCGGCGAGCCGGTGCGGCCCGCGGCGGACGTCCCGGCGACTCCGCGCAGTTCGGGCAGTTCGGGCAGTTCTGTCGGTTCGGGCAGATCGCGCGAGCCAGCCGCTTCGGGCACGTCAGTCCGGCGGCCGGTCCGGCCACTGGTGGTGATGGACACTTCGGTTCCCCTCTTCTGCGGGCCGCAGGTCACACGGCCGCGATACCAAGGTCCCAGAGCGCACGCGCCACAGGCAGGCCGCGTTGTTCAGGGGTGCGCGAGCGGGGGTGTGACAGGGCCCCCCTCGCGTCTTCCACCCCCCGGCCCGACTTGGCAGCCTGGAAATCATGAACGAGCAGCAACCCGAACTGGGCCGATTCCTGCGGGCCCGCCGCGCCGGCGTCTCCCCGGCCGACCTCGGGCTGCCGGCGGGCCAGCGGATCCGCCGCACCCCGGGGCTGCGCCGCGAGGAACTGGCGGCGCTCGCGGGGGTCAGCATGGACTACTACATCCGTCTGGAGCGCGGAAAAGAAACGCGGCCGAGCCCAGCCGTCGTAGAAGCGCTCGGACGGGCACTGCGCCTGGACGCCGAGGAGCTGACGTACCTGCGCGAGGTAGTGGCCCGGGCAGCACGCGGCAGCGTGCCCTCCCGCCCCGCAGCCTCGCGAACAGTGCGCCCGACGCTGAAGCAGATCCTCGAGTCCGTCCGCCCCTGCCCGGCCTACCTCCTGGGCCACACCAACGACATGCTCGCGACCAACCCGAGCGGCCTGTATCTGACCCCGGGCATGGCGGACTGGCCGGCCCGGCAACGCAACACGATCCGCTACACCTTCCTGCACCCGCAGGCCCGCAGCCTGTGGCCGGACTGGGAGACCAAGGCCCGCAACTGCGTCGCGCAACTGCGCGCGGTCGCCGGCAGCGACCCGGACGACCCGGAACTGGCCGCGCTCGTCGGCGAGCTGGCGGTCAAGAGCCCGGAGTTCAGCCGAATGTGGGAGCGCTACGACGTCCGGCGCGTCGGCAACGGCCGAAAGACCTTCCTGCACCCCGACGTCGGCACCATGACCCTCAGCCACGAGGTGATGGAGGTCAACCAGGCGAACGGCGCCCGGATCGTGGTGTACAGCGCCGAGCCCGGCACCCCGGACCACGACGCCATGGTGCTGCTGGACATGAAGGCCGCCGGGGCGCTCGGCACGGCTGACGGGTCCCGTGCCTCCGGCGCTGAGGCCGATCTCGACGCCGCCTCCGAGAAGTCCGCGGCAGCAGACGTCTGAGACGCGCCGGACCGGCCTCGCTCACCAACGCTCGCCGATCGCCGCCACGCCCGCACTCGGGCGTGGCGGATTCCGCAGCGCTCAGGCGGTGATGCTCGCAGCCCCGACCTCGATGTGCCCCATTGCCCGCCGACTCCACGACGCGTCACTGCTCACCGTGACCGTGAAGTCATACCAGCCATTGGCGTAGGCGACCGCGTTGAAGTAGTCCGAAACCGTGGCGCCGGCTGCGACGTCGTAAGTCCACGGGCCATCGGTGCGGTAGTGGTTCGCGGTGATCGTGAAGGTGACGGCGGCGGTGCCGGTGTTCGTCATCTTGAACCAGATCGCCTGCTTGCCGGTGTTCGAGGCGACCGCGTAATACGTGGAAGCCTCCGCGGTCTTGCCGGCGGCCGTGGCGTCGCCGATGAATCGCCGCATGAAGCGGTTCGCCCCGGTGACGCTCAGATCGTACTTACCATCCCCATAGTTCGCGCCGACATTGAAGAAGTCCGATGCGCTGCCATCGGTGCCATTGCTGTAGGGCGCAACGGTGTACTGCCACGGCCCGCCCCCGCGATAAGCATTGGCATACGCCGCGAAGTGCGTCGCCGAAGTCGCCTGCGAGCCCTGATTCGCCATCGCGAGCCACACCAGAATCTTGTTGTTGGCGTCATACTCGATGTGATCGACCCAAGCATTGGGCTGATACGGCAGAGCGCGCGCCGGCCTCGTCCCGCCCTCCTGACTCGGCATCGAGTTGGTGGTTGGACCCGGGTTCGGCTGCGGGTTGCAGAAGCCCTGCCCGATGACCGTGCCGGTGGCCGGGAGCGAGGGCAGCCCGGTGACCGGGTTCGCGAAGTCGAAGGCGCCGGTCAGGTCCCCGCAGACCTGGCGGCGCCAAGCGCTGATGTTGGGGCAGGTGGCCGGGGTGCCCAGGGCCGCGGTCCAGGTCTCCAGGAACCGGATGACCGAGGTGTGGTCGTAGACCTGGGAGTCGACCCAGCCGCCGCGGGTCCAGGGGGAGACCACGATCATCGGGACCCGGATGCCCAGGCCGATCGGGGCGCCGTTGTAGAACTCGTCGGCGGTGCCGGCGGCCGGGGCCGGCGGCGGGACGTGGTCGAAGAAGCCGTCGTTCTCGTCGTAGTTGAGGAACAGCACGGTCGAGTCGAAGGTTGTGGGATCCGCCGCCAGGGCCTGGATCACCAGGTTCACGAAGTGCGCGCCGTCGTTCGGCGGGGCGTCCGGGTGCTCGGAGAACGCCTGGCTGGCGACCACCCAGGACACCTGCGGGAGGGTGCCGGCGAGCGCGTCGGCCTTGATCGCGGCGGCGATGTCGTCCGGGGTGGAGCCGGTGGTGGCCGGAACCGAGCCCATGCCCCGCTGGTAGAGCGCCGAGGACGGGGACGCGTTGGCGAACTGCTTGAAGTAGGCCAGGGCGTTGTCGCCGAAGTTGTCGCTCGCGTTCTGGTAGAGCTTCCAGCTCACTCCGGCGTTCTGGAGCGCCTCGGCGTAGGTCTGCCAGCTCAGGCCGGACTCGTCGCCGCCGTCGTAGGCCGGTCCGCCGGCGGTCCCCGCCGGGTCGATCATGCCGGACCACAGGTAGGTGCGGTTCGGGCCGGTCGCGGACAGGATCGAGCAGTGGTAGGCGTCGCAGATGGTGTAGGCGTCGGCGAGGGCGTAGTGGAACGGGATGTCGGATCGGGACAGGTAGCCCATGGTGCGGTTGGAGTTCTTGGCGGAGATCCAGCCGTTCATCGCGCCGCCGTCCCACGCGCTGTGCTGAGAAGCCCAGCCGTGGTCCAGGCTGCCGTCGCACTGCGCCAGCTGCTCCGGCGTGGTGCTGCCCGAGCCGCCGGTGGCGCTGAGCTGCCAGGGGTACTGGGTACCGCTGCCGTCGGGCTGGTTGAAGACCGAGGCGCCGCCGGGCAGTTGGACCGTGGCGCGGTCGTCGAACCCGCGCACGCCTTGCAGCGTCCCGAAATAGTGGTCGAAGCTGCGGTTCTCCTGCATCAGCACCACGACGTGCTTAACGTCGGCGATGGTGCCGGTGGCCGAGGCCGCGGCGGAGGCGCGCGGGGCGGCGCCGGGCAGCGACTCCAGGCCGAGTGCCGCGCCGAGCGCGGCGGCTGTGCCCAGGAACGTACGGCGGGTCAGAGGCGACACGAATTCCTCCGGGGTTGAAGGTGGCGGCGTACCGACAGCCGCTGGAGGGGGAGCCAGCGACTTACTACGGCCGGGTCACTTTCGGGTCGGCACGCGACCTATGAACATAGAGAAGATGACGCGAACGTGAAAGAGGGAAGGCGGGCTCGGCCGCGACCGTAGGAATCAAAGCATTGACACTGCTGTGGCCGGGACCGGTTCGGCACTCCGGGCGCTCCGGGCGCGGCGGGTCGCGTGCACCTCGCGGCCGTGGTGCACAGCCAGGCAGCCGATCGCCCAGGCGATGAGGATCATCAGGGAGCTGACCAGGTGCGCGTCGTGGAAGTAGCTCGCGCCGCGCAGTCCTTGCACCGCCGCGGCCGGCGGCATGAAGTGGGCCAGCGGCGCCAGCCACGGCGGCAGGAAGCTGACCGGCAGCGTGCCGCCGGACGTCGCGTTGCCGAGCGTCAGCAACAGGATCGAGGCGACCGGCACCCCCAGCTTGCCGAACAGCCGCAGCAACATCCCGGCCGCGCACGCCGAGGCCCAGGCCAGCAACCCCATCACCGTGGCGACGGTGAGGAACGGGGCCGGCAGCGCCTTGGTCGCGGTGTCGGCGATCAGCGAGACCAGCACACCGGAGACGACGGCGAAGGCCAGCGTGGCGCCGGCGCGCGCGGCCAGCGGCATGCGCGGCAGGGCCTGATGCGTGGACACCGAGAACAAGAACCCGGCGAGCACCACGCCGAAGGCCGCGTAGAACGCCGACAGGCCGCGGGTGTCGCCAGTCGAGAGCGGGTCGACGTCCTGGACCGCGACCGGGTGCCCGACGGCCTTGGCCACGGTCGTCGACACGACCTGGACCAGGCTCGGACCCTGGGCGCCGGCGACGATCAGGCGCGCGCCCTGGGCGTCGTCGACCAGGACGGCCGGAACCCGGTCGTGGGTGACCGCGTCCAGGGCGGCGGTGGCGTCCGGGTAGCGGGTGAAGGTGAAGGCGCCGGGCGATATGTGGTCGATCGCGGTCTGGGTGGACGCGGCCACCTGGTCCGAGGCCGCGATCCCGATCGGCTGGCCGTGGGCGACCGGGGCGTGGAAGGCCGCCAGGTACACGCTGACGAAGATCGCGCAGATGGCCAGCGCGGTGACCAGCGGCGCGAACACGGCGCGGGTGGTGGAGCCGGCGACGGCGAGGATTCGGCGGGTTCGGCTGACGCCGGCGGTGCGGCCCGAGCGGCCCGGACCGCCGGATGGGCCCGGACCGCCTGAGCGCCCGGCCCGGCCGGACCCGGGAGGACCCATGGGCCGGCGGGCATGTGCTCCGCCACGCGTGCGGACCGGGGGCTCGGGGTCGGCGAAAGGCGGGGTGGCCACGGTCGGCACGTTCATATCCACAATCGGGCTCCGATACATGAGGGTCACTAACCGCAGGATATCCTTCACTTATTCCGGCAGGCCATGCCGTAGCCTCTGAGCAGCACCGGATCAAGGCAGATCGAGGCCGGATCGAGGAAGGACGCGGGCACCGATGACCCCAGCCGCACCCAGCGACGGCACAGGCCCCCAGCTGCGCGCCGACGCCGCCCGCAACCGCGCCCGGATCCTGGCCGCGGCCCGCGCCGCGTTCCGGGAGCGCGGGACCGCGGCGCCGCTGGACGAGATCGCCCGGCGGGCCGGCGTCAACATCGCCACGCTGTACCGGCGCTTCCCCGACGGCGAGGCCCTCATCCGCCAGGTCGTGATCGACGGCTACACGGTGCTGCTGCACGCCGCGCAGACCGCAGTGCGGCAGACCCCCGACGGCGCGCTGCCGGCGATCGAGCGCTGGCTGCTGGGCCTGGTGGCCGAGCGCGAAATGCTCGTGCTGCCGCTGATCGGCGGGCCGGTGGTGAACGACGCCGAGGCCCTGGCCATCCAGCGGGAACTCGGCGCTCTGCTCGACGAGCTGCTGGCCACGGCCCGCGACCAGGGCGCGATCCGGCCCGACGTGACCGCCGCCGACCTGACCACCACCGTGGCGCTGGCGTGCCGGCCGCTGCCGCACCTCGACGCGGCCACCGGCCAGGTGCTGGCCGAGCGGCACGTCCGGGTGTTCCTCGACGGACTGCGCCCGGGTCCGGACCCGAGCAGCCCGCTGCCGCCGGGCCCCACGCTGGACGAAGTCCTCGCCCGGGTCTACGCGGCCGGTCCGACGCCGACGCCGACGCCGACACCGACACCGACACCGGACAGCAAGACGCAACGCTGAAGCCGATCGGCTTCGCCTTCACTCCGCCCCGGCACCATGTGACGCGCGTGTCGTAAGTGACGCAAGTCAACTAGATGGACGCAATGGACAGGCCTTTACCTGTCCTTGGCATCTTTGACCCGTTCATTCCTCGACCGCCCCAGCCCCCGGCGCTACCGTCCGTCGCAGTGGGTTCAGTGAGCTGACATCAACTCTCTGATCCCCGGCTCCACCCGGGCGGACCATCCCGCTCCGCCCGGATCCCTCTTAGCCGTCACCCTGTCGCGGGCCCACCCCTGCCTGCGCCTTTCCACGGGTGCGGCGGAATGGAGTACTGGGAATGAGCGAACGGAACCTCGCCCCGCGTCGGCTCCGCCGGGGCCTGGCGGCGCTCGGCGCGCTGGCGCTGACCGTCGGTCTGGCCGCGTTGAGCGGTGGCACGGCGTCGGCGACGGCGCAGATCGCGCAACAGGCCGAGCACCACAAGCCGCAGCCGCACGGGCGGTTCGGCATCGTCCCGATGCGGTCGGCGTCGACAGCGTCGACGGCCTCCCGGGTGCACACCTTCTCGCCGGAGTCCGGCGGCACCGGCGGTCCGCTGAACTACGGCGGCGGCCCGGTGCAGCACAACGTTCAGGTCTACCTCGTATTCTGGGGTAACCAGTGGGACAGCGACTCCAACGGCGTCGAGAGCTACATGCAGAACCTGTTCAGCGGGCTGGGCACCAGCTCGGACTCCTGGTCCACGGTCACCAGCCAGTACACCGACAGCTCCGGCTCCGGCCCGACGTTCAACGGCGCGGTGCTGGCCGGTACCTGGGTGGACGACGCCAGCGCGGCGCCGCAGTCCGCCGCCCAGTCGGACATCGCCGCCGAGGCGGAGAACGGCGTGTCGCACTTCGGGATCACGCCGACCAACGACACCCAGATCGTGGTGCTCAGCCCGTCCGGGACCAACCCCGACGGGTTCCCGAACTCCGGGTTCTGCGCGTGGCACGACTACGACGGCACGGTGTCCTACACCAACATGCCGTACGTCCTGGACGCCGGCAGCAGCTGCGGCGCGAACAGCGTCTCCAACCAGCTCGACGGCTTCAGCATTGTGGAAGGCCACGAGTACGCCGAGTCGATGACCGACCCGCAGCCCTCCTCGGGCTGGGTGGCCGGCGACGGTGAAGAGGACGGCGACCTGTGCGCCTGGTACAACCTGGGCTCGGTCAGTCTGTCCACGGGTTCGTTCGCGATGCAGCCGACATGGAGCAACTCCGCCAACGGCTGCGCGATGTCGGGTTGAGCGACGGCCGACGGCGCCGCGACAGTGACGCTGGGATAAGCACCCTGAGATAGACGAGATGAGCACGCCGGAGTCGGCCCCCGCACGCGCCCGGGGTCGGCTCCGGCAAGTCCTGGACCGCTGCGGGATTCACAGCCGCAACGCCACCAGTTAGGACTCGCGCGAGAGCCCAGGACCGGGGCCGGTCCGGGACCGCGGCGGGGTTCACAGCCTCAGTGCACGGCGACCAGCCCGCCATACTGAGCGATCTTCTGAACCTTCGCCGCCTTGTCCGGCGGGTCGATCGCGGCGACCATCCACAGCGCGTCCGCGGTGTACTCGTCGCTGATGCTGTCGGAGCCGGCGACCTTGGCCCAGCCCTCGTCGCCGAAGGTGAAGGTGCGGCCGGACTGCGAGATGCGCAGGGACAGGCGCGTTCCGTACAGCACCAGTTCGCCGCCGTCCTTGAGCGGCAGGTAGATCGGCGGCGGGGTGGGGGCCGTGGTCACCGTCAGCGCCGCGCTCGCCGGGGCGACGTTCTCGGTCATGCCCTGGATCCAGCGCAGTTCGGCGGTGGTCGGGTCGTCGCTCAGGAACGGCGAGCCGGGCTGACCGGCGTTGTCGTCGGCGAGCATGGTCCGGTCGGCGGCCGCCAGGTCCGCCGGGGCGAGCAGCAGATTGTTCTGCTGGGTCGCGTTGTAGTCCAGCAGCCCGTCCGGACCCACGGCGAACGCCGGCCACTGCTGGCCCGAACCCAGGGTCACCGTGGTGTCCAGCAGCCAAGACGCGCCGGCTTGATCCTGCGTGAAGTGCATGAGGAACGAGCTGTTGGCCACGCCGGAGGTCACCGCGTCCGTCGTGACGAAGAACCCGCGCGGATAGGTGGTGGCGGGAACGCGGTAGAACACCGGGTTGGTATACGTGCTCGGCATCTTGGCCTGTTTCGCCCGGTCGCCGCCGATTCCCTGGTCGTAGACCAGGGTGGTCTGGTCCAGGGCGAGCTGTGACCCGCTCTCGATCTTCGCCATCGCGGCGGTGTCCAGACCGGCGTCGGCGGCGTTGTTCGTGCTCTGATACGCCTTCAGCGCCGCCGCGGCGTCGGCCTGGGACACCGTGGTGTCCGGCGGTGGCGGCGCGGTCGGCAGGCCCTGTCGGCCCGAGGCGACCGACGGGGCTGTCGACGCGCCACCTCGACCGGGGGTCGTGGTGCCGGAGTCCTTACCCGTCGCGGTTTTCGCGCTGCCGCTCACCGTTCCGCCGGTGGAGCATCCCGCGAGCGCCAAGCCCAGTATCAGCACGGCCGCCGAGCCCCTGCGGTCGGCCGTTCCCCACCTACGCATATCGCTCCTTGCACTGTCCTTCTGCGGAGAGCGCAGGTTACTGCGGCAGTATGCCCGCCGGGACGGTACTTCCTACGCCATTCCCGCCGGGTGCCGCGAGCGCCGGGCCCGTCGGGTTCGTCGGGTTCGTCGGCGAAGGCGGCGTGGCAAGGACCCCCATGGATGCCAGCGTCGCCTCCCGCGCCCCGGCGAACTGCGCCCGCACCCCGGCCCCGATGCCGGCCTTCGCGTTCGGCGAGTCCTTGAACATCACGGACTCGTTCCACGTCGGCGGAGCCTTGGGCGCCTCGCCGCCGGGGGCCGTGGAGGCCGCCAGCACCCACGCCGCCTGCCGGGCCGCGCCGATCGCCATGATCTCGCTGCCGCCGAGCATCACCGCGCCGGTGGGCCGGCCGGAGCCGGGCTTGGGCACGCCGGTGGCGTCCAGGGCGGCGAACACGCCGGTGGACGTGAGCCCGCCGCCGGGGCCGTCTTCGAAGGAGCCGGAGACCGCGACCGCGACCGGGACGCCGAAGATCGCCGGCGCTATCAGCCGCACCGCGTCCAGCCGCGCGCCCTTGCCGGTGAGGATGACGCGCCGCAGCGGCGTGCCCACCGAGGCCATCTGCGCGGCCAGCGCGTCCAGTCCCTCGGCTATCCCGCACAGCAGTCCTTCCACGGCCGCCCGCGCCAGGTTCGGCGCGGTCATCCGGGCCAGCCGCAGCCCGGTCAGCGAGCCGGGCTGGCCGGCGGTCGGCGGCACCAGCACGACGCCCTGCGCGCCGGGCGTGGACTCCAGCGCCTGGCGCGACAACGTCTGTAGATCCACGCCGGTCATCTTCGCCGCGGCCTCCAGCGTCGCCATCGCCTCGCCGGTGCGGGTCATGGCCAGGAAGCCGCCGGTGGCGTCGGCGAACCCGGAGACGATGCCGCTGGGGTCGGCCACCGGCCGCTCCAGACCGCCGGCGAACAGCGTGCCGGTGGCACCGACGCTGATCACCACGTCGCCGGGTTCCGCGGACAGGCCGAGCACCTGCGCCATCGCCGATCCGGTGCCGGGGGCGACTAAAACGCCCGCGCTGGTGGCGCCGGCGGGCTCGACCGGGCCGAGCACCCGCGGCACCGCGACCTCGCGGCCGAAGGCGTGGGTCAGCAGGGCCGTGCGGTAGTCGTTGGAGAACGGCGACCAGTAGCCGGTGCCGGAGGCCTCGCCGCGGTCGGTGACCGGGCCCGCGGCGCCGCCGAGCAGCAGCCAGGTGAGCCAGTCGTGCGGCTGGAGCACGGCGGCCACCCGCGCGGCGTTCTCCGGTTCACGCTGGGCCAGCCAGCGCAGCTTGGCTATCGGGAAGGCCGCGGTCGGCACCGAGCCGACCGCGGCGGCCCAGGCGCCCGGACCGCCGCCCTCGACGACGAGGTCGTCGGCGGAGTTCGCGGCGCGGAAGTCCGTGGACATCAGTGCCGGGCGGACCACTCCCCCGGCGTTGTCCAGGGCGACCAGGGCCTGACGCTGTCCGGAGACGGCGACCGCCTGCACTCCGTCCAGGATGTCGCCGTCACATGCTTTGACCAGTGCGTTCCACCACTCGTGCGGGTCGTCGTCGGCGGCGGCCGCGTGGGCGACCGCCGCTTTGCGCATCACTTTCCCGCTGAGGGCATCGCAGACGACGACTCGAGTGGTGCTGGGCGAGGAATCGATACCCGCGACGATCGGCATGACGCCAGATCATGCCGTATGCGCCGCGCGCCGGAAACCGCCTCGGCGCCAACTGTTTCGTGGCATTCGCAGCGATTCAGTCACCCGAGGGTGACCCACCGTCATCGAAGGTAGTCAAGCAGCTGGTCGGCGTAGGTGTGTCCGCGCAGCTTGGCCAGGGTCTTGGCCTCGATCTGCCGGATCCGCTCGCGCGTGACGCCGAAGGTGCGCCCGATCTCCTCCAGAGTGTGCGGCTGGCCGTCGGTGAGCCCGTAGCGCAACTGCACCACGCGCTTCTCCCGCTCGCCGAGCGTCGACAGCAGCGCGTCCAGGTGCTCGCGCAGCATCACCACGGCGACCGAGTCGGCCGGCGAGACCGCGTCGGCGTCCTCGATCAGGTCGCCGAGCGCCACGTCGTCCTCCTCGCCGACCGGGGCGTGCAGCGACACCGGCTCCTGGGCCAGGCGCAGCACCTCCACGACCCGCTCGCAGGCCACGCCCAGCACCTCGGCGATGTCGTCCGGAGAGGGCTCGACGCCGTTCTCCTGCAACAGCCGGCGCTGCAGGCGCACCACCCGGTTCATCAGCTCGACCACGTGCACCGGCACCCGGATGGTGCGGGCCTGGTCGGCCAGCGCCCGGCTCATCGCCTGCCGGATCCACCAGGTCGCGTACGTGGAGAACTTGTAGCCGCGGGTGTAGTCGAACTTCTCCACGGCCCGGATCAGACCGAGGTTGCCCTCCTGGACCAGGTCCAGGATCGACATGCCACGGCCCAGATAACGCTTGGCGATGGACACCACCAGCCGCAGGTTCGCCTCGATCAGCCGGCGCTTGGCGGCCTGGCCCTCCAGGACCAGGATGGCCATCTCCCGCCGCAGTTGCGGCTTGAGGTTGGTCTCATAAGTCAGCTTCTCCTCGGCGAACAGACCGGCTTCCACGGCCTGTGCGAGTTCCACCTCCAAGACCGCGTTCAGCAGCGGCACCCGACCGATTTCCCGCAGATACTGCCGGAACAGGTCACCGGCCGGTCCGGCGGAATCGGCCCAGGCGTTGACCTTGTGGTCGGCCTCTGCTTCCTTCTCCGGCTCGGTCTCGGCCTCTTCCTCCAGCACCGCTTCGAGCTCTGCGATCTCCGGTGCGGCCGGGCCGGGCATCCGCAGGGAACCGAGGGCTTCCGGGTCGTCCAGGACCACTGCGGTCCTGGGTTCGGCCACGGACGAGGAAGTCGGGTGGGGGGTCGGCGCGAGGGTGTCGAGGAGGGCCACCGGTCCCTGTGCGACAGCACTGTTCACGACAAGCTCCAAGTGGGGGGTTCGCGACGTCTTCGCCACACGCTTACCCCGCGTACCGCTGAGCTATCCCAGATAACGGAAACTGAACCAAGATCAGTGTTCCACGCCGGTCACGAAACCGTGACCGTTATGAGACTTCCGCCAGGCCACGCTTGTATTGCTCCAACGCGACCAGTTCACCGAAGAGTTTGTTGTATTCCTCTTGTCCGGTAACCGGATTCAGCCGTTGGAGTTTGGATCTCACGTCCTTGATACGCCGGTCCACGGTGTGGATGCGCACCCTTGTCATGACTTCGGCGACATACCGCTCGTCAGCGGCGCCGCGGACGTTGACCCGCTCGACGGTGAGCTCCGTGACCAGGCCGCGGATGGCGTCATCAGGGGCCTGATCTTGGATGCGACCGGTCCAATTGTTGTCATTGGCGGTGGTACATCCGCCGGCGCCGCGCACCGCCGCGCAGACCGCGGCATAGGCGGGAACGGTGAACTCCTCGGGCGCCAGCCCGTCGAAGGTGGCGCCGGCCAGTTGTGGGAACTGCAACGCCATCTTCAACGCCTCGCGCTCGGCGCCGGCGACCGGATCGCGGGGACTGGGAACGGTCGCGGCCTCGGCGCCGAACAGGCCGGCCGGCTCGTTGCCGTAACCGCCATTACCGTTGCCGTTGCCGCCGTAACCGCCACGGTTTCCGCCGCCGCCGTAGTTGCCGCGGTTGCCACCGCGATCGCCCCAGCCGCCGTCCCGGCCGCCACCGCCACCGCCACCGCGGCCTCCGGGACCGTCCTGGCCGCGACCGCCGCCATAGCCGCCCTGGCCGCCGCGCCGGTTGTTCGAGCCCTGATTCCCCCGGCGGTCGTTCCAGTCGCCGCCACGGCCGCCCCCGGCCCCGTAACCGCCGGCCCCGGCGGCATCGGCGGCGGCCGCGGCGTCGGTACGGCCGCCGGAAGCCGCGACGAGCCGGCGCACCGCGGGCCGCACCTCCGGTTCCTCCATCCCGAGCCAGCCGGCCAGCTGCCGGGTGTAGTCGCTGCGCATCGCCGCGTCGCGGATCTTCGCCACGATCGGGGCGGTGGCGCGCAGGGCGTGCATGCGGCCCTCGGGCTCGTCGAGGTTGTGCTTGGCCAGTTCGGCGCGGATCACGAACTCGAACAGCCGGGTCCGGGTGGCGACCAGTTCGCGGACCGCGGCGTCGCCCTTGGACAGCCGCAGATCGCAGGGGTCCATCCCGTTGGGTTCGACGGCGACGAAGGTCTGCGTGACGAACTTGTCCTCGTCCAGATAGGCGCGCATGGCCGCCTTCTGCCCGGCCGAGTCGCCGTCGAAGGTGAACACCACCTCCACGCCGAGGAACTGGTTCCGGTCGGCCAGCAGCCGTCGCAGCATCTTGATGTGGTCTTCGCCGAACGCGGTGCCGCAGGTGGCCACCGCGGTCGGGACTCCGGCCAGATGGCAGGCCATCACGTCGGTGTAGCCCTCGACCACGACCGCGCGCTCCTGCTTGACGATCTCGCGGCGCGCCATGTCCAGGCCGTACAGCACCGAGGACTTCTTGTAGATCGGGGTCTCGGGGCTGTTGAGGTATTTCGGGGTGTCCGGGTCGTCGGTGAGCCGGCGCCCGCCGAACCCGATGACGTCGCCGGACAGGTCGGCGATCGGCCACATCAGCCGGTTGCGGAAGCGGTCCATCGCGCCGCGCCGGCCCTCGGAGGCCAGACCGCTGGTCAGGATCTCTTTGTCGACGAATCCGCGGGCCCGCAGGTGCCGGACCAGCATCTCCCAGGACTCCGGTGCGTAGCCGACCCGGAAACGCTCGATCGCCGTCGGGTCGAAGCCGCGCGAGCTCAACAGTTCGCGGGCGTGGACGGCGGCCGGGGTGGCGAGTTGGTCCACGAAGTACTCGGCGGCGACCTTGTGCGCCTCCAACAGCCGGGTGCGCTCGCTGCGCTCGCCCTGCTTGGTGTAGCCGCCCTCGGTGTAGCGCAGTTCGATCTGGTACTGGCCCGCCAGGCGCTCGATCGAGTCGGTGAAGGAGAGGTGGTCGTACTCCATCACGAACTTGATGACGTCGCCGCCGACGCCGCAGCCGAAGCAGTGGTAGAAGTTCTTCGCCGGGCTGACCTGGAAGGACGGCGACTTCTCATCGTGGAAGGGACACAGTCCCTTCAGGTTGCCGCCGCCGGCGTTGGCGAGTTGCACGACGGCGCCGACGACATCGACGATCGAGGCCGCCCTGCGTACTCGCTCGATATCGTCGTCATTGATCCGTCCGGCCACGGAGAAAGCTTATCGGGGGTGTCAGACCGTTCCGAGTCGTGTGCTCAGCGCGTACGCGGCGTCATCGGTGAGTGACGCGACCTGGTCCACGACCACCCGCAGCCGGGTGCAGTCGTCGGCGGCCTCGGCGTACCAGGCGTGGAAGGCCGGCTCCAGGTACTCCGGCAGCGCCGACAGCCCCTCGACCAGGCCGGTGACCAGCTCCCGCTGCCGGCGGCGGCGCTCGCGGGCGTCGTCGCGCTGCATCACGTAGCGCGCGGTGATCGCCTTGAGCAGCGCGCACTCCAGCCGGGTCTCGCGCGGCACGACGAGGTCGGCGGCGTACCGGGTCAACGGGCCGGCGTCCTGGCCGGGGTCCAGGCCGGCGGCTTGGGCGGCCGCGGCGCGGGTGGCGGCGGCCGAGGACTGGCAGAACCGGCCGATCAGGCTGCTGGTGGCGTTCTTCAGCGCGGCCTGCGCGGCGAACGAGCCGTCGTAGTCGCCGGGCCAGTAGTCCAGGGCTTGCAGCCGGGCCAGTGCGTCGGACAGTTCGGGGGCGCTGGCTCCCGATGCGTAGCGGATCTCGGTCAGCTCGAAGAGCTCGGCCTGCTCGGTCAGCGAAAGCAGGGTCTTGGGGACGAGGAAGCCGGCGTGCAGCGCGTCCTCAAGATCGTGCACCGAGTAGGCCACATCGTCGGACCAGTCCATCACCTGCGCCTCGAAACAGCCCCGGCCGGGCACCGCGCCGTGCCGCATCCACTCGAAGACCGGCTCGTCGTCGGCGTAGACGCCGAACTTCGCGGTGCCGCGGGCCTGGCCCTCGGCCCGGGTCCACGGGTACTTCGTCGCGGCGTCCAGCGCGGCCCGGGTCAGGTTCAGCCCGCCGGGCTCCCCGTTCGGGCCCAGCGCCTTGGCCTCCAGCCGGACCAGGATCCGGAACGACTGCGCGTTGCCCTCGAAGCCGCCGCAGTCGGCCGTGGCCAGGGCCAGCGCTTCCTCGCCGGTGTGGCCGAACGGCGGGTGCCCGAGGTCGTGGGACAGACAGGCGGTCTCCATCAGGTCCGGGTCGGCGCCCAGTTCCTTGCCGAGTTCGCGGCCGATCTGCGCGCACTCCAGGCTGTGTGTGAGCCGGGTGCGGGGGCTGTCCAGGTAGGCGCCGTACGCCGAGTCGTTCGAGCCCGGCGCCACCACCTGGGTCTTGGCCGCCAGCCGGCGCAGCGCCGCGCTGTGCAGCACCCGGGCTCGGTCCCGCTCGAAGGCCGTCCGCCACTTGTTGCTGGGATGGTCGGGCAGATGACGCTGTCGGTCGGCGTCGGTGTACACATCGCTCACGGCCCCACGGTAACCCGCGCGGACCAACAGGAACTGAAGACTCGGCGGCGAGGCGGCTTGCTCGACGACGCGGCCGCCCCGGGAGGGTTGTCCCCGGGGCGGCCGTTTGCGGTGTGTCCTTGTTAGGCCGGTGTGGTTATGCGGTGTGTCCTTCTTACTAGAACAGTTCCTGCGGCGCACCGAGGATCATGGAGCGGGCGGCGGCGTTCTCCGCCATGCCGGTGGCGTCCTCGGCGCAGGCCTGGCCGGCCGGGGAGGCGAACGCGGTGCGCAACTCGTCCATCGAGTCCCAGCGCAGCTCGGCGATCCGGTAGTAGGGCTCGCCGCGGACCGGCTGGGGGTCGTCGGTGATGGCGTAGGAGCGTAGGCCGGGGAGTTCGCGGGCGAGCGGGATGTGGACCTCGCGGTAGTGCTTCTCAAAGGCCTCGGGGTCGGTCGGCTGCTCCCAAAGGAAGAGGAAGCGGACTGGTTCGGTGCTCATGACGGGTTCCTCTCGGTCGGTGTCTCGCCTGTACATACCGGCGGCACCGGCCGGACTCATCGCGGCAGGCCGAAAATCTCGAACAGGGCCGGGTCGGCGAACACCACGTTGGCTGTGACCAGGCCGCCGACGACGGTGAAGACTTGGAGGGTGTGCGGCTTGTGGGTGCCCGCGGCGGTCGGGGCGTAAGCGGCGAGCGCCGGCTGGCCGTTGGCGGTGGTGGGCACGGCGCGCCAGCCCGGACCGTGCATACGGAAGACGCGCTCCATGAACAGGCCGTAGTCGTCGCGGCCCCGGTACCAGAGCGGGACCGGCGGCATCTCCATGACCACGTCGTCCGCGAGCAGCTTCACCAGGGCCGGGACGTCGGCGGCCTCGAAGGCGTGGAGGTAGCGCTCGATGGTGGCGTGCCGCTCGGGGTCGGGGGTCTCGCGGACGTCGGTGGCGTCGCCGAGGTTGTCGACCGCCGCGCGGGCCCGCTGCAACGCGCTGTTCACGGCGGCGACGCTGGTGCCGAGCTGCTGCGCGACCTCGGCGGCGGAGAAGTCGAGGACGTCGCGCAGCACCAGCGCGGCCCGCTGCCGCGCGGGCAGTTCCTGCACCGCGGCGATCCAGGCCAGACGCAGGTCGGCGCGGGCGTCGGCGTCGAAGCGGGCGTCCGGGAACGGCTCCAGCCAGGGGACGTCCAGCGCCGGCCGCAACGCCGCCTCGGTGTCGCGGCTGGGCGCGCCGAGGCCGGACGGCAGCGGACGGCGGCTGCGGGATTCCAGCGCGGTCAGGCAGACGTTGGTCGCGATGCGGTAGAGCCAGGTCCGCAGCGAGGCGCGGGCCGGGTCGAAGCGGTCGCGGGCCTTCCAGGCCCGGAGCAGCGTCTCCTGGACCTGGTCCTCGGCGTCGTGGACGGAACCGAGCATGCGGTAGCAGTACGCGGTGAGCTCCGCCCGGTGCGCTTCGAGGTCCACTGGTCCAGCCTACGGAGGCCCCACCCACTGCGGCCACGCGAACGTTAGCGTTGCGCTCATGAGCGATCTGGGCCCGCCCGCCGTCGTCGCCGGGGAGAAGGAGACGCTGCTCGCCTTTCTGCGCTACCTGCGCGAGGCGATCATCCGCAAGGTCGAGGGACTGCCGGACGACGTCGCGCGCCGCCCCGGCGTCCCGTCCGGCACCAGCCCGCTGGGGATGCTGAAGCACCTGTCCGGGGCGGAGCTGGTGTGGCTGGAGTGGGCGTTCCTCGGCCGGGACCCGTTCCCGGACACTTCGATGGAGGTGGCGCAGACGGACACCGTCGCGGGGTGCGTGGCGGGCTACCGCGCGGCGACGGCGCGGGCCGACGCACTCTGGGCATCGCTGGAGGACCTGGACGCGGTCTCGGCGCGCGAGGACCGGACGCTGCGCTGGATCCTGGTACACACGGTCGAGGAGCTGGCGCGGCATGCCGGGCAGCTGGACATCTTGCGGGAGCTGATCGACGGGGATGTGGGGCGGTGAGCGCCGCGAGACCTGCGGGGTCTGCGCTCGCGCTACCTGCGGGGTCTGCGATACCTGCGACACCAGTAGCGGCCGCGGAATGAAAGCAGGCCGGGCGCCCCGAAGGACACCCGGCCGCATCACTGTCGACTACCTACCTCACCGGGAATCGCTCCCCGCCGACTCGATCGCCGCCCGGGCCGCCTCCAGCCGCGCCACCGGCACGCGGAACGGCGAGCAGGACACGTAGTCCAGCCCCACCTCGTGGAAGAAGTGCACCGAGTCCGGGTCGCCGCCGTGCTCGCCGCAGACGCCGAGCTTCAGCTCCGGGCGGGCCTTGCGGCCCTCCTCGACGGCGATGCGGACCAGCTTGCCGACGCCCTCGCGGTCCAGGGTCTCGAACGGCGAGACGCCGAAGATGCCGCGCTCCAGGTACGCCGAGAAGAACGCGCCCTCGACGTCGTCGCGGGAGAAGCCCCACGTGGTCTGCGTCAGGTCGTTCGTGCCGAAGGAGAAGAACTGCGCGGCCTCGGCGATCTGGCCGGCGGTCAGGGCCGCGCGGGGCAGCTCGATCATCGTGCCGATCAGGCTGCGGACGTCGGCGCCGGTGCGCTCCTTGACCTCGTCCAGGACCTGCTGGGCCTCGTCGCGGACGATCTCCAGCTCCTGGACCGCGCCGACCAGCGGAACCATGATCTCCACCCGGGCCACGCCGCCGGCCTTGGCGACCTGCGCCGCGGCCTCGGCGATCGCGCGGACCTGCATCATGAACAGGCCGGGGATGACCAGGCCCAGGCGCACGCCGCGCAGGCCCAGCATCGGGTTGGCCTCGTGCATCTTGTGCACGGCCTGGAGCAGCCGCAGGTCGCCCTCGTTGTGCTCGCCCTGGGCCTCGGCCACCGCCACCCGCACCGACAGCTCGGTGATGTCCGGCAGGAACTCGTGCAGCGGCGGGTCCAGCAGGCGCACGGTCACCGGCAGGCCGCCCATGGCGGTGAAGATCGCGACGAAGTCGTCGCGCTGCATCGGCAGCAGCTCGCCCAGGGCGCCCTGGCGCTCCTCGTCGTCGTCGCCGGCCAGGATCAGGCGCTCGATCAGCGCCCGCCGCTCGCCGAGGAACATGTGCTCGGTCCGGCACAGGCCGATGCCCTGCGCGCCGAAGCGGCGGGCGCGGGCGGCGTCCTCGGGGGTGTCGGCGTTGGCCCGGACGTAGAGCCGGCGGCGCTCGTCGGACCAGGTCATGATCCGGTGCACGGCCTTGACCAGGTCGCCGGCCTTCGGGGAGTCGGCACCGAGCCGGCCCTCGAAGTACTCCACCACCGGGGAGGCGACGACCGGGACCTCGCCGAGGTAGACGGCGCCGTTGGTGCCGTCGACCGAGATCACGTCGCCCTCCTCGACCACCTCGCCGTTCGGCGCGGTCATCCGGCGGCCCTTGGTGTCCACGTCCAGCGACTCCGCGCCGCACACGCAGGTCTTGCCCATGCCGCGGGCGACGACCGCGGCGTGCGAGGTCTTGCCGCCGCGCGAGGTGAGGATGCCTTGCGCCGCGATCATGCCGTTGAGGTCGTCGGGGTTGGTCTCGCGGCGGATCAGGATGACCTTCTCCCCCGAGCGCGACCACTTGACCGCGGTGTAGGAGTCGAACACGGCCTTGCCGGACGCGGCGCCCGGGGAGGCGTTCATACCGGTCGCGATGCGGTCGGCCTTGGCGTTCTCATCGAAGCGCGGGAACATCAGCTGCGCCAGCTGCGCGCCGGTGACCCGGTCCACGGCCTCGTCCGAGCTGATCCGGCCCTCGTCGACCAGCTGGACGGCGATCCGGAAGGCGGCGGCCGCGGTGCGCTTGCCGACCCGGGTCTGGAGCATCCACAGCTTGCCGGACTCGATAGTGAACTCGATGTCGCACAGGTCGCGGTAGTGCTCTTCGAGCTTGGCCATGATGGCGGTGAGCTCGGCGTAGGACTTGGGGTCCAGGGAGCCGAGCTCTTCGAGCTGCATGGTGTTGCGGATACCGGCGACGACGTCCTCGCCCTGCGCGTTCTGCAGGTAGTCGCCGTAGACGCCGGTCTGGCCGGACGCCGGGTCGCGGGTGAAGGCGACGCCGGTACCGGAGTCCATGCCGAGGTTGCCGAAGACCATGGAGCAGATGTTGACCGCGGTACCCAGGTCGTTGGGGATGCGCTCCTGGCGTCGGTAGAGCTTGGCGCGGTCGCCGTTCCAGGACTCGAACACGGCGCGGATCGCCAGGTCCATCTGCTCGCGCGGGTCCTGCGGGAAGGGGCGGCCGGCCTCCTTCTCCACGATCGCCTTGAACGCCTCGACCAGGCCGCGCAGGTCATCGGCGCCCAGGTCCAGGTCGTTCTGCGTGCCCTTGGCGTGCTTGGCGGTGTCCAGGGCCTCGTCGAAGTGCTCGCCGTCGATGCCCAGCACGGTCTTGCCGAACATCTGGATCAGCCGGCGGTAGGAGTCCCAGGCGAAGCGTCCCGTCTGTCCACCGGCCTCAGCCTCGGCGGCCTGGGCGGCCAGACCGTGGACCGATTCGTCGTTCAATCCGATGTTCAGGACCGTGTCCATCATCCCCGGCATGGAGAACTTGGCACCGGAGCGGACCGAGACCAGGAGCGGGCCGTCGGCCTGGCCCAGCTTCTTGCCCATCTTCGCCTCAAGCGCGTCGAGGTACTCCGACACCTGCTCCCGCAGTTCCGGCGGCTCCTGGCCCTGCTCCAGATACACCCGGCAGGCGTCGGTGGTGATGGTGAAGCCGGGAGGGACCGGCAGCCCGATGTTGGTCATCTCGGCGAGGTTGGCACCCTTGCCGCCGAGCAGGTCCTTGAGGTCCTTGTTGCCTTCGGTGAAGTCGTACACGAACTTCGGCACGCAGATACTCCCTGACTGATCTGTGTGGCACACACCGCGGCGACGACGGGACGGAACTGAGGGGGTGTCCCGCCGCACTGCCCTGACGCTGCGGAGCGTAGCGCGTCGGCCGGGCGTGTTCGCCTGGGCTATACCCCGATTCAAGCGTTTCGTTCCTGTGAGCCGCCTCACCCGGGGGTGCCGGGGCGCGGGGCGGGTCACCCGTGCGGACCCCGCCGGGAATCGCGGGGAATGAAAGTACCGCAGGGTGTGCTGTGGGGGACGATAGGTTAGTTGAAGCCTCAATCAAGATCCTCGGCGCCCGTGCTCCGAGCCCAGCAGGAGGAAGCAGCCACAATGAGCACCGACTACGCGTCCCTGACCGGCGATTACACCTTTGATGTCGCACACAGCTCGGTCGGGTTCATCGCCCGGCACGCCATGGTGACCAAGGTGCGCGGGGGCTTCAACGAGTTCGAGGGCGAGATCCACCTCGACGGCGCGAACCCGGAGAAGAGCAGCGCGACCGCCACGGTGAAGGTGGCCAGCGTCGACACCCGCAACGAGCAGCGCAACGGCCACCTGCTCTCCGGCGACTTCTTCGAGCAGGAGAAGTACCCGGACATGACCTTCAAGTCCACCGGCATCACGCCCAAGGGCGAGGACCAGTTCACCCTGCGCGGCGACCTGACCGTCAAGGACGTCACCAAGCCGGTCGACTTCGACGTCGAGTTCCTGGGCACCACCGTGGACCCCTACGGCAACACCCGCATCGGCTTCGAGGCCAAGACCACGGTCAGCCGCAAGGAGTTCGGCATGACCTGGAACGCCGCCCTGGAGACCGGCGGCGTGCTGGTCAGCGACAAGATCCAGATCGAGCTGGAGATCTCGGCGATCAAGCAGAGCTGAGCCGTTCGATCACCGGACTGAGCGCCGGGACCGCCTGGAGGGTCCCGGCGCTCTTTCTGCACCTGAAGCGGCGCGCCTCACCCACCCGAGTCCTCCATCTCCGCGCCGGCCGGCACCGTGTCGTCGTCCCGGTCGTCGAGCCAGCCGTAGGGCAGCGTGACCTTGCCCGGGGAGTTGGTGCGGCCGCGGGGCTTGCCGAGGGTGTCGGTCGGGAACGGGGTGGCCGGGTCCAGGCGGGCGAAGAAGGCGTCGAGTTCGGCCAGTGACGAGGACATCGCCAGGCCGCGGCGGATGTCGCCGCCGACCGGGAAGCCCTTGAGGTACCAGGCCACGTGCTTGCGGAAGTCGATGACGCCCTCGCGCTCGGTGCCGAGCCAGGAGGCCAGGAGTTCGGCGTGGCGGCGCATGGTGGCCATGACCTCGCCGAGGTCGGGGAGCTTGCGCTCGGTGCGGCCCGCGAACGCCGCCGCGAGGTCTGCGCTGTGCTCGTCGGTCGCCGACCCTCGCGGCGATAAGGCTGCCGCGAGGTCTGCGAACAACCAGGGTCGCCCCAGGCAGCCGCGTCCGACCACCACGCCGTCGGCCCCGGTCTGGCTCATCATGCGCAGCGCGTCGTCGGCTTCCCAGATGTCGCCGTTGCCGAGGACCGGGACGTCGAGTTCGTCCTTCAGGGCCTTGATGGCGGTCCAGTCCGCCTCGCCGCTGTAGCGCTGGGCCGCGGTGCGGCCGTGCAGCGCGACCCAGGCGGCGCCGGCGTCCTGGGCGATGCGGCCGGCCTCCAGGAAGGTGTGGTGCTCCTCGTCGATGCCGATGCGCATCTTGACGGTGACCGGGATGCCGGCCGGGGCGGCGGCTTGGACCGCGGCTTCGACGATCTGGCCGAACAACCGGCGTTTGTAGGGCAGAGCCGCGCCGCCGCCCTTGCGTGTGACGCGCGGAACTGGGCATCCGAAGTTCATGTCCACGTGGTCGGCCAGGTCCTCGGCGGCGATCATCTCCACCGCCTTGCGGACTGTGACCGGATCCACACCGTACAACTGAAGGCTGCGCGGCTTCTCGTCGCCGGCGAAGGTCACCATGCGCAGGGTCTTCTCGTTCCGCTCCACCAGGGCGCGGGTCATGACCATCTCGCAGACGTAGATCCCGGCTCCGTGCTCGCGGCACAGCTGGCGGAACGCCACGTTGGTGATGCCGGCCATCGGGGCGAGCACCACGGGCGGCGCAACGGGCAGGGAGCCCAGAGTGAGGTTCGGTTTGTCTGGGGAAGTCACCGTTCCAGGATCCCATAGCACGACGGGACACCCGTTCGGATATTCCAGTCGGCCTTCGGACAACCGGCCCGTTAGTCTGAACGTCATAAGGAAAGAGTTAAGAAACCGGCGGGGGGACCGCTGGAACAGCAGAACAGCGGGTGGGCGAGAGTGAGTGGAGAAGTGGTGAGAGGCAACCGCACCGGCGGCAGCGGTGCGGCAGCGAACGGCCCGCGGGGGCGGGGGCCGGAGCGTGGGCGCGACAAAATGGCGACCGGCCTGCTGGCCGGGGCGCTGGGGGTGTTCATGGCGATCGGGATCTCGGCGTGCAACACGAACCCGCACGCCGCGGACATCCCGCCGCCGTCGACCGAGAACCAGCCGGCGGCCAACGGCCAGAGCCCGGACACCGAGTCCAGCGCGCACCACAAGGCGCCGCCCAAGCCGGGCATAGTGCTGCCCAACACGATCCAGGTGCTCTACGCGACCACGCCCGCGTTCCAGGACCTGACGCACCACATCGTGCTGTGGAACGCCTCGCAGGCGTACAAGGCCATGTACGCCGCGGCCTACCAGCCGACCCAGGCCGCGACCGCGGACCTGAAGCGCTACTGGACCGGGACCGGCTACGAGGCGGCCCACGCCTGGGCCCAGCAGTGGATCGACACCAAGCACCAGCCGGTGGGCTTCACGGTCCTGTCGAACGTGGTGGTGGAGAACCTGACCCCCGAGCAGGCCACCGTGGGCTTCTGCGAGGACCTGTCCGGCGTGGTGAGCGGCAACGTCGCGACCCACACCCCGGGCAAGGCCCTGCAGGCGAAGAACTCCCTCGGCAACCGGGTCGAGTACAGCATGGTGCCGACCGGTGTGAAGGGGCAGTGGCAGGTGAACGGGGAGTCGATGGCCCGGGCCTCGGCCATGTGCCCGCCGCCCGGGGAGCAGAAGAAGCACCACCACTGAGCTGGGAGGCGTCGGTGGGGTTCGGTTGACCCCACCGGCGCGAGTCTCGTGGCCGCACGATGAAGGGTGGGCCTCCGGAGTCCCCGGTGGCCCACCCTATTGCTGCCTCAGTAGTGCCTCAGCAGTACGTCAGTAGCTCGTACGTCAGTAGCTCGTACGTCGACAGCAAGTACGTCAGCAGCGCCTCAGGCGCCGATCAGCCGGGCCGCGAGGTACCCCTGGACCTGGTCCAAGGCCACCCGCTGCTGCTCCATCGAGTCCCGCTCCCGAACCGTCACGGCCTGGTCGTCGAGCGTGTCGAAGTCCACCGTGATGCAGAACGGGGTGCCGATCTCGTCCTGGCGGCGGTAGCGGCGGCCGATGGCGCCGGCGTCGTCGAACTCGACGTTCCAGTTCTTGCGCAGCAGCTGCGCGAGGTCGCGCGCCTTGGGCGAGAGGTCGGCGTTGCGGGACAGCGGCAGGACGGCGGCCTTCACCGGCGCCAGCCGCTTGTCCAGCCGCAGCACCTTGCGGACCTCCATCACGCCCTTGGCGTTCGGGGCCTCGTCCTCGGCGTAGGCGTCCAGCAGGAACGCCAGCATGCCGCGGTTGACGCCGGCCGCCGGCTCGACCGCGAACGGCGTCCAGCGCTCGCCGGTCTCCTGCTCCAGCTGGGTGAAGTCCTCACCGGAGTGCTTGGCGTGCGTGGCCAGGTCGAAGTCGGTGCGGTTGGCGACACCCTCCAGCTCGGAGAACTCCTGGCCGCCGAAGTTGAAGCGGTACTCGATGTCGACGGTGCGCTTGGAGTAGTGCGACAGCTTCTCGGCCGGGTGCTCGTAGAAGCGCAGGTTCTCAGCCTTCAGACCCAGGTCGGTCCACCAGTTGTAGCGCTCGTTGAGCCAGTACTCGAACCACGTCTCGTCCTCGCCGGGCTTGACGAAGAACTCCATCTCCATCTGCTCGAACTCGCGGGTGCGGAAGATGAAGTTGCCCGGCGTGATCTCGTTGCGGAACGACTTGCCGATCTGGCCGATGCCGAACGGCGGCTTCTTGCGCGAGGCGTCGCGGACCGTCTTGTAGGACACGAAGATGCCCTGCGCGGTCTCCGGACGCAGGTAGGCCAGGCCCGCCTCGTCCATGGTGACGCCCAGGTGGGTCTGGAGCATCAGGTTGAACACCTTGGGCTCGGTGAACGTGCCCTTGTTGCCGCAGTTCGGACAGTTGAGGTCGGCCAGTCCGCGCTCGGGGACCCGGTTGTGCTTGGCCTCGTAGGCCTCGATGAGGTGGTCCTCGCGGAACCGCTTGTGGCAGGACTGGCACTCGGTCAGCGGGTCGGTGAACTCCTTGACGTGGCCGGAGGCCTCCCACACCTCGCGCGCCAGGATGACCGAGGAGTCCAGGCCGACGACGTCCTCCCGGCCGGTGACCATGGTCTTCCACCACTGGCGCTTGATGTTCTCCTTCAGCTCCACGCCGAGCGGCCCGTAGTCGTAGGCGGCACGCGTACCGCCGTAGATCTCGCTGGAGGGGAAGACGAAGCCTCGGCTCTTCGCGAGCCGGACGATGGTCTCGATCTTGTCGGCGGCCACAGTCGCTCTCTTTCTTGTTGCCACCGCATCCACGGTGGCGAAGCCCGGCCGGATGCCGGGTTTCGGATGATGGCCCAGCTTAGCGGGTTCCCACGGCGGTTTCGGAATGGTTTCCCGCCCAGGTCGCGCATTGTGCGGCGGCCGGAGGAGGACGTTGCGGACGGATCCGCCGCGATCCACCGCGGACCGGCCCGCACCGCCCCCGGATCGTGTGCAAGATCATGAGAATTGACAATCATTTTCATTTTCAGCGACCATGGAGGCATGCCGTTCCGCACCGCCGAGCCCCGCCGCCGTTTCCGGCCCGGGGTCCCGGCGCGCGTGGGCGGCCTGGTCGCCGTCCTGATCGCGGCGCTGACCCTGAGCGGCTGTCTGAAGCAGTCCGACCAGCACACCGCCGACGGCCGGCTCGACGTGGTGGCCGGCTTCTACCCCTTCGCCCACCTCGCCGAGCAGATCGGCGGCGACCACGTGAGCGTCCGGAACCTCACCAAGCCCGGCGCCGAGCCGCACGACCTGGAGCTGACGCCGTCCCAGGTCGGCGCGGTCAGCAAGGCGGACCTGGCGATCTACGAGAAGGGCCTGCAACCGGCCGTGGACGCCGCGGTGGCGCAGAACAAGCCCAAGGCCGCCCTGGACACCGCCACCGTGGTGCACCTGGAGGACCACGGCGACCTCGGCGAGGGCGACGCGCACAGCGCCGACCCGCACGTCTGGCTGGACCCCGTCGACTTCGCGAAGATCGCCGACGCGGTCTCGGCCGAGCTCCAGCACATCGACCCCGCGCACGCCGCCGACTTCCAGGCCAACCAGTCCGCGCTGGACGGCGAGCTGCGGACGCTGGACGCCGACTACCGGGCCGGACTGGCGCACTGCCAGCGCAAGGACATCGTCACCAGCCACGCGGCGTTCGGCTACCTCGCCGAGCGCTACGGCCTGGTCCAGGTCCCGATCGCCGGCCTGTCCCCGGACGACGAGCCCAGCGCGGCCCACCTCGCGAAGATCCAGGACCTGATCAAGACTAAGGGCGTGACCACGGTCTTCTTCGAGACTCTGGCCAGCCCCAAGACCGCGCGGACGCTGGCCGCGGACACCGGGACCAAGGCCGCGGTGCTCGATCCGATCGAGGGGGTCAAGGACCCCTCGAAGCAGGACTATCTGTCGATCATGCGCGACAACCTGGCCGCGCTGCGCAGTGCGCTGGGGTGTTCCTGATGGGGCGCGAGGTCCGGCACCCGGCCGGGAGCCCCGGCTCCGGGGCGGCCGGCGGATCCGGCGTGGCCGGGGGCTCCGACGCGGCCGGCAGCTTCGGTGCGGCCGGGAACTTCGGCGCGACCGACAGCCTCGGCATGATCGCCGGGATGACCGGCCCGGCCGACGACGCACCGGTCGCGCCGGTGGTGGCCGCGCGGCACGTGACCGTCTCCCTCGGCGGCCGGGCCATCCTGCACGGAGTGGACCTCGAAGTGCCCGGCGGCCAGACCGTCGCACTGCTGGGAGCCAACGGCTCGGGCAAGTCCACGCTGGTCAAGACGGTCGTCGGGCTGTATCCGACGGACGGCGGCCGGGTCGAGCTGTTCGGCACTCCGCTGCCGGAGTTCAAGGCCTGGCAGCGGGTCGGCTACGTGCCGCAGCGCACCACCGCCGCGGCCGGGGTGCCGGCCACGGTCGGCGAGGTCGTCGCCTCAGGCCTGCTCGGCCCACGCACCTGGATAAGCCGCCGCACCCGGGGCGACCGCGCCGCCGTGCGCGAGGCGCTGGCCACGGTCGGGATGCTGGACCGGGTCGGCGACCCGGTGGCCGCGCTGTCCGGCGGCCAGCAACAGCGGGTGCTGATCGCCCGGGCCCTGGCCCGCCGCCCGGACTTGCTGATCATGGACGAGCCGATGGCCGGGGTGGACCTGGTCAGCCAGCAGGCCTTCGCCGACACGCTGGCGGAGCTGTCCGCGCACGGCACCACGCTGCTGCTGGTCCTGCACGAGCTGGGCCCGCTGGCCCGGCTCATCGACCGCACGGTCGTGCTGCGCGCCGGGACCGTCCGGTACGACGGCGTGCCGATCGAGCACGGCGAGCTGGACGCCGGGCACGCACAGGTCGGACACATCCACGTCCATCCGCACGCCGGGACGGCCGAGGCGCCCGGGACGCCGGAACTTCCGCCGGGACACGCGCCGGTGGAGACGATGAGCGTCCGCGGCCCGCGCATTTCCCGCGGCTCCGAGATTCCCCGAAGCCCGCGTGTCCCTGAAAGCCCCCGCATTTCCGGAAGCCCTCGCATTTCCCCCATTTACGAAAGCCCCGAGGCAGGCCCCGCATGCTGAACGACACCATCTTCAGCCTGCCCTTCATGCAGCGCGCCTTCCTGGCCGCGCTGGCCATCGGGCTGGCCGCCCCGGCCATCGGCACCTACCTGGTACAGCGGCGGCTGGCGCTGATGGGCGACGGGCTCGGGCACGTCGCGCTCACCGGCGTGGGCCTGGGCCTGGTCACGAACACCTCGCCGGTGTGGGGCGCGGTGCTGGTCGCGGTGGGCGGGGCCGCAGCCGTGGAGCTGATCCGGGAACGCGCCAAGGCCAGCGGCGACGTGGCCCTGGCCATGCTCTTCTACGGCGGGCTGGCCGGCGGCTCGATGCTGATCTCGCTGTCCGGCGGCAACGCGAACCTGAACTCGTACTTGTTCGGCTCGATCCTGTCCACGTCGGCCGGCGACGTGTGGGCGATCGCGGCGCTGGCCGTCGGCGTGCTGCTGGTCAGCCTCGGGCTGCGGCGCGCGATGTTCGCGGTCTGCCAGGACGAGGAGTTCGCCAAGGTCGCCGGGCTGCCGGTACGGGCGCTGAACCTGCTGCTTGCGGTCACCACCGCGGTGACGGTGACCGTGGGCATGCGGGTGGTCGGGGTGCTGATGGTCAGCGCCCTGATGGTGGTCCCGGTCGCCGCCGCGCAGCAGCTGACCCGGGCCTTCGCCGCCACGATGGGCGCGGCCATGGCGATCGGGGTGGGCGCGGCGTTCTCCGGGGTCACCATGTCGTACTACGCGGACACCCCGCCCGGCGCGTCGATCGTGCTGATCGCGATCGCGGTGTTCCTGCTCGCTAGCATCTGCGCCGGGCTGCTGCGCCGCGGCCGGGGCCGCACCCGCACGCGGGCGCGCGAACCCGACCCCGCGCAAGGACCCACACCCGAACAAGCGGTCGCAACCGGACGGAGCCTGCCACAATGACATCGGCGTCGGGCCACCGGCCGGCCGCCCCGGGCCGACCGCCCGACGACGGTATGAAGAACGCACCGCAGATCGCACGCACCGCACGGACCGCACGCACCGCACGCCAACCGCTAGGAGAAGGACAGTGAGTACCGCAGACACCTCCGGCGACCACCACGGCGACACCGGCCGGGGCCTGCCGGCCCAGGGCCGCTCCACCCGCCAGCGGTCGGCGGTCGCGGCGCTGCTGGACGAGGTCGACGACTTCCGCAGCGCCCAGGACCTGCACGACCTGCTCAAGCAGCGCGGCGAATCGGTCGGCCTGACCACGGTCTACCGCGCCCTGCAGTCGCTGGCCGACGCCGGCGAGGTGGACGTCCTGCGCACCGGCGACCGCGAGGTGATCTACCGGCGCTGCTCCACCCCGCGGCACCACCACCACCTGGTGTGCCGGGAGTGCGGCAAGACCGTCGAGGTCGAGGGCCCGGCGGTGGTGGAGAGCTGGGCGGCCCGGGTGGCCGCCGAGCACGGGTACCGGGACGTGTCGCACACGCTGGAGATCTTCGGGACCTGCGGGGACCACTGAGGGCTGGGGCCTGAAGGCCCGAGGACCTGACCTGGGGGCAGGCGGGCCTGGCGCGGACCCGGCACGGTAGCTTGGGATGCGCACGAGGGCGTCCCGCGGTCGTCGCATGATCGCGGAGCGCCCTCGGCGTTTGTAGCGTTTTGTTACGCCGCCTCGTCCGGGTCCGCGTACGCGCGCTCGTCGTACTCGTACTCCGGCTCCTGCTCGACCGCGGCGAACTGCTCCTCGTTGGTGAGGGCGCCGCCGTAGCGGCGGTCGCGGCCGGCGAAGGACTCGCAGGCGTGCCACAGGTTGGTGCGGTCGAAGTCCGGCCAGAGGGTGTTGTCGAACACGAACTCCGCGTAGGCCGACTCCCACATGAGGAAGTTGGAGGTGCGGTGCTCGCCGGAGGAGCGGATGAACAGGTCCACGTCCGGCATGTCCGGCTCGTAGAGGTACCGGGTGACCGTCTTCTCGTTGATCTTGGCCGGGTCCAGGCGGCCGGCCTTGATGTCCCGGCCCATGGCGGCCATGGCGTCGGCGATCTCCCAGCGGCCGCCGTAGTTGACGCACATGGTGAGGGTCAGGAGCTTGTTGTCTTTGGTGCGCTCCTCGGCCCACTCCAACTCGTCGATGACCGACTTCCACAGCCGGGGGCGGCGGCCGGCCCAGCGGATGCGGACGCCGAGTTCGTCCATCTCGCCGATACGGCGGCGGATGGTGTCGCGGTTGAAGCCCATGAGGAAGCGGACCTCTTCCGGGGAGCGCTTCCAGTTCTCGGTGGAGAAGGCGTAGGCGGAGATGTGCGTGATGCCGCCGAGCTGCACCGCGCCCTCGACCACGTCGAACAGCGAGGCCTCGCCGACCTTGTGGCCCTCTATGCGCGACAGGCCGCGCTCCTTGGCCCAGCGGCCGTTGCCGTCCATCACCAGGGCCACGTGCCGGGGCACCAGGTCCAGCGGGATGTCCGGCGGCAGCGCGCCGCGCTTGTGCGGGAAGGGGTCCCGGTTGACGCCCGGCTGCCGCTTGGCGAGGCGCTCTTCCAGGATCCGACGGGTCAGTCTCACCGCTCCACCTATCTCGTCCTACGTATCTCGTTCTACGTAGCTGTGCTCATCACCGCTGTGCTCATCACCGCTCATGGTCACCGCTCGACCAGCCGCAGGGACCGCAGGCCGCGTTCCAGGTGCCACTGCAGGTAGGCGGCGACCAGGCCGCTGCCCTCCCGCCGGTGCTTGTCGGCACTGGCGTCGGCCGCCCCCCAGTCCCCCGCGAGCAACGCCCCGAGCAGGGCAAGTGTCTCACGGGCCGGGGCCACCGACCCAGACGGCTTGCAGTCCGAGCACACCACCCCGCCGGCCGGCAGGTTGAAGAACCGGTGCGCACCCGGATCGCCGCAGCGGGCACAGTCCTCGAAGGACGGCGCGTAGCCGGCGACGGCCAGGGAGCGCAGCAGGAACGCGTCCAGGACCAGCCCGGCGGCGTGCTCTCCAGAAGCCAGCGTACGCAACCCGCCGACCAACAGGAGGTACTGCTGCACGGCGGGCACATCATCTTCACTCAACCGCTCGGCGGCCTCCAGCATCGCCTGCCCGGCGGTGTAGGCCGGATAGTCGGCGACCAGCGACCCCCCGTACGCCGCCAACGTCTCAGCCTGGGTGACCAAGTGCAGGTCACGCCCTTGCTTCTCGAAGATCTGGACATCCACGAAGGTGAACGGCTCCAACCGCGACCCGAACTTCGACGAAGTCCGCCGCACCCCCTTGGCCCTGTCTCTTATACACA